>JAZRPB010000040.1:0-17331 GCA_045649025.1 Clostridia bacterium | reverse complement strand
AGAACGACATGGCTACGATCCGACTTTGTTGTTGCCTGCCTGAACAGGAAGGTGAAGCTGTTTGCAGATTTTCGGGATTGATGCCATAGTGTCTATAAGTTTGTCGCTGATATCCTTTGGATGACTTGTCATAAAACGGATTCTTTCTATACCGTCTATTTTGCAGACATCCTCCAAAAGATCGGCAAAATCAATTTTTTCATCAAGGTCTTTTCCGTAGGAATTAACATTCTGCCCCAAAAGACTGATTTCACTGCATCCGCGCGCTACAAGCTCACGGACTTCATTTAAAACCGCCTCGGGCTTTCTGCTTCTTTCTCTGCCTCGTACATATGGTACAATACAGTATGAGCAGAAATTGTTACACCCATACATAACCGAAACCCATGCCTTTTGAGCATAATCACGCAGCATTGGTATATCCTCGGCAATTGCACCCTCACTGTCGGCTATATCCACCACCATTTTCTTTGAGTGCATTGCATTATATAAAAGCTCGGGCATTTTATACAGTGCATGTGTGCCGAAAATCAAATCCACATGGTTGTGAATTTTCTTGATTTTTTCTGTTATATGCTCCTGTTGTACCATACAACCGCAGATACCAATAACAAAATCGGGACGGCTCTCCTTTTTATGCTTTAAAATACCAAGTCTGCCAAACACCTTATCCTCGGCATTTTCACGCACCGCACAGGTGTTGTATATAATAACGTCTGCAACATTGTCATCTTCGGTAAATTCAAAGCCCGCCTCGTGTAACATTCCTCTGATACGTTCAGTGTCATTTTCGTTTTGCTGACATCCATACGTTTCGGTGAGTGCAAGTCTTGGTCTGCCGTTTTTTTGAGCAAAGTTTATATTATCCTGTTTTAGCTTTATAATGAATTTCTGTTGTTTTTCCAACAGTTCCTTGTCTATGGTTTTTGCCATTTAAAAGCAAACCTCCCTGTTTTTAAAATTCGTAGTCGACAACTCTGCGTTCGCAAACATTAGGTCGTACACAGTTTACTGCAACAGCTCTGTGCTCGGGGTGGTCTTGATATGTTTGCAAATCCTCCTTTGTTTTAAAGGTTGAAACAAGCACTATATCCGAAGCACCGTCCGACTCATTAAAATTTATACCAACCTCAATATCAACTATAACTTCTATCTTGTCTTTTAAAGCTTCTATTTCTCTTTTTATTTCAAGAGCCTTTTTTGTTTTATCTTCTGTTTCCTTTATTTTCCAAGCTACTATATGTCTTACCATTTTTATATCCCTTCTGCCCTCTTGAGGTCTTTAAATTTTCGTTGTCTTTTTTGTTGTTTGCACCACTTTGCACAACATATATATTATACCTCAAAATCACCGATTTGTCAAATAATTTAGCATATTTACAGCACAATAAATACAGGTTTTTTTCACCACAAAAATTACACCTTAAAAGTTTATTTTAAGGCGAGTAAAAAATCAAAATATACAAAAAATATTACCCAAACCGTCAACATTTTGTTGTATACCACTTTTTTAAAAAAATATTTGATTTTTTGTATGCAGTGTGATATAATTGACACATACGGAATTTTATTTTATAAAACACAGGAGGCAATGATTATGAAAAAGATTTATGAAGGAAAAACAAAAGATGTGTTTAGTCTTGATAACGGCAACGTAATGCTGAAGTTCAAGGATGATTGTACAGGTAAAGACGGCGTTTTTGACCCAGGCGAAAACTCTGTTGGTCTAACAATTGAGGGTATTGGTAAAGCAAATTTAAGAACTTCTGTTTATTACTTTGATATGCTTAAAGAAGCTGGAATTAAAACACACTACGTTAGTGCCAATGTTGACGAGGCAACAATGGAGGTTCTTCCTGCTACAGTTTTCGGTCACGGTCTTGAGGTTATTTGCCGACTTGTTGCAACAGGAAGCTTTATAAGAAGATACGGCGAGTATATAGAAGACGGCACTCCGCTTGAGGGTGGATATGTTGAATGTACCTTCAAGAACGACGAAAAGGGCGACCCGCTTGTAACAAGCGAGGGACTTGCTGCTCTTGGTGTTATGAGTGAGGAAATGTTTAAGAGTATGAAAGAGCAAACTCTTAAAATTACAAAGATTGTTGCAGACGATTTAAAAACAATAGGTCTTGATTTATGGGATATAAAATTTGAATTCGGCTACAACAACAACGAGGTTATACTTATAGACGAAATCGCATCAGGTAATATGCGTGTTTATAAGGACGGCAAGATTGTTGACCCTGTTGAGCTTACAAAGCTTATATTAAACAGATAAAATAAATGTTAAAAACAAAATGAGCTGTAAAAACAAAGCTTTTTACAGCTCATTTTATTTCTTCTATCACCATTTAGTCATTGACAATTAATATGCAATTTGATATAATTTATGCAATAGATGTACTTCTTGGTTAAAAGAGAAAGGGTAAATAATATGTTTTCAAAAATATACACAATCGGACTTATGGGAATAGACGGCTTTTCTGTGTGTGTTGAAACCGATATAACAAACGGAATGGTTGCCTTTGAGCTTGTGGGTCTGCCCGATGCCGCTGTAAAGGAAGCAAAGGAGAGGGTAAAATCTGCAATAAGAAACACAGGCCTCCGTTTCCCCTCAAAACGTGTTATTATGAATATGACTCCTGCAAATCAACGCAAGGAAGGCTCCTGCTACGATTTACCCATAGCAGTTTCAATACTTTGTGCAACAGAGCAAATAGATATAACTGATTTTGAAGAGTCTGTGTTTATTGGCGAACTTTCTCTTGATGGCACCGTAAATGAAATAAACGGTGTTTTACCAATGGTTATAACTGCATACGAGAAGGGATTTAAAAAAGCATATGTACCAATGGGGAATGCAAGTGAGGCGGCAGTGGTTGAGGGAATGGAAATATACCCTGTGAACACTTTGGGCGACATTTGCGACCACTACGGCGGTACAAGGCTTATAAAACCACATAAGGTTGATATTAAAAAATACCTTGAAAATAAAAAGAACAATATGGTAGATTTTTCAGAAGTCAAGGGAAATCTACACGTAAAAAGAGCACTTGAAATTGCTGCGGCAGGCAATCACAATGTTCTTTTAATCGGCTCACCAGGTACAGGTAAAACAATGCTTGCACAAAGAATGAGCACCATTTTACCCGATATGACCTTCAACGAAGCACTTGAGGTTACAAAAGTACACTCAATTGCGGGACTGTTGGAGCGTGATACTCCCCTTGTTACAACAAGGCCATTTAGAAATCCGCACCATACAATTTCAAATGCAGGTCTTTCGGGCGGAGGCAGCACACCAAAACCTGGCGAGCTTTCACTTGCACACAACGGAATTTTGTTTTTTGACGAGCTTCCCGAATTTCACCGTGATGTTTTAGAGGTTTTGCGTCAGCCATTAGAGGACGGAACCGTTACAATTTCACGTGTTAATGCAAGTCTTACATATCCGTGTAATATAATGTTTATGGCAAGTATGAACCCCTGTAAATGCGGATATTACGGCGACCCCAACCACAAATGCACCTGTTCTGAAAAGGACAGATTAAAATACATAGGCAAGGTATCGGGTCCGCTTTTAGACAGAATTGATATTCAGGTTGAGGTGCCATCCGTTGCATACACCGATTTAAGCTCAAACAAAAGAGCCGAAACGAGCGAACAAATAAAAGAAAGAGTAAACAAAGCAAGAAAGAAGCAACAGGAAAGGTATAAAGACCTTAACATTACCTCAAACTCACAGCTTGGTGCAGGTCAGCTCGAGGATTTTTGCACAATAAGCAGCGAGGCAGACGCTCTTTTAAAACGTGCTTTTGAAGCATTCGGAATGTCGCCTCGGGGACGTTCAAGAGTTTTAAAGGTTGCCAGAACAATAGCCGACCTTGCCGAGTCGGAGAATATTTTGCCCGAGCATATTGCCGAGGCAATACAGTATCGTAATTTAGACAGGTACGAAATAAGTGAATAACACCATTTCAAAGGAGGCACTTGACTTTTTGGAGGAGTGCTCAAAAAGCGGCATAGCTTTAGGTCTTGAAACAATGACGGAATTGATGTCGCAATTGGGAAATCCTCAAAACTCCTTAAATATTATTCACATTGCAGGCACCAATGGAAAAGGCTCTGTTGGTGCATTCATTCAGGGTATATTAATGAAAATGGGAAAGCGTGTGGGAAGATATGTTTCCCCTGCCGTTTTCTGCGATTTGGAAAAATACAGCATAAATAAAAAAAATATAGAGCCACAAGAATTTAACGAGTGCATCACACACGTTAAAAAGGCAGTGCATAAAATGTGTGGTAACGGTTTTAAGCGTGCAACTGCGTTTGAGGCTCAAACCGCACTTGCATTTTTGTATTTTGCAAGGAATAACTGCGACTATGTTATTATTGAGGTTGGTATGGGAGGAAGGCTTGATGCAACAAATGTTATTACAAGCCCTGTTTTATCGGTTATAACTCAAATTGGTATAGACCATATCGGATATCTTGGTAATACAATAGAGGAAATTGCAGGCGAAAAATGCGGAATAATAAAAACAAATGTACCCGTTGTGAGTGCAATCCAAAATACGGGTGCTAAAAAGATAATTGAGGAATACTCACACCTAAAAAATACGAAGCTTATATTTACAAAAGAGGCAGACTATAAAGGCTTTCGGGATAACAAACAGTATTTTGATTATGACAACATAGAAAACATAGAGCTTAATGCACTCGGCTTGTATCAGTTGCAAAATGCAGCACTTGCCATTGAGGCGGTGCGTGTTTTGGAGAATGTTGATAATGAAACCATAAAAGCAGGTCTTAAGGATGTTATATGGAACGGCCGCTTTGAAATTATTTGCGATAATCCGCTCTTTGTGTTGGACGGTGCACACAACATCGACGGTGTTTTTGCTCTTATGCAAAGTGTTGATGAGTATTTTAAGGGTAAAGATATAATATACATAACAGGCACCTTTGCAGATAAGGACTACGAGAAAAGCGCAAAAATAACCGCACCGCGTGCAAAAAAAATATATGCAATAACACCACCCACATCACGAGGACTTGATAGCGAAAAATATGCAGCAGTGTTAAGAAAATACAATAAAAACGTGTATGCTGTTTCACTTGGTGAGGCAATAAGGGAATGTAAAAAGGAAAGGGATAGCATTATAATATGCTTTGGCTCGCTTTCGTTCCTTGCAGACATAAAAAAGTCACTATTGTGACTGTCGCTCGCACAGCTCACTTCCATATGTAGACTTTTTGTAATTCCGGAAATTACAACTTAAAAGTAGTAATTTCCAGAAAGATAAAAAAGAGGTTAGAAATGAAGAGAATTAATAAAATATACCATCATCCGCTCTACAAGGAGATTATGGATAAAATTTCGCAGCTTGAAAATGGCAGAATATATTGTCTGCACGGCGTAAATCACGCAATGGATGTTGCAAGAATTGCATATATAATAAATTTAGAGGAAAATGCAAATATAAATAAAGAAATTATTTATGCAACCTCACTGCTACACGATTTAGGCAGAGGTATTAACTACGAAAATCACGCACAGGAAAGTGTATTACTTGCAAAAAAAATTCTCCCCGACTGTGACTTTTGTGAAAATGAAACAGAACAGATTACAAATGCCATAAGTATTCACGGCAAGGATAAAAGTACAGGGCTTTTAGGAATAATACAACGTGCCGACAAGCTGTCACGTTTGTGTTATAATTGCAAAAGCATTAACACGTGTAAGTGGAAAAAGGAAGAACTTAATTTAGAGATTATTTATTAAAAATCAAGGTGATTTATATCGTGTGATAACGAAGCGGACAGTCGAGGACGCCTGTCCCTACAAGAAAAGGCAGAAACGAAATCAATCGTTTCTGCCTTTTAAAATTACTGTCTTTAACGGCTCATCCCCCGTTGCTTACCAACAGGTTTCTATATCATAAGTTTCCGTTGCAAGTGCTTCCATAAGATAGAAATCACCAAATGATACATACTCCATTTCACCGTTTACATGATGGAGCATACCGCAAACATTTTCATCTGTATTGAAATACTTTGTTATTAAAGTATTTAATGCTGTATTCTTATATTCTTCAATTTTATTGTTCTTTCTGTATTTTAAGAACTGTTGAGCAGCACACACTGTAACCGCAACTGCAGAAGTATCGAGTATACATTCCTCGTGTGTATCTTGCATTGCACCCGCACGTGCAGGTCTTAACATAGGCTTATCGGCAGGAAGTCTGAAATCCCAATCTGCCATTCCGTCTTCTCTGCACTCGCTAATAAACTTTTCTGTAACCTTTTCGCATATATCAAGATACTTTTCGTTCTTTGTGTAGCTATATGCAATAACAAGACCATATATCAACCACGATGTACCTCTTGCCCAATATGTATCAACACCATATCCGCAGAAGTTGTCACCGTGCATAGGTTCACCTGTTTCGGGATTAAACCTAAATGCGTGGAAGTTTGAATAATCATCACGAATGAAGTGTTTGATTGTTGTTTCTATGTGCTCAATTGCCACATTCTGATATGCAGGATGACCTGTAACCGAACTTGCAAAGAACAAGATAGGCAAATTCATCATACAGTCTATAATAGCCAAACCATTACTCTTTGTAAAGAAATGGTCTTTTGCCAACTCGGCATCAACATATGGAGGTGTAACGTTATCCATTCTTCCCCACGCTTTTATGTAGTGTCCGTTTGGAATATATCTCTTCATAAGTACGTCTGCTGCACCTACTGCGAGCTTTTTCATCTTTTCATCGCCTGTTATTTTATATGTCATAACTGCGTATGGTGAATATAAGAAGCCTACATCATGCATTGTTTCAAAGTCGTTAACAAAAACCTTATCGTAGAATTGGTCATATGCAGAATATAACCACTTTAGGTATTCAGGGTTGTGTGTAACTCTGTATGAAATGCCCGCCATACCTGTGAAGAAGCCCTGTGTCCAACAGAATATGTGTTCTAGATCACGTAATTTTGAACGATCCACATCAAAATAATTACCGTCGCCAACTCCGCCGTATTCAAGCTGTCTGCTTCCGATTTCTCTTATTGATTTAAGGGTCTTCTTTGTTGCAATATCCAATGCTTTCTTCATTTTTAATGTCTCCTTTTTTACAACACACAAGCCGTAAGCAGCAATTACTCACGGCCTGTTATTTATTATTTCAATTCGTCTGATATACCAAAGTCTACAACTGATGTGGCGTCTTCTACCAAAATAAATACTTCCTTTGCAGGATCTTCGTTTGTCCATTCAACACCTGCCAATGTATACGGTGGCATAATTCTTACGTCGTAAAGCTTACCCTGAATATTTATAAGCTTTTCATTAGGCTCTAATACCTTTTGTCCATTAACCTCTTTTTCAACAGGTGTGCGGTCACGTCCGCCCAATACAACTATTGAAGCGTTTGACTCTATGTTCTTTATTGTTACAGGCTTTTCGGCACCATAACCAACAATCACATTCTTTGATGTTTTTAAGCCGTCAATTGTGACATCGCCGCAACGTACAACAACTGCACCGTTACCGAAGCCGTCGGTATATGTACCTGCTTCATCAATATAAAGGCTAACAAGCTCGTCCATCACCATTGCAAATTCGCCTCTTGTGATGTAGTCTGTTGGCTTTAATTTGCCATCAAAACCTGTGTAACCGCCTCTGTCTACAATTGCAATTGCGTAATCTTTTGCCCAATCTGCAACCGACGAAGCATCTTCAAATTTATCCAAAGCAGCTTCATTTAATACAGGAACTGTTGTCTTTTTTCCATCAACTGTAACATCTCTTGGTATGTATTGGAAAACTCTTGCAAGAACTGTGTAGGTTTCCTGGAATGTGATGTTCTTTTCGGGATTAAAGTTGCCTTTATCATCACCCTGGAATGCACCCATATAAACAGCCTTTTCCACAACATCCTTATACCATGCATCGTCTGCAACATCACCAAATGTAGCCTTTGCGTTATCTACAACACCAAATGCTCTTGTGATGATTGCTGCCATTTCTGCTCTTGTGATGTTTCCGTTTGGTCTTACTGTGTTATCCTCATAACCGCCAATAAGTCCGTTCTTTACTGCATTTTCAATTGCAAGTCCAACCTCGCCGTCGGGCATATCTGTAAAGGTTGCTGCCATTGCAGATGTTGAAGCAAGCATTGATAGTATACCAATGCACACAATCGCTTTTTTAAATAGTTTCATAAATGTTCTACCTCTTTTCTTATTTTTTAGGATTAACAATATCTCGCCAATCCAAATCTCCTCTTTCAAGCCCGTGTATGAGCACCTCCGCAGTTGCACAGTTGGTTGCTATTGGAATATTGTGCATATCACAAAGTCTTAACAGTGAAAACACATCAGGCTCGTAGCTTTCTGCATTTAATGGATCCCTAAAAAACAAAACAAGGTCTATTTCGTTGTATGCAATACGTGCACCAATCTGCTGGTCACCGCCCTGCGGTCCCGACAGAAATCTGTATACATTTAAACCCGTATTTTCTTGTATTTGTTTTCCTGTTGTACCTGTTGCGTATAGTGCATGTCCTTCAAGTATGCCCTTATAGGCTATACAAAACTGCACCATAAGCTCCTTCTTTTTGTCGTGTGCAATTAATGCGATATTCACAATTTTCCCCCTTTCTGTGGGCGTTATTAACGCCTGCCCAGCAATTGCTTTAAAAATGAAGATTTCTTTTCCATTTTCAGTATTGGCACACTCTCACCGCAAATACGCCTTGAAATATTCAAAAACGCTTTGCCTGCTATTGAATTTTCGCCAGACACCGCAAGTGTACCCTTTAGTGATGCTGCTATAAGCTCCTCATCCTCGGGAACTATACCAAGCATCGGTATAGATAATATGTCCATACATTCATCCACATTCATCATAATTCCCTTGCTTATCATTTCAGGGCGTACACGATTAACAATCAACCGTATATCCTCTATATTATTATCTTCCATAACAGATATAGCTCTATCGGCATCCCGCAGGGCAGTTATCTGGGCAAGGGTTACTATTATTGCACTTTCTGCACCATTTATGGCGTAATCAAAGCCGTAACCATCAATCCCTGCCGGTGCATCTATAAGGCAATAATCAAACCTGTTTTTTATACGCTCCCAAAATTCCTTTGCCTTTTCATTATCAGTCTCACGTATATCTCTTGTTTGAGGTGCACCAATAAAATATAGGTTTTCATATACTGAATGTTTTATAAGAACATCATCAAATGAGCATCTTCCCTCTATTGCATCAATAGCGTCGTAAACAATACTGCTTTCAAGACCAAGTGCAATATCAAGATTTCTCAAACCAATATCCATATCGACAAGAACGGTTGAAAAACCTCTCATCGACAAAGCTGCCCCCAAGTTTGCTGCAGTGGTGGTTTTTCCTGTGCCACCCTTGCCCGAAGCAACCATGATAATTTTTCCCATTCAATTTGCTCCCTTTATAATGAATATAAAATCATACACCTACCATATTATAGCACAATTCTTTTTATTTGTCTACAATTTTAACAAAAATTCTTTATATTTTTTTCATTTCTTATTTAAATATATATGAAAAATATTCATTTTTTGCATATTTTCTCTCCTTAAAATAAAAAGGGGATAGGAAAAAAAGATGCAGAACAAACAAACCGAACTAAAAAAACAAAGCTTTTGCTTTGTTTTTTAGGTTACCCGAAGCTGTATGTGATACAGCGAGCGGTGAGGTTTGTTTGTAGCAAAAAGTCTTAAAAAATAAGAAAAATTAGAAATAATGGATTTTGGTTGTTTTATTACGTTTTTCATAATTAAGAAATCAATTTATATTATTAATTCCCTGACTTTTTGCGGTCTGCACTTTTTTAACATCCCCTATTTGATTAATCCTTGAATGGAAAGATGTTGTTTATAATTCCCTTTGCCTTGTTCTTTATTATATCTGCTTTTGTTTCTTCTTCAGGAATTTCCTCACTCACAAGATTTTCTCTTGTTGGACTATATTTTCTTGTGCTAAAGCGTACTGTTTCGTCTATTGCAGTTTCTTCATTATCTGCAACATTCTCCTGATTTGTTTCTTGCTTTATGTTTCTTGCAGAGCGTCTTGCCATTTTATTTTCCCACTGCTTAAATACATCGTCGCTTTCCTTGGAGTATTCCTCTTGTTTGGGCTCTGCCAAATCTATTGAGCCATCTGCACTGTAATTATCGTTTGTGTTTGTGACGTCGGTTTCCATTTCAGAAAAACCTCCCACGCTGTTTACAAACTTCTCCTCCAAATCACGTCTTAACGCTCTTATTTCCGAATTAATGTGGTTTTCACGCTTCGACATTTTATAAAATCTGTTTGCTATCATAAAGCTTAAAATTACATTAACAAGAACACCAAGGAAGAACCAAAGAATTACAAAGCCCTTTGAGGCATATTTTTTATCTGTTGCCTTTTGAGCCTGTGTTTGTTCTACAACACCAGTTTCTTGCTGAACAACTGCAACAGGAGTAGGAACTGCAATCTCTTCAACTTCCTGTGTTTCCTGTGTTGTATCTGCTGGAGTTTGGGTGCTTTGCTCGGGCTGTTGGATTGTTACTGTGCCGTTACCTGTTACAGGTGTGGTTGATTGAGCATTTACACATAATGCTCCTGTTATTGATGATACACTTATAACAAGTGCACCCATAAACGTTATTATTCTTTTCTTTGATATCTTCATTTTAATTTTTCCTTTCTATGTTTAATTTTCTGTACCAAAAGCGGCTCTTAATTTTTTTCTTACAGGCAGCTTCGACATTTTCGCCTGATTTGCCCTATATATTCTTGTGTAGGTGAGTGCTTTTTCATCGTCACGCTTACACTTGTTGTAGCCTATTAAAAACCAATTCCAGAAGCCTGTATACATTGTTTCTGTATTTATTATTATTTCGTGATAATGACCTCTCGACTCTATTATTTCAAGAGCAAGCTTTGGTATCATATAATTATACAACGAATTTTGTGTCTTTTTCATTTCAAGCAACAGCTCTCTTAATTCAATTGCTTTTTCCTTTGCTCTTACCTGATCGCCATATGTTTTTAACCACTGATGGTATGTATATAATGTTCTTGTTATCAAAAGTGGCGACACGCTCTGCTCCATATCGTTGTGTACATAGGTTAATAAATCGGTATATTTTCCGTTGTTATACGGCTCATAACCCACACGCTTTAGCATTGAGTGGATTTTGTCCATATCCGCTTTTTGTGCACCCTTTGTTTTTATGTGCTTTGTTTTTGTTATTCCATATATTGCCCAGTCAACGTCAGTTGTTGAATAAATGTATTTTAAGCACATATTCGCAAGCCTCATATCCTCTGTTGAGGCTTCAAGGAATGCAACAAATTCGCACATATCATCTTTCGTCCAGTTAGACGGCGATTCAAATGGATTTATTCCATTGCCTGTAAGAACTGTTTGTGCACCCATCTGAACAAATATTTCAAGATGACGTCTATTGCCTGCAAAAAAGTCCTTCCAACTCTCATCGCCAAATTTGTGCTTTATATGTGCAAAAAAGCCAAGAAGAATAAATTTATTTTTTGCACTCATTTTTGAGTTTGCATCGCCTGCAAGCTCCATAATTGCACTCATTTGCTTTTTCAATTCAACAACCTGACTGCGTTCGTTGAGCTTCGATGAGAATACTCCGCCCAAATCGTAGCTTTCACCCTCGCACAGCTTTGTTACTGCAAGATTTATGTATGTTTGCACAAGTGATGCAAAGTGCTTTTGGAAATAGTCTATGTTATCGTACATAACCTTTGTTATTTCAAAACGCACTTCGCTGTATTCATCATTTTGAATTTCGGGATAAATCTCGTTTGCTCTTTTTATAAATGCAGTTTCACCCGCAGTTTGACGAAGTCTTAATAGTTTAGACCCCATTCCTGCCTTTGTTACATTTTCATATGTACCAACCCAATCTAGCAGTCCCTCGGTTGTTTTTATTCTGTACTCGCCGTAATTTTTGCGAAGTTCCTCCACACTCCATTTTTCAAGCAATGGCGAAATATCAATATCATCAATATTAAGCTTATCCATTTCAATATACAAACAATTTTTTCTGTATTCAATAGCTTCGCTGGTTATGTTGTTTGCACCTCGTATTGTACCGTGGAAAACAACCTTTTCTTGACGGTCGGACGGAAGATATACATTATAGGTTGATATACCCATATTTTCTGCTATATCTCTGGGCAGAAGATATTTTAGGGCTATTAAGTATCTTGCGGTTTCTTCCTCACTCTTTGTAACAATGCAGAGATTATTTAAATCATCACTCGTTAAAACCTTTATTGCACTGTTTACAAGATATGAGAGCTTCTTTTTGTTTTCATTCACAAAGGCATATATGTCCTCATCAAAGTTCTCACTCACAACAGGCATTTCGGGCTTTGGTAAAAATTCAACCTTTTCACATTCAGCTTCCTCTGTTGTTAAATATTTCCTAAACGATTCACTTCCGTAAAATCTTTCGGGAATAAAGTTAGTGTCATATTCATCAAACACAAATGCGTGAGCAAAAAAATTACCCTCATATCCCTGATAGTCTACCCCTGCAAATACAGATTGAATTACCGCTATTTTTCCGTCGCTTAATCGTATTGTGCGGAAAACCTTGGGAAATCCATTGCTGACGTTGGGGTCACCCGCAACATCAGAATACTCCTTTGTGTTATTTTTTGGCAGTCTATACGAAGAAAACCTTATAATCTCATCAAGATTTTCTCGGCTCAACCCCTCCGAACACGAATATATCTTATGCCCTGGTCTCTGTGTTAATCCGAGCGACGGCTCAATAAGACTGTTTTCGCAAGAGGTATATATTACCTGATATACTTCCATTTTTATCCTCCCATCCTTATTTGTATTTTAATCGAGCTCCTTTAAGCCTGTGTATAACTCGTAGTATCTTCCCTTTTGTTCTATAAGCTCATCGTGAGTTCCTCTCTCGATTATTTCGCCCTTCTCTATAACCATAATAGCATTCGCATTACGTACAGTAGAAAGTCTGTGTGCTATAACAAATGTGGTACGGTCTTTCATAAGAGCGTCCATACCCTCATTTATTTTCTTTTCTGTTTTTGTATCCACCGAGCTTGTGGCTTCGTCGAGTACAAGGATTGGTGCCTTCGACAACGCCGCACGTGCAATGTTTAAAAGCTGACGTTGACCTTGCGAAAGATTTGCACCGTCACCCTCAAGCACGGTTTCGTAGCCTTGCGGTAAATTCATTATAAAGCTATGTGCCGATGATGTTTTTGCCGCCTGTATTACTTCTTCATCTGTTGCATTAAGTCTGCCATAACGGATATTCTCCATAACTGTACCTGTAAACAGATGTGTGTCTTGTAAAACAACGGCTATGTTTTCTCTTAAGCATTTTCTTGAAATATCGTTTATATCTATTCCGTCTACCGTTATTTTACCTGAATTTATATCATAAAATCTTGTTATAAGATTTGTTATGGTGGTTTTTCCTGCACCCGTTGAACCAACAAGTGCTATTTTTTGTCCAGGATGGGCAAAGATATTTATGTTTTTGAGTATTGTTTTATCTTTTTCATAACCAAAGGTTACGTTCTCTATTAAAACATCACCCTTAACATTTTCAAGGTATATCTCTTTTTCGCCTTCCTTTTCACCCTCCATGTTCATTACGCCAAACACACGCTCTGCACCCGCAAGTGCCGACATAATAATCGTAAGCTGTTGTGATAATTCGTTTATAGGACGTGAAAACTGTCTTGAAAAGTTAACAAAAACTGCAACACCGCCAACATCAAATCCCGAATATACACATAAAAGTGCACCAACGCAAGCGGTAAGTGTGTAGTTGACTTGTCCTAATGCATTCATACACGGCCCCATCATACCACCTGCAAATTGAGCCTTTACCTGTTGCTCTTTAAGCTTTTCATTTAGCTCTCCAAACTCCGTGACTGCCTTTTCCTCGTGACAAAATACCTTTACAACCTTCTGACCTGTAACAGTTTCTTCGATATATCCGTTTACTTCGCCAAGTGCCTCCTGCTGCGACCTGAAGTACTTTCTTGAACGTGACGCAATTGTGGTACCTGTTTTTGCCATTATTGGCACCATCACAATTGTAACAAGAGTTAACCACACGTTTGTGTACAGCATAAGGCACAGTGTTCCTGTAAGACTTATTATTCCCGAAAAAATCTGCACAATTGTTGTGGACAGCATATTGCCTATTGTATCCACATCGTTTGTGTATCGGCTCATTACCTGTCCTGTGGTGTTTGTATCAAAAAACTTCACAGGCAGCTTTTGCATTTTTTCAAATAAATCGGCTCTTAATTTTTTTATTGCTGATTGTGAAACATCAAGCATAATTCTTTGTTGCAAATAGTTTGCAACAACACCCACCGCATATATAAACGCCATAAACAGCAAGCCTTGTATAAGATTTGCCACACGCTCCCCCACGGAGATTTTTTCCATAAGTCCGTTAATAATGGGTCTTAAAATATATGAGCCTGCAAGGTTTGTGAGTGCCGCCACAACAACACATACAAATGCCGCAGCAATCTTAAATTTATCTTTACTTAAGTATGAAAAAAGTCTTTTAATTGTTTCCTTTGTATTCTTGGGCTTCGACGTATCCATATTAATACGTCTTCCGGGTCCGCCCGGTCCCATTGGTCCTGCCATATGTTTAATCCTCCTTTTAGTTATTTTGCGAATAATAAATTTCCCTGTAAGCTTCACAATTTAATAAAAGCTCTTCGTGTGTTCCCTCACCGGCCATCTCGCCGTTTTCGAGAACTAAAATTTTATCCGCACCAATAACCGAGGATATTCTTTGTGCAATTATAAGCTTAGTTGTAGCCTTTAGGGTTGTTTTAAAGGCTTCTTGTATTCTTGCCTCCGTTGCAGTATCAACTGCACTTGTGCTATCGTCAAGAATTAATATTTTCGGTCTTTTTAGCAATGCTCTTGCAATACAAAGTCTTTGCTTTTGTCCGCCCGAAACGTTAACTCCGCCCTGACCAAGCTCCATTTCATAGCCGTCTGTGAAGTTGTCTATAAATTTATCTGCCTGTGCGTAGGCTGCAAATTCTTCGATTTCTTCATCGGTTGCATTTTCGTTGCCCCATTTAAGATTATCTTTTATTGAGCCTGAAAATAAAACATTATTTTGCAGCACCATACCAACACCGTCACGCAGATTTTTTATATTGTAATCCTTCACGTTAATACCGTCAACAAGCACTTCACCGTCAAGCACATCGTAAAGACGCGGTATAAGCTGAACAAGGGTGGATTTACCGCTGCCTGTTGTGCCAACTATTCCCACCGTTTGAGACGGCATAACCTTAAAGCTTATATCCTTTAATATATAACCCTCTCTGTCGGCATAGTATTTAAAGCTGACATTTTTAAATTCAATTTCACCGTTTTCAACTATCTTTTGCGGGTATTTTGCATTATCGTCTGTGAGGTCAACCTCTGCATTTAGTACCTCTTTTATTCTTGCTGATGACGCTGCCGCCCTTGAGCCTTGAATAATAATCATTGAAAGCATCATAAGCGACATTAAAATCTGAACTATGTATGTGGTGAACGCACTTAAATCACCAACACCCATTGTGCCGCCAATAACAAAGTTGCCGCCACGCCACACAATTGCAAGCGTGGTTATATTCATGGCAAGTGTCATAACAGGCATATTAAAGATTATAACACGCATTGCCTTTAGCGTTGCATTTGTGAGGTTTTCATTTGCTTTATTAAACTTTTCTATTTCAAATTTTTCGCGAACAAACGATTTTACAACACGCACATTTGTTATATTTTCCTGTGTGGCTGAATTTAAGCTGTCTATTTTCTTTTGCATTACACCAAATCTTGGAAATGCTTTTTTCATAAGAAAGAAAATTGCTGTTGCCAAAAATGGTATAACAATCAGAAGAATTTTTGCAAGAGCACTATTAATTGAAAGTGCCATTATAATTCCGCCAACAAGAAGTCCGGGAGAACGCATAAGCATTATAAGGCTCATTCTCACCGTCTGCTCTATTTGAGTTACGTCGTTTGTAAGTCTTGTAACAAGTGAGCCTGTTGAGAACTCGTCTATGTTTCTAAACGAGAATTTCTGAACTGATTTGAATAAGTCCTTTCTTAAAAGTGCACTAAAATATATTGCAGCTCTTATCGAAAGAAAGTGTCCGCCAACTCCGCCTATTATCATAACGCATATTGATGCCGCCATCATAATTGCTCTTGATACTATATATGCTCCGTCACCCGTTTCCACACCTATATTAATCATCATAGACATAATCTTGGGTAATACAATTTCTCCGCCAACCTCTGTTAGCATTAGAAGCGGACCAAATATAAAATACGGAAGATATGGTTTTATATATTTCCAATATTGCTTCAAATTATATTCATTCCTTTAACCGTTAAATTTCATCCTCTACAAAATATCCTGTTGTGGAATTCATATTATTATCCCATGAAAATACTCTGTACCTTGTCGCATCTGTGTTTAATGTCTTTTTACAAATCTTTCTATCTTAACAAGTGCTTCTTTTATTTTCTCTATTGAATACGCATACGAAACTCTTATAAAGCCCTCGCCGCAATCTCCAAAAGCTGTACCGGGTACTACTGCTACCCGTTCTTCTTTTAACAGTGTTTCGCAAAACTCCTGAGATGTCATTCCCGTAGACTTTATGCACGGGAACACGTAAAATGCACCCAGTGGTTCAAAGCACGACAGACCCATATTCCTGAACCCGTCAACTATGAATCTACGGCGGCTGTTATATTCATTAACCATTTTTTCAACATCATCATCACAGCTTCTTAATGCTTCAATTGCCGCATACTGACTTGTTGTGGGTGATGACATTATTCCGTATTGGTGTACCTTTGTCATAAGCTTTATTATTTTTTCAGGTCCCATTGCATAACCAAGTCGCCAGCCCGTCATAGCAAATGCCTTCGAAAATCCGTTTACAACAACAGTCCTCTCCTTCATACCGTCTATTGCCGAGAACGGTGTGTGCTTTTCCTCACCATATCTTAGCTCTGCATATATTTCGTCGGAAAGCACCAGAATATTGGTATCCTTTAAAACCTTTGCAATATTTTCCAAGTCCTCTCTTGACATTACTCCGCCCGTTGGGTTATTCGGAAACGGTAATATCAAGAGCTTTGTTTTATCTGTTATCTTCTCTTTTAACTGCTCAGGTAAAAGGCGCAAATTATCCTCCTCCTTGGTAACAATCGGTAC
>JAZRPB010000039.1:0-34025 GCA_045649025.1 Clostridia bacterium | reverse complement strand
ACATTGATTTAATAAATCTCCTGCGAAAACATAGTTTATATCATTTGGTGTAAGCCCTGCTCGTTCCATTGCAAGAATACTTGTTTCCTTTTGAAGCTTGCTTTCTGCCTTTTCCCAGGAGGTTGCTCCAAGCTTATCATCCTTTAAAATTACGTCAAAATACTCTGATAATGGCCCATTTCCTTCCTTTTTACCAACTATTGAGGCGGTATTTATAATAAATGGCGGTGAGCCTAATTCAACAGTTTGCTTGCCTATGTGTCTGTTCATATCTTAAACCCTTTCTTTTTTTGTTAGTTTTTACTGTAAATAAAAAAATATACTTTTTATTTATAAAATGTTAACACATTACAATACCCATTTTATATTTAAAACCTTGCTATAATATAATTTATATGAAAATAAAATTATATGCAAGATTACTATTGAATAGTTTGGCGAAATGTGGTAAAATATGTAGTGGATTTGTAGTGAAATTATACACTCAAATAGAAAGGATAGTTGTGATGGAGAATAAAAGACTACAACAATACAGAGAGGTTTTTGAAACCCAATATACTTGGAAGGAAGGATATATGCGTAATGTATATCGCTATGGAGATAAAAAAGCACTGTCTTTCCCCGAAACAGATAAAAGCTGGACATACAGTGAATTAAATACAGAAGTAAATAAATTATCAAATGCAATGCTTGAAGATGGTGTGAAGCATGGTGATGTGGTTATGTATTTATTGCAAAATTGCCCTGTGTTTGTGTTTGCCTATGTTGCATCACACAAAATAGGTGCAGTAAACGCACCTATGAATTATCGTTTGTCGGCAGGCGAAGTTGCACTTAATATTGATGAATCAAAACCCGAAGTGTTGATATATGAGCTTGAGTATGAGGCATTGATACACGAGGCTCTTGCAATGGTTAATCACCACCCGAAGCGAATTATATTGGTGGATATTGAAAAGAAAGCAACAGCTCCAGAGGGGGTTGTTACATATGAGGAGTATGTAGATGGTTGCTCACAGCGCGAGCCTCAAATTGATTTTGTGCCAAATATCTATGATGAAACAACAAGACTTTTCACATCGGGTACAACAGGCAAGCAAAAATCAGTGCCGCTTACAAGTATTAATGAGGTGCTTTCTGCACACGATATTATAATGCATTTTCCATTAAATCAAACAGATACAACAATGAACACAACACCATGGTTCCACAGAGGCGGAATACACTGTGCAGGCCCAACACCCACTCTATATGCGGGCGGTCACATTGTTGCACTTCGTAAATTCGATGCAAAAACAAGCCTTTTACTTGTTGAAAAGTATGGCATAACATATATGGTTGGAGTTCCCACTGTTCTTGAAACACTAACAAAGGAGCAGGAGGCTTCAGGCTTCGATTTAAGCTCATTAAAGGGAATTGTAACAATGGGAAGCCCGCTTGAAAGAGCTGCCTGCATACGTTATCAGAGTGTTTTAACACCAAATATTTATAACGGCTACGGCACAACCGAAACATTGTGGAACACATTTCTTCGTCCATTCGATTTACCTGATAATGCAGGCACTGCAGGGGGCTCGTGTCTTGATGATGATGTAAGAGTTGTTAAAACATATCCCGACAGACGCGGCGAATACAATGATGAAGTTGCAATGGACAATAAAGAGGTGGGTGAGGTTATAATAAAATCACCTGCAAAGGCGGCATATTGCTATTTTAACAACGATGAGGAAACTCAAAGAAAGTTCTATAATGGATACTACTACACAAACGACCTTGCAACCTGGGATAAAAATAAATATGTAACCATTGTCGGCAGAAAAGACGATATGATTATTTCATCGGGTGAAAATATTTATCCTACACAGGTTGAAGAGGTATTAAACAGTCACGAAAAGGTTGCAGAATGTATTGTAACATCTGTACCCGATAAAATGAGAGGTGAGCTTGTTACAGCGTATGTTGTAAAGGCAGATGAAAGCCTTACATATGAAGAGCTTGAGGAGTTTTGCAAGAATTCACCAATGATTGCAAACTATAAAAGACCAAGATATTATAGATTTATTGCTCAAATTCCGCTTAATGCAACAGGTAAAAAGCTGCACTATAAAATAAAGGAAATAGCAAGAGAGGATTTACTTAACGGCTTATTATACAGAGTATAATATATAATACATAATGATAAAATAGAGGAGATGACTTACGATGCTATCACAATTTTTTGCTGTGTCTATATTTATTGTAATGTTTGTAATGATTATTTGGGAAAAGTTTGAACGCCATATTGTAACGCTTGTCTGCGGTGCATTAACGCTGTTGTTGGTGTTTGGATTGTGTATGCACAATTTTGGTGCAATAATAGAAACTTTGAATATACATAGTATATTTACATTAAGCTTCTGGCACCATCTGGGCGAGGCAGAGGCTGCAATGGGAATAAACTGGGAAACAATTATTTTTATTGCAGGTATGATGGTTATGGTAGAGGGAATGGCAAAGGCAGGTTTTTTCAGATGGCTGTGTATGCGACTTGCAAAAATGGTACACTATAAAACGGTGCCACTATTTATTGTATTTATGATTCTTTCTGCGATACTTGCAATGTTTATCGACAGTATAACAGTTATACTGTTCTTGGCAGCTGTTACGGTTGAATTGGCACAAATGCTTAAATTTAACCCCATTCCAATGATTTTATCGGAAATATTCTGTGCTAATCTTGGCGGCAGTGCAACAATGTGTGGTGACCCGCCCAATATCATAATAGGTACATCGCTCAACTATTCATTCTTTGATTTTATAAGTAATACAGGATTAATAGCGGCAGTAAGTCTTGTGTTTATATTAGCTTATTTTTACCTTGTATTCAGAAAGCAATTAAAGAAAAAGACCAACGTAAATATAGAAAAACTTGAAAAACTACGTCCCGAGGACGCAATAACCGACAAGAAAGCATTTATAACAAGCTGCGTTATATTCTTAATAGCAATTGTATTGCTTATTACTCATTCACAAACAGGGCTCACAGTTGCATTTATTGGCACATTGATTGCAGTTGTTACTCTTATTACCTCAAGAAAATATATTGGTGAAATACTATCAAAGGTAGATTATAAAACACTGCTGTTCTTTATTGGCTTGTTTGTGGTTGTTGGTGGACTTGAACAGACAGGAATACTAACATTGGTTGCAAACTTTATTGGCAGAATTTGTGGCGGCAATTTAATGCTTATGATGGCAATAGTTATATGGGTTTCTGCAATAGCAAGTGCATTTGTAGATAATATTCCGTTCGCAGCAACAATGATTCCTGTTATAAAAACATTGGCAAGCACAACAGGTGCCGACCTATCAACACTGGCGTGGTCGTTGTCAATGGGTACAGATATTGGCGGAAGTGCAACACCAATCGGTGCTTCAGCAAATGTTGTGGGCACATCGGTTGCTGCAAAAGAGGGTTATACTGTAAGTTGGGGTGAATACTGCAAATATTCAGTTCCCGCAACTGTTATAGTGCTTATAATTTCAACTGCAGTTATATTTGTTAGATATTTTTGATTATTAAGGAGGTTTACGTTATGGCAGGTCAATTAATTATTTCAATAGGACGTGAGTTTGGCAGCGGCGGAAGAGAAATTGCTGAAAAGCTTGCAAATAGACTGAATATCTCGTTATACGATTATCATTTGCTTTCAGAAATAGCAAGCGAAAAAGAGCTTGATTTTAATGTGCTCGACAAATATGATGAAATACCAAGAAAAAAAGTATTTTCAAGAAGTGTTAGAGGATACAGTAACTCGCCTGAAGAAAATATAGCAAATATGCAATTTGAGTATATGCAAAAGAAAGCTAAAGAAGGTAAGTCTTTTGTTATTGTTGGACGTTGCTCGGAGGCTATTTTAAAGGATTATGAGTGTATGATTCCAATATTTATTCTTGGAGATATGAACGCTAAAATAGAAAGAATAAAGGAAATTTACAACATTTCAAGCCTTGAAGCAGAAAATATGATTAATCGTAGAAACAAAAAGAGAAAGGAATACCACAACTACTATTGTACAGGTAAGTGGGGAGATTCAAGAAACTACGAAATTTCAATAAACAGCAGTAAGCTTGGAATAGACGGTACAGTAGACTTTTTGGAAAGATACATAAGAGAACGTATAAAATAATATAAAAAACGGGGTTGTTTAAAAATTTATTTTTAAACAACCCCGTTTTAACATCCCCTTTTAGTCTTCTTTTACTAAATATCCTTTTTCATTGAGCATTGCTTCAACGCTGTCAAGCATAGCTTCGTTATCGGCACGCAGAGTGTGATAGTGATAATCAGATGTAACCTTTTTTAAGGGACTTGAACGCCCGTTTTTAAGCCCTTCAAGATACTCATTTACGTCACGCTGTGAGCTCATATTTAAAGACCCCTCTATTTTTCCATACATCTTGTGCCACACAAAAACATCAACAACCGTTACACCCATTTCCACAATAGAAGAAAGTTCATCGCCTATTTCATCATCTGTGTGAATAACCTTAACCACTCTTGTAGCTTGCGGTTTATGAAGAATATAGCCTCTGCTTGTTGAAATTATATTATGTCCTGCATTTTTTAAAGATGAAATATCTAAAACGATTATCTGTCGTGACACACCAAACATTGCGGATAATTCATTGCCCGAAACAGGTGCATGTGTATTTGTGATAAAATCAAGAATTTTAGTTCTTCTTTCATCCACCTTCATCTAATATAATCATTCCCTTCAAAACAAATTATATAACGTGTAGATTTTTTAGCGATAAATCCATTATTGGAGCAGAATGTGTGAGTGCACCGCTTGATATAAAGTCAACACCTATATCAACAAGCTTTGCAACATTTTCTTTTGTTACATTGCCACTGCACTCTGTTTGTGCTCTGCCGTTTATTATTTTTATAGCCTCACGCATTTGGTCCACACTCATATTATCGAGCATTATAATATCTGCACCCGCATCAAGAGCTTCTTTTAGCATTTCAAGGTTTTCAACCTCAACCTCAATTTTTCTTACAAACGGTGCATATTCCTTTGCCATCTTTATTGCTTCCTTAACACCGCCTGCAGCTCCAATATGATTATCCTTTAGAAGAATACCATCACTTAAGTTATAGCGATGATTGCATCCGCCGCCTGCCTTTACGGCATATTTTTCAAAAATACGCATATTGGGTGTGGTTTTTCTTGTATCTAAAAGCTTGGTTTTTGAACCTTTAAGAAGCGATACAATTTCATTTGTGTATGTAGCAATTCCACTCATTCTCTGCAAATAATTAAGTGCAGTTCGCTCTCCTGAAAGCAATACACGAATATCACCTCTGATTGTACCTATTTTCTGACCGTTTACTACTCGGTTGCCGTCCTCGCAGTTAAAATCAAATTCAGTTTTATCATCAAGCAACTCAAAAACTCTTTTAAATACATCAATACCTGCAATTATTCCGTCTTGCTTGCATATAAGCTCAACCTCGCCAAGCTGATAGTTGGGCATAACTGAATTTGTGGTTATATCCTCGCTTGTTATATCCTCTTTAAGTGCTAATAAAATTAACTCATCTGCGTTCATTTTCATTGTTATATTATTCATTTTTAATTATTTCCCTTCTTTATTTTACTTAATACTATTTTATCATATCCATCTGTTGTATATGAGCATTTTTTCGTATCGTCATATATTGGTGTTGGTGCTATGGTGTAATTTTGTAAAATATCTTTTGCTGCACGGTTTGCAAAAACAAGACTTTCTAAAAGTGAATTGCTTGCCAAACGATTTTTTCCATGTACACCGTTACACGCTGCCTCACCTGCACAATAGAGCCTTTTCATGCTTGTTTTACCATTGATGTCTGTTTTTATGCCGCCCATATGATAGTGTTGAGCAGGCACAATGGGAATTGGCTCTTTTGTTACATCATAACCCTCATCCAAACACCTCTTATAAATATTAGGAAAATGATTGTGTATTACTTTAGCAGGTATTGGTAGCATAGAAAGCCACACAAAATCTGTATTGTCCTTTTCCATTTGCTCATATATTTTTGCACTTACCACGTCACGCGGTTGAAGTTCATTGGTAAAACGATTCATATTTTTATCTAAAAGAACAGCACCTTCGCCTCTTACTGATTCAGATATCAGAAAGCTGCGTTCGTCCTTTTTGGTGTATAGCGTTGTTGGGTGAATTTGTATGTAGTCTAAATTTTCAACCTCAATATTATGACGAAGTGCAATTGCAGCACAATCACCCTTAAGGTGGGGGAAATTGGTGGAGTGTTTAAATAATCCGCCTATGCCGCCTGTTGCCATAACAGTATAGTCGGCACTAATATTAATATTCTCACCGTCGCATACACCTGTTATACCCACACATTCACCGTCCTTTTCAATTATATCGGTCATTGTAAAGTTTTCTTTTATGGTGATGTTAGTCCTCTTTTTAACCTCATCAATCAATCTAGAGGTAATTTCTTCACCTGTAATATCATTATGATACAAAATTCTTGGCTGACTGTGAGCACCCTCTCTGGTGTAGACAAACGTGTCGCCGTTTTTTTCAAAATCAACACCCCAGTCAACAAGCTTACTGATTATATCAATAGATGAGCGAATCATAATTTCTACTGATTTGGGGTTGTTTTCGTAATGCCCTGCACGCATAGTATCCTCAAAGTATGAGTCATAATCACTTTCATCCTTAAGAACGCATATTCCACCCTGTGCCAGATACGAATCACTATCCTTCAATTTTGATTTTGTAATCATAAGCACTTTTTTTTGTGGGGGTAGGGTAAGAGCACACATAAGCCCTGCAACACCTGTACCTGCTATAACTACATCTGTTCTAATATCCATAGTGTTTTCCTCTTAAAATGTATTTATATTTACATTATATAACAAAACTTTACACCTGTCAAGACAGGTGTAAAGTTTTTTGAAAATTATTTTATTTGATTTTTATTCAAGAGGTTGTGGAGTGTCGTTATTGACGGTTGTTTCTCTATGTGCGATAGATGAAAGTGCAATATTGAGTATAATAAATGAGATTAATATACTTATAAAGGTTGGTATACCACCTATAAATCTACTTAATATAAGCGATAATATAATTGGAAAACCACGTGAGAATATAGATAAAACATATAGTTTGCCAAAGCTTAATTTAATAGCTTTATTTGGAATAAGTCCAAACAGTGCCACAACCAATGCACCAAAGAAAAATCCACCAATATCAAACAGAACAGATATTAACGACATAACATACAGTATAACCTTTACCGTTGGTGCTAAAAGGTATGAATCCTTTTTGGAAAAGGATATTATTTCTCCATCTGCAAGCTCTTTGTAGCTTGCTTCAACAGTAGCGGCAGCAGAACGCATAAGCATACTGTTACTATCAAATAAAACGCCCTGAATGTTATTCCCGAAATCATCCTTTGTAAGCTCTTTTTGAGAATCTGCCGCAATAATCATTCCCATAAACTCTAACCTAAAAGGCTCTGCCATAGTAAGAGTATTATTATGAAACGAAAAATCAGGAACAACCTCGTTGTAGTATTTTCCCATTGTAGAGAACATTTTAAATAACGATGTAACAAGTATGGTAGATGATATTATAACAAGTATAAGTGCATACACAACAACACGGCTTGCACCCTTGTTTAAAAGCTCTCCGTATTTTTTAGGACGAATAAGTCCCGTTAGTAAATCATTTAAAAAACCCATAATTACTCCTTTTATGAACGGTAGTCGCCATTTATTTTAACATAATCATACGTTAAATCGCAACCCCATGCTTTTGCCGACGCACTACCTTGATTAAGATTAATATCAATAAATATTTCATCTGCAGACAATACCTCTGCAGCGACCTCTTCACTAAACTGTACGCCTGCACCGTTTTTACAAACATCAACAACACCTTTAGCAGAGCGAAGAGCCACATCAACCTTATTTATGTCAAAATCTGCTTCGGCATAGCCTATTGCACACAGAACACGTCCCCAGTTTGCATCCTCACCAAACATAGCACACTTAAACAGGGGAGAGCGTATAACACTTTTTGCAACAATAATTGCAATATCAAGGCTTGGTGCACCATCACACGTACACTCTAAAAGCTTTGTTGCACCCTCGCCGTCCTTTGCAAGCATTTTTGTCATTTCACTCATAACAATGTAAAGTGCTTGCTTAAAGATATTGAAATTATCGCTATCCTTTTCTATAAGCTTGTTATTTGCAAGACCGTTTGCCAGCACACACACCATATCGTTTGTTGATGTGTCGCCGTCTACGCTTAAGCAGTTGTAGGTTATTTTTGTTATATCCGATAATGCCGCCTGAACTGCATCGGGAGCAATTGCAGTATCGGTTGTGATAAAGTTAAGAGTAGTTGCCATATTCGGATGTATCATTCCGCTGCCCTTTGCCATTCCGCCTATACGGCATACAGTGTCATCCACTGTAAATTCAACCGCAACCTCCTTTTTTACGGTGTCGGTTGTCATAATTGCAGTAGCTGCCTCTTCATTTTTATTATAATCTAAACCCAAAACAAGCTCTTTAATGCTATTTTCAATTGGCTCAATCGGCAATGGCTGACCAATAACCCCCGTTGATGCCACAATCACGTCATCAGCACTAATTCCAAGCTCATTTGCAGCTAATTCACACATACGTTGTGCCTTTTCCTCACCATCAGTATTACAGGTGTTTGCATTTTTGGAATTTGCAATAACTGCCATTGTTTTACCGCCTGTTTTTTCGAGGTGCTTTTTTGTTACAAGGATTGGTGCACCCTTAACCTTGTTTTGTGTGTAAACTGCAGCGGCGGAGCATGGCACATCACTAACCACAATACACAAATCGTTCTTTTCCTTATTTGGATTAAGACCGCAGTTAAGACCGTTTGCCTTAAAGCCCTTTGCAGCACAAACACCGCCATCTATATATTTGTAACCGTCATATTGTTTCATTTTTTTATTTCTCCTCTGTGTTAAAAGAATGCTGCAACCTCTTCTTCAGGAGGCAATGCTCTTATTATTTTATCTATTTGCAAAACAGGACCTTCGCCCTCATATATTGCGTGCTTTTTAATTTTAATTTTTGCACGCACAGTTACCCAATCGCCACTTTTAAAATTCAGGTCAGTTTTTGATGTGCAAACAATAGGGTAGTATGCAATATCATCGGCACAACAGGTCATAATCTGTCTGCCCACAACCGCCTCTTTTTTAGACATTTCATTATCTCGTGCAAGCACACCACGAAATTCTATAACCTTGCCATCATATTTTTTCTGTTCCTCAACTAAATCTCGATAAAACAGTGCATAATCCTCATCCGCAATTTTAACAACAGGTGCATTAATATCAAAGGGGAGAGGGTCTTGAATTTCGTCATATTCAACTGTACCGTTGCTGTTTTCATACGCAATAGTGCAACGGCGGTTGGTGCCTCTTATAATTTTATGAATTTGCTCTCTGTCGAGATTTTGTGCCTCATCGGCACGGTTAATTGCAATCATTTCACAGCTGTTAAGTTTATCAACCATAAGCTGACGCATATTTTGGTTATACGGAATAAACGTTCTTGCCTCGCAGAACATCAGCTCCTGATACACAAGCCAGTTTTTTGGCATATTTTCGTATAAATCTGAAAGTAGCCACATTCCGTTGTATTCAACCATAACCACATCGGGCTTATAACGTTTTTCAAGTGATGACAGGTATTCCTGTGTTATCTGGTCGCTATCATCAAATTCCTCTATAAAAACGTGGTCATCACTAAAAAGTGACGGATTGTATTCTTCTTCGCCCTCTTCACACATAAGCACAAGAATATTCTGCCCCTGATTAAAACGTTTATCCTCTAATGTTTCTTGTATAAATTTTGTTTTACCCGACTCTAAAAAGCCTGTAAAAAGATAAACAGGTACTTCTGCCATATTAAATCATTCCTTATATTTTAAATAGTTTTTTTATTTCTTCCTCGTTGATTTTTGAGCCTATAACGCAAATTCTGCCAATAATTGATGCACTTCCTACACGCACGTCAGGTTCCGATGGAATATAGTCAAAATGTATCCATTCGCCATCGCCTTCAACAATGCCCTTTGCACGCAAAATTATGCCGTATTTTTTTTCATTCTCAAGGCTCTTTAATATGCTTTCAATTTCATCCTTTGTAAATTTCCTTGTTGTTTCGTAGCCACAGCTTGTAAACACCTCATCAGCGTGGTGATGATGTTCGTGACCACACTCGCAATGCTCATCGTGGTGGTGATGATGCTCGTGACCGCAACTGCAATGCTCGTGGTGGTGATGATGCTCGTGACCGCAATCGCAATGCTCATCGTGGTGATGATGCTCGTGACCGCAATCGCAATGCTCGTGGTGGTGATGATGCTCGTGACCGCAATCGCAATGCTCATCGTGGTGATGATGCTCGTGACCGCAATCGCAATGCTCATCGTGGTGATGATGCTTGTGACCGCACTCGCAGTGCTCATCGTGGTGGTGATGTTCGTGACCACATTCACAGTGCTCGTGGTGGTGATGATGCATTTTTTCTATTTCATCTTCAAGTGTGTTTTTATGCTCTATTGCATCAATAAGCTGATTACTGTCAAGCTTGTCCCAATCGGTTGTGACAATTACCGCACTGTTATTGTGCTCCTTTATAAGCTTAACTGCCTCATCAAGTTTTTGCTCGCTTGTTGACTGTGTATGCGAAAGTACAATACACTGTGCGTGCTCTATCTGGTCGTTAAAGAACTCACCAAAGTTCTTCATATACATTTTACATTTCTTTGCATCGGCAACCGTGGTAAAGCTATTAAGTATAACATTTGCAAGCTCAAGGTTTTTAACAGCCGATATTACATCCGAAAGCTTGCCAACACCCGATGGCTCAATCAGTATTCTGTCGGGTGCATACTCATTTATAACTTTCTTTAGTGCCTCGCCAAAGTCACCAACAAGCGAACAGCAAATACATCCCGAATTCATTTCGGTAATTTCTATGCCTGCATCCTGCAAAAAACCGCCATCTATACCTATTTCACCAAATTCATTTTCTATAAGAACGAGTTTTTCTCCCTTGTATGCCTCATTTATCAGTTTTTTTATAAGTGTGGTTTTTCCTGCACCCAAAAAGCCTGAAAAAATATCAATTTTTGTCATTATTATAACCTCCGTTTATAAAAAATACTACCCATTCTAAATTATACCACTTTTTCGCCAAAAGTCAAGGAATTAAGAGATATTTAACAATTACATATAATATATTTTGTTTATATTTCCTGTTTTAATATATAAAGCGATATTGCCTTGACTTAAATCAAACTTTATGTTATACTTACGTATGTGGAATTTTGTTTCACAAAATTTATAAAAGCCTGTTGGCTTTCCAAAGACAAACTTGAGAGGGAGATATAATATAAATGAACAACGAAAAAAGAAGTAATTTTACAGGAAAAATAGGATTTGTACTTGCGGCGGCAGGGTCGGCAGTCGGTCTTGGAAATATTTGGAGATTTCCATACCTTGCGGCAAAGTACGGCGGAGGAATTTTTCTGCTTTCATATATTATACTTGCTCTGACATTTGGTTTTGCACTGATGATAGCAGAAATAGCTATCGGCAGAAAAACAGGGTTAAGTGCAATTGAGGCATTTAAATCACTTAACAAAAAATACTCATTTATTGGATATTTGGGAGCCTTAATTCCTGCAATAATACTTCCATATTATTCGGTTATAGGCGGCTGGGTAACAAAGTATCTTTGGGTTTTCATAAGCGGAGGTGCCGTAGCTACATCTGCCGACACATACTTTGGCGGCTTTATATCGCAAGTGGGTGAACCTGTATTTTGGTTTGCTCTATTTTTGGGACTTACTGCGGTTGTGGTGCTTTGCGGTGTAGAGAAGGGTGTGGAAAAGGTAAGCAAGCTGATGATGCCTGTATTGGTGGTGTTGTCGTTGATTATAGCTGTTTATTCTATATGTATGCCCGGTGCTCTTGAAGGTGTTAAATATTATTTATTGCCTGATTTTAGTAAATTTTCGGCAACTACTGTGCTTGCAGCTATGGGACAGCTTTTCTATTCAATGTCGCTTGCGATGGGTATTATGATTACATATGGCTCATATATGAAAAAGGATGTCAGCCTTGAATCTTCAGTTACACAGATAGAAATTTTTGATACAGGCATAGCATTCATTGCCGGTCTTATGATTATTCCTGCTGTATTTGTTTTTTCAGGAGGTACTCCCGAGGCACTCGGCAAGGGCCCAGGCCTGATGTTTATTACGCTTCCCCAAGTGTTTAATTCAATGGATGGTGGAGTATATATAGGTATAGCGTTTTTCGTGCTTGTGCTTTTTGCAGCGCTTACATCTTCTATATCGCTTATGGAAACGGTTGTATCAATTGTATGCGACAAATTTAAGGTGGGAAGAAAGCTTTCCTGTGTTTTAGTTTTAATATTATCTGCAGTGCTGGGACTAATGTCCTCATTTGGAAACGGTATCTGGGCAAATGTAAAAATACTCGGACTTCAATTCCTTGATTTATTTGACTTCTTAAGTAATAGTGTTCTTATGCCGATAGTTGCATTCTTTACCTGTATTTTTGTGGGTTATATAATAAAACCGCAGGCTATAATTGACGAGGTTGAGCTATCGGGACCTTTTAAAAGAAAGAAGATTTTTGTGGCCGTTATAAAATATATTGCACCCGTATGTATAGTGCTTATACTTATATCATCAATACTTGATGTGTTTGGAGTATTTAAAATATAAATCTGTATATTTATTTTAAAATAAAAAAGCACACATAAAGAGCAAGCCGCTCTATATGTGTGCTTTTTGTTTGTTAATGCTTTTAAAGTCTGTTATCCACAACATATTTTATAAGCACATCACGTTCATTTTCTAAATTATCATTAATTACTTCATCAACAAGCATATTTAATGTTTTACCAATTTCAAGACCGTTTGTGATGCCAATTTTCTTTAATGTATCGCCGTTTATTGCAAGAGTTTTTACGTTGTAGCATTCATTGTTATCTATAATTGCCTTTGCAATAGCGGTTATGCTTTTTATTGTAGCTTTGCTTATATTAGCATCGGTAAAATATTTAATTTCAAGAAATCTTAATAAATCCTCATATCCAAAGCGTTGAAGTAATAGCTTTGTGTCTTTATTTGTATTGGATAATGCCATATCACAAGATGCTGCAAAATCACTAACCTTATTAATAATCAAGTTAGAGCATCTTAATCTTTTTAATATCTTTTTTATATTATTGTTATCAATACCATTAAGGAGAAGTGAAAGCTTTATATAAATATCCTCGCTGCAATCTCCTAATACGGCAAGATTGTTATGATAGCTTTTATCGCTTATTTGTTTGATTTCGGGAATAATATACTCTATTATATCGCGAAATTCCATAAAAAAGCGTGGTGCATTTTTGCATATAATTGATTTTGTAATCTCTGTGCAAATTCTTTCAATTGAAACATTTTTAATTGATGGATATTGAGTATGCATTTCGTGGGCAGTATCAGTGTCAATATCAAAGTTAAAACGTGAAGCAAAACGAATAGCACGAAGAATTCTTAATGCGTCTTCTTCAAAACGCTCTTTTGCCATGCCTACACAACGTATAATGCCTTTTTTTATATCCTCCTGACCACCATAAATATCTACCAAGCCTGTTTTGGGGTTGTAAGCCATAGCATTTATGGTAAAGTCACGACGTCTTAAATCTTCGCTTAAAAGACTTGTAAACTGTACACTGTCGGGGTGTCTGCCGTCGGAGTAAATACCGTCGATGCGGTAAGTGGTTATTTCATAAACATTATGATTTCTAATAACTCCCACTGTACCATGTTTTAGGCCTGCATCTATAATATCATCATCATTAAAAATTTCAAGGATTTTTTCGGGTAGGGCATTGGTGCATAAATCATAATCGTGCGGAGTAACACCCATCACACAATCACGCACACAACCGCCGACAATGTATGCCTCATATCCGTTATATTCAATTTTTTCTATTATATCGTGTACCTCTTGCGGTATATCATAAAACATTTTGCCCCACCTCCTTTTATAGCTGAAAATCCGCATATTTATGCGGATTTTTGTAGTATTTTAGAACAGTATTATTAAAAATTGTGATACCAACACAACTGCAATAAGAGCAATCGGGTATGTTGCGGCATAGGCAGCGGCAACATCCTCTGTGCCTGCAGTATTTATAAGTGTACCCAAAGCAGGTGTACTTGTCATACCGCCTGTGATAGAGCCTAAGTTGTTTAAAAGGCTAAGTTTTAATACATACTTTGCAAAGAGATAGCCGATTATAAGTGGGAATATTGTCATAACAATGCCGTAAACAAAGTACATAGGGTCGAAGTTTGCTACGAACTCTGCACCGCCAGGAATACCTGCGCCTACGAGGAAGAGGACAAGACCTAATTCTCTGAAGAGCTTAAGTGTGTTTTGTCCTGGCATGATGTTTACCTTTCCTATTCTTCCAAAGTGACCGAAGATTAAGCTCATAAGGAGGCATCCGCCTGTTGTGGTAAGAGAGAAGCATGTTCCGTCAAGACCAGCAGAAGACAAAGGAATCTTAATCTGACCTACAATAGTACCGAGTATTGCGGCAAGTGAAAATCCGAAGATACCCATGTGGTCAATTTCGAAAAGTTTTGTTATCTTTTTTTTGCTCTCTTCTTCTGTTTTTATAATGAGCTTTGCTCTTTCTTCTTCCATGTTTGCTTTGGTAAGCTTGGGTATAATCTGAACAAACAGAACAACGCCAACAACACCAAATATATATGCAATACCATGACCTACGGAAACAAGACCTGTAAATCCCTCTGCAACAGTTGCCTTAGCCGCGGAGAAAGCAGGTGTTGATGTAAGAGAACCGGAGAGAAGACCAACTATCATAGCTACAAAGCCATCCTGACTTTCAATAGTAGCACCATAGCCAAATATCTCGCCTGCATATATACAGCCAACAGCGGAAAGACCGCCTGCAAGGATAATTATAATACCCAAAAGTACATAGGACTTGAAGTTACGCTTAAAGTTACCAAAGAACTTAGGACCTGCAATGTATCCGACCGATGTAACAAAAAGGATAAGACCAAGCGCTTCCACTATTGAAAGACCTGCATTGAAGTCGTAGGGCTTTGCAGAAGCATTGAATAAAAGCGCGCCTGCTTCATCAACATTGAAGCAAAGAGCTCCGACAAATAATGCTATAATGAATACGCCTGCATCACCGAGGGATATACCCTTGATTGTTATTCTTCCGAGAAGGTATCCGAGAAGAAGAACGCTAAATATTACAAAAAGTAATGTATAAATATTGCTGACTGATATAACGCCGTTTAATAAAGTCATTTATATTACCTCCGACTATATATTTTTCTGATTTGTGTAGTTGGGCAAAAGCTGAGGTGAAACTGTTGTAGGTTCAACATTTGCATCCTTAAGCTCCTTTTCAAATCTTGTAACGTGGTCGAGCGTAGGCTCGGCAAATACAACATTTTTAGATGTTGCTGCCGCTTGCTGACCTGCATGACGTCCAAAAACGATTATATCAAGTAACGAGTTACCCATAAGTCTGTTTCTGCCGTGTATTCCGCCAACAGCTTCGCCTGCAACAAATAGGTTTTCAACATCAGTCATTCCGTTGGGGTTAATATATAAACCACCATTCTGATAGTGAAGTGTGGGATAAACAAGCATTGGTGTTTTTCTTATATCCCAACCGTATTTGCCATACATTCTCATCATACCCGGAATTCTCTTTTCAATTGTACCCTCACCGTGAATTTGCTCAATCATTGGAGTATCCAACCATACAGCCGCACCATGAGGTGTTGTTACACCTTTACCTCTTTGCGAGCATTCTCTTATAATAGAGGCAGCACTTACGTCACGTGTTTCAAGTGGGTGCATAAATGCAACACCATCACAGTTAACAAGCATTGCACCAATAGAACGTACCTTTTCAGTAACAAGTGCACCGTAAATCTGGTCGGGGAATGCTACACCTGTGGGGTGGTATTGCAAGGTGTCGGCATATAATAGCTTTGCACCGGCTCTGTATCCTAGAACAAGACCATCGGCAGTTGCACCATAATGGTTAGAAGTGGGGAAGCCCTGATAGTGTAAACGTCCCGCACCGCCTGTTGCAATAATAACCGTCTTTGCTCTTGCAATAAGAATTTCCTTTGTTTCCATATTCATCAATACTGCACCGCAAGCTTTACCGTCTTTATCTGTTAAAAGCTCAATTGCCGCAGTGAAGTCAACAACAGGGATTTGGCGGTTTATAACCTCATCACGCAAAACTCTCATTATCTCTGCACCTGAATAGTCCTTTGCAGCGTGCATTCTTTTTCTTGATGTTCCGCCGCCGTGAGTTGTTATCATTGTACCATCTTGAGCCTTATCAAACATAACACCAAGCTCGTTTAACCATTTAACAGCACCCGGTCCGTCTGTTACAAGCTTTTGTAGAAGTGCAGGTACGTTTGCGTAGTGACCGCCGCCTAATGCATCGATATAGTGTTGGGCAGGTGAGTCGTTTTCCTTATCTGCTGCCTGAATACCGCCCTCTGCCATCATTGTGTTCGCATCACCAATTCTTAATTTGGTAACTATCATTACATTTGCACCTGCTTCGTTGGCTTCAATTGCCGCAGATGCACCTGCACCGCCGCCGCCAATAATAAGCACGTCAGTTTCATAATCAGTCTTTGATAAATCTATATCAAGCTCCAAAACTCTGCTTTTACCTTGTAAAAGTGCCGCTAATTCTTCGGGAACTTTATCACCTTTGTTTGGACCAACACTTAAATTTACAAAGCCCTCATTTTTATAGTCGGGATGGAATTCCTTTAGTAGTGCTTCTTTTTCTTGTGCACTCATTCTTTTTGGCTCAAAGCCTATTCTTTCGTTTCTTGTTGCTTCCACTTTTTTTATGGATTCAAGCATTTCCTCGCTAAACATATTCACACCCCTCCTTATTTCTCAATTTCTCTGTTATTATACAGCTCTTTTAGCTCTTCAATTGGCTTTTGCATTAAGCTTTCTATAAGCTCTGTGAATGTGCCGTTCTCAATTTCCTTAACTCTCTTTTCAAGATGCTCTGAACCTGGTGCAAGATACTTGCCTGTTAAACGTCTTGCTAATAGTGCAACCTGTGGATGTGAAATTCCTGCAGGACATCTTGACGAGCATACACCGCACATTACGCAGTCGAAAGACTCCTCTGCACACTTTTCATATTCGCCTCTTTGTGCATATGCAATGTATTGCATAACATTAAGACCTTGTGTACAGCTCTTTGTGCAGGCGTTACAGCCAATACAAGAATAAATTTCGGGGTATAGCTGCATCATAATTTGCTCTGTGGGCTTAATTTCCTCAATATTATATACTTCCTTAACAAGAGGAAAGAAGGGAAGTGTTGCAACGTACATATTATCCTCAACAGTTGTCTGACACGCAAGACAAACCTTTAATTCCTTATCACCCTTGATACGGTATATAGTTGCACAGGCTCCGCAAAAGCCATTACGGCATCCGCAGCCTCTCACAAGCGAATAGCCTGCATATTCCATAGCAGTCATTATAGTAAGACCTGCAGGAACGGTATATTTTTTTCCGAAAAAGTATACGTTAACCATATTTTCCATTTAATATTTCCTCCTATTAATATTCGTCAGGTAATTCTTCGAGCTTGTCGCAACGGAAAACAGGACCATCCTTACAAACGTATTTTGAGCCTATATTACATCTTCCGCATTTACCTATACCGCATTTCATTCTTAATTCCATTGTGGTAAAAATCTGTGTTTTTTCAAAACCAAGCTCACCCAATGCAGCAAGAACGAATTTAATCATTATAGGGGGACCGCACACAAGCACTGTTTTGTTTGTATCAAACCCAAGCTCCTTAACAAAGTTGGGAACAAAGCCAACATTACCGTCCCAATCCTCCTGTTCACGGTCGATTGTTAAATGAACATTTATTCCTTTATCCTTCGACCATTCGTTTTTGATTTCCTCGTAGTCAACTAAATCTTCTTTTGAACGTGAGCCGTATACAATATCAATTGCTCCGTAGTTTTCACGCTTTGCTCTTACATAATTTATAACAGAACGTAACGGTGCAAGACCAATACCGCCTGCAATAAACAGTAAATCCTTGCCTTTAAGATCCTCTTCAACAGGGAATGCGTTGCCGTATGGACCTCTTATTGTAATTTGTTGACCTTCATCCATCTGGTGAAGCCACTCTGTAAGACAACCGCATTTTTTAATTGAAAATTCCATATATTCAGTTACAGTTGGTGATGATGTTATTGAAAACATTGCCTCGCCGACACCAGGAATAGATAGCATAGCACACTGACCTGGCATATGCTCAAAAACCTTGCCGCCGCCAATGGCTTCAACTCTGAAGGTTTTAACATCGGGAGTATCACGTCTTACATCTGTAACAACACCCAATTTAGGTATTAACATATCCATTATTTTGTACCTCCCAAAACTCGTGCAACCTTTGCAATATTCATAGATATGGGGCATTTAGCCACACATCTTCCGCAACCGACACACGAAAATTCGCCGTTGTTGTTGTCGGGGAAGTACACAAGCTTATGCATAAATCTTTGTCTGAAACGTTCTTTTTGTGTTTTTCTTGAGTTACCGTGTGCCATTTTCGTAAAGTCGGAATACATACAAGAATCCCAACAACGATATCGCTGCACACCATGACCTGTATCAAAATCACGTATATCATAGCATTGACAGGTGGGGCATACAAATGTACAAGTACCGCAGCCTATACAAGCCTTTGAAAGCTCATCCCATTCGGGACGGTCAAATAATTTGTTTGTTGCACCCTCACCAAATTGAGATAAATCAAGATTTGCTAAAGGAAGCTCGGCTAAAATATTTTTCACCTTTTCTTTTTGCTCTTCAAGTGCTTTTTCGTCATCAGAGGTTGTATTTTCAAATATATTCTCATATTCCTTTAAAAAGCTCTCACCTTTTTCGGTTTTTGCACTAAAGAAAACATCATCATTAACAACCCAGCTTGCTACGTCGCCTGTAGGATTTGTTGCATCAATGTCAAAAACATTACAGAAGCAGCTTTCCTCGGGCATTGAGCATGCAGCTGTTATTATAATGGAGTTGGTACGTCTTGAAGCGTAAAATTCATCAACAGGATCCGACATAAACACCATATCAAGAATATCAAAGCTCTTTGCGTCACAGGCTCTTACGCCATAAACCACAAATTTTTCGTCTTTAATTTGGGGTGGTATAATTTCAATATTTTTACCGCTCATCTTAAAATGAGCAAGTGTTTCATTTTGCGGAAAGAATAAATCCTTTGGGGACTTTATAGTGTTTAGCATATCAAGAGCAGTTGTAACACCGTCTTGGTACAATCCGTATTCCGATGAATTGTTTTTTTCAATCGGAAGATACAGGGGCATATCGTTGCTTATTTTTGAGAATAAATCGTTTAACTTATCCTTTTTAATTTTAAGCATTATTCGTTCCCCCTTTCGTGTACAATACTTGGCTCGCAGTCCTCTTTTGTGTACGCAGTAAGCGGACCTGGAGTTGTTGTATCCTCACCCGCCTGATACTCGCCGTAAAATTCATTTATATCCTTAATAAACTTTCTGTTTAATAGGTGTAGCGGAATATTTTGCGGACAAACTCTTGAACATTCACCACAGTCGGTACATCTGCCTGCAACGTGGAATGCTCTTATTATGTGGAACATATTTTCCTCGAAACTGTCTGCAGGAGATTTTGAAAATGCACCGCTGTTATCTCTGTCGAATATACAGGTGCGACAGGTGCATGCAGGACATACATTTCTGCACGCATTACATCTTATACATTTTGAAAGCTCATTTCTCCAGAATTCAAAACGTTCCTCACTGCTCATTGCCTCTAATTTTTCTACCATATCAAAGCGACCGTTTGAGGCTATTTCCTCTGTGTCGCCCTCATATGTTAATTCGTCGTACGTAAAGTGCTTTTTACTTTTGCAGTTTACACACTTTTCCAATAGCACATCTGCTTTTTTGCAGCTTTTCTGACCGTATAAGGTATCAATTATAAGTTCTTCGCCATTTTCTTTAACGGATTTTATACCCTTAATTCCAAGGTCTTTGATTTTGTTTATATCAACCATTCCGTCACATTCAATACCAAGAACATACACATTATCTCGGTTTACTCTTGTTTCCTGAACAAGCTGATTTAATGAAAGTGTATCACATGGCTTTAAAAGTGCTAATATTTTTCCATCCTTCTTTGTTTCATTCACAAGATATTTACTCTGATTTGCACCGCAAAAACAGTTATACACAAGCTTTTCCAAATCCTTCTCGTTGTATAATACCGATGGAGTGTTATCGTAGAAAAATTCGCCCTCTTGCCAACCAAGTACACGGTTTACAGTGCCGTCCGACAGAAGCTCGGAGGCTCTCTTTTTTATTATTTCAAAATTTCTTTGCATCTGAGATCCTCCAATTTCTTATTTTCGCCTAAATCGGTTATTGTTTTAACAAATTCATTCATTGTTGCAGAGAACTTTGCACCTTCTGCGGCACTTATCCATTCAACTCTTGTTCTGCCTCTTTCTATGCCCAAAAAGTCGAGCATAGAGAATAGGAGTGTCATTCTTCTTCTTGCAAAGTAGTTGCCGGAAGTGTAGTGGCAGTCTCCGGGGTGGCATCCGGCAATTATAACACCGTCTGCACCTCTCTGGAATGCACGAAGAATAAATAGGGGATTAACTCTGCAAGAGCATGGTACTCTTATGATTTTTACATCAGCGGGGTATGCAAGTCTGCTTGAGCCTGCAAGGTCTGCACCTGCATACGAACACCAGTTGCAGCAAAATGCAACAATGCGTGGTTTCCATTCGTTCTTTTCGTTTAGCGACATATTGCATCCACCTCCGCCATAATTTGATTATTGCTAAAGCCCTTAAGGTCCATAGCACCTGAAGGACAGGTTACCGTACAAGCACCGCAACCCTGACATACCGCAGTGTTTACACGTGCCACACGTCTTGTTTCTCTAACACCGTGGTCATTTATTTCAAGTGTTTCATACGATATTGCACCGTATGGACATACCTTTTCACACTGTCCGCAACCGTTACACAACAATTCATCGGAGTGGGCAATGCACGGATTTGTAACAAGCTTATCTTTATTTAAAAGACCTAAAACCTTTGCTGCACAGGCAGAAGCTTGTGAAACAGTTTCAGGAATATCTTTAGGACCCTGACATACACCTGAAAGATATACACCTGCAGTTGGACTTTCAACAGGACGTAGTTTGGGGTGTGCTTCGGTAAAGAAGTTGTTTGTATCAATACTTGCTGTAAGCATTGTAGCAATTGATTTTGCTTCTGGTGATGGCTCAATTGCAGTTGCAAGAACAACCATATCGGCATCCATTTTAAGCTGCTTATTTGCAATCATATCACTGCCTTGAACAACAAGGTGGTCGCCCTCAACATAAACCTTACCAACCATACCCTTAATGTAGTTTACGCCATATTCTTCAACAGCACGTCTGTAAAATTCATCAAAGTTTTTGCCTGGAGTTCTCACATCTATATAGAATACCGAAACATTAACATCGGGATATTTATCACGAATAAGCATTGCGTGCTTTGCAGTATACATACAGCATATTTTTGAGCAATACGATTTACCGCACTCAACTGTTGAACGTGAGCCCACGCATTGTATAAACACAACGTTATGCGGGTGCTTTCCATCGGAAGGTCTTAAAAGCTGACCTTTAGTTGGACCTGCAGCGTTTGTTATACGTTCAAATTCAAGTGAGGTTATAACGTCGGGAGACTGGTTGTAGGCATATTCATCAAAGTTGTCGAGCTTAATTGGATTAAAGCCTGTTGCAACCACAATTGCTCCGTATTCCTTTGTTTCAAATTCGTCTACCTGATCGAAATCTATTGCATTTGCAGGACAGTTCATAGCACATAGTCCGCATTTGCCTGTTTTAAATTTTATACAATTTTCACGGTCTATAACAGGAACATTAGGAATTGCCTGTGCAAACGGAATGTATATTGCACCTCTTTTGTTAAGTCCCATATTAAACTCGTTATCAGCTTTTCTTGAAGGACATTTTTCGGTACATACTCCGCAACCGCTACACAAATCTTCTCTTATGCTTCTTGCTTTTTTTCTTATTTTAACACTGAAGTTGCCAACAAAGCCGGAAACGGCTTCAACCTCACTATAAGTATAAAGATTAATTTTATCGTGAGCTGAAGCATCAACCATTTTTGGCGTTAAAATACAGGCTGCACAGTCGAGGGTGGGGAAGGTTTTATCAAGCTGTGCCATCTTACCTCCAATTGTTGGTGATTTTTCAACTATATCAACCTCATAACCTGCGTCTGCAATATCAAGTGCAGTCTGTATACCTGCAATACCTCCGCCTATAACAAGTGCTCTTTTAACAACCTTGCTTTCGCCGGGTTGCAGGGGAGTGTTAAGCATAACCTTTGCCACTGCGGCACGTGCCAATATAACAGCTTTTTCTGTACCAATCTCCATATCCTTATGAATCCATGAGCACTGCTCACGAATGTTTGCAATTTCTACCATATATGGATTTAAGCCTGCCGCTTCGGCAGTTTTTCTAAATGTTGCCTCGTGCATTCTTGGCGAGCACGAGCACACAACAATACCTGTTAAATTGTGTTCCTTTATGGCATTTCTTATTATAAGCTGACCTGCCTCGGAGCACATATATTGATAGTCGGTTGAAAATACCACGCCTGGCTCTGATTTAAGAACCTCGGCAACCTTTTTAACATCAACTGTGCCGGCTATGTTACTTCCGCACCAACATACGAAAACACCTATTCTTTGCAATTATTTCACATCCTTATCTCAATAGTATTACTTTGAATACTTACGCATTGCGCTTACTATTGCCTGTTGCGGTAATTCATCATCAAGAAGCTTTGGTATATCATCGCTCTTTAAATAATTTTTACCCTGCTCTCTAATAACGCAAAGTCTTAAAGCTTCTATAAGCTTTGCAGGCTCAACGTCACGCGGACATCTTTGTGTACAGGCAAAGCACGAAAGACATTTATATATTGACTCTGAATTTAATAACGGTTCAATATCGCCGCTGTTAACCATAGCAACAAACTGATGCGGATGAAATTCCATTTCATCATATGCCGGACAAGTGCCCGAACACTTACCGCATTTCATACACTTTTTTGGGTCAACACCACTTATACGGAGTATGGTTTCTTTTAATTCATCATAATTCTTACTCATTTGCTACTCCTCTCTTATGCCTCTTTTATGCCAAGTGCCTCTGCTAAAAGCTCTGTAAAGTAGAGTATTGGCATATCGGTGTCGGTATTAACCTTTAAGTTATACATACATAACGGACAGGCAGTTATTATTGCTTCGGCACCGGCATTTTTGGCACTGTCAACAATAGAGCGTGCCTTGCTTTGAGCAAGTGACTTGTCGTTTAATGTCATATATCCGCCGCAGCATTCGTTTCTGTATGAATAAATAACAGGTGTTGCACCTATTGCTTTAATAAAATCCTCAATTATTGTTGGATTTTCAGGATTATCAAATGCCATAACCTTTCCGGGACGAAGAAGCAGGCAACCGTAGTATGCACCAATCTTTTTGTCCTTTAAAGGATTTATTACGGCTTTTTTTATGTTATCAAAACCAATTTCGTCGCGCAGCATCTCAAGATAGTGAATAACATCTGTTTCGCCGTTGTAATCATCGTTAAGATATAAATTTATTTTTTTTCTTATATCTTCGTTGGTCTTAATATCGTTATTAACTCTTTTTATTACGTGATGACACGCCGAGCAAAGCGTTAAAAGCTTTTGTCCTTTTTCCTTTGCATTTATTAGTGCACGGGCCGACGAAAGTCTTGTTGCAATTTCGTCGTTAGCCTGAGGATAAACTGCTCCGCAGCATTGCCAATCTTCAATTTCCTCCATTGTGACACCAAGCACCCTTGCGCATTCTCTTGCGTATATATCAAGCTCTTTGCCTTTGGTTTTTAGTGTACAACCTGGGTAATAGCTATATGTCATTTTACCTCTCCTTTAAAATGTAACGCTTTTTATAACGTCCTTAATTCTGTTAGCACTGGATATAAACTTTTCTTTTTCCTCGTCTGTAAGAGGTGGAATTATCTTTCTTTTTATACCGCCCTTGCCGATTAGTGTTAAGCCTGAAAGGCAAACGTCCTCTATACCAAATTCACCATGCATCATTGTAGATACAGTAAGAATTGTATCGTTACTTCCAAGCAGGCACTTGCATATATGACATGTTGCAATAGATACCGCATAAAATGTTGCACCCTTGTTTGCTATAACGGTTGCACCTGCTGTTTTTGTGTAGTTTACAATTTCTTCGTAATTCAAATCGCCTATTTCCTTACGGAAATCTGCATCAATTGAGTTTTCAAAATCTGCAATAGGTAAGCTTGCAATTGTTGCAAGTGACCACGGAACAAATGCACTGTCGCCGTGTTCGCCAAATACATATGCGTGAACACTCTTTTGACTTATCTTGAAGTGGTCGGCAATTCTTGAACGTACTCTTGAAGTGTCAAGTATAGTACCGCTACCGATAATTCTCTCTTCGGGAATGCCTGAAATTTTATGGAATACATATGTTAAAACATCAACAGGGTTGCTCACAAGCACATATACTGCTTCGGGAGCATATTTTACTATATTTGGTGTAATTGATTTTATTACATCAACATTTGCCTGTGCCAGATCAAGTCTTGATTGACCGGGTTTTCTTGCCAGACCTGATGTTATAACAACAATATCAGAGCCTGCCGCATCTTCATAATCACCCGAATATATTGTTACAGGTGAACCGAACGGTGCACCCTGACCAATATCCATTGCTTCGCCAAATGCTTTTTCTTTGTTGATATCAATAATTACAATTTCAGATACAATTGCATTTAAAGCCATTGTGTATGCCACTGTGGCACCAACGCTACCTGCACCTATAATGGTTGCCTTACTCAATACAAACACTCCTTTTTTTCTTTCATTGTTAGGTTTTTTAAATAAGTTTGTTAAATTTTTAACAAACTTATTTAAAAATTTTTGGCAGCAGATATTTTCACATCTCAACTGCCCTGTAAATTAAATATTTTTAACTATACACTATTATAGCATAATAAAAAAACCGTGTCAATACAATATATGCTGAAATCTTTTACAAAAAAAATTGTAGTTTTTCTATTAAATATGTTAAAGTGCTATTAATTACCATTTTATGTTTTATATTGTATAATAATTTCATATACAAATCATAAATAATTTTGTGCCTGTGTATTACGCATAGTCACTTTTGTTGTAAAATAACTTAAAAATATCTTGCAATTTTTTGATAATTATGATATAATATCTTGGTAAGAAAATCCAAGATCCTTGCGTATTCACACATAAGTTGTGGAATATTGTTGAAATGATAAGAAAAAGGGAAAAAATTATTAAAAATGAGTAACGTATGGATTATGCACTCCTTATAACCTGAATGATTACAAAATATATGGAGGTGTAATAATATGGTTAATATATCAACGGTAGATAAAAACTTTTTTATTGACACCAAAATCGACAAGAATGACATTCGGTTTCATACAGTTGATGATGGACCTTTTAAAATATATGGGGTTTTTAAAGAAAATGGTAAGTACAGGCGTGTGCCGGAGAACATTGCAAAAAATGTTAGTGAAGAAGTATATTGTCTTCATACACATACCTCGGGCGGAAGAGTCAGATTTCTTACAGATAGTCCGTATATAGCTATTAATGCTTTGATGGATAATTTAATGAAAATGTCTCATTTTGCATTAGCAGGCTCTATAGGATTTGATTTATATGCAGACAATCAATATATAAAAACGTTTGTGCCTCCGTTTAATATAGAAGACAAGTATGAAGGATTAATTGAATTAGGGGAAGCTCTACCAAGACAGATAACCATAAATTTTCCTTTGTATTCAGGTATTAAAAAATTATACATAGGTGTAAAAGACGGTTGCTTGTTAGAAGAACCCAAACCGTATAAAATAGAAAAACCTGTTGTATATTATGGTTCTTCCATCACGCAGGGGGGATGTGCATCAAGACCCGGTATGAGCTATCAGGCAATTGTTTCCAGAAATTTTAATTGCGACTACATAAATTTAGGATTTTCAGGAAGTGCATTGGCAGAGGATGCAATAGCTGAATATATCAAAAATCAGGATATGTCTGTTTTCGTTTATGATTATGATTATAACGCTACGGTTGAGCATTTAGAAAAAACTCACGAGAAGATGTTTAAAACTATAAGAGAACAACATCCTTCCATACCTGTTATAATGATGTCGCGTCCTAAACATTTCTTAACTCAAGAAGAAGAGATCAGACGAAATATAATACAAACCACATATAATAATGCAGTTTCGGCAGGTGATGAAAATGTATATTTTCTAGACGGAAAGGCACTGACTGAACTTTGCAAAGATTCAGGAACAGTGGATAATGTTCATCCAACAGATTTTGGTTTTGCATCTATGGCAAAAGCATTATCGGAAGTTATTGTTCGTAATAACATCCTATGATTGATTTTGAATTAAATAATTTTAATTTTTACTTAAAACAAATCTATAAAAAAGGAGAGTTTATATAATGGCTGAGTCAAATTATGAAGTTAGAGAATTCTATGGAGAAAGTGTAGTTGAATTTAAAAAACTTTGTAGCTGTATGTTTAGGAGTAAAAATCCTGCACTTGAAAACGAAGAAGAATATAAAAAAGAACTTGTTGAAAAAGACGCAAGACGGAAAAAGGATTTCTTTCGTATTGGAGCGTTTTATGACGGAAAGCTATATGGAGCACTAGAATCTCACGCATTAAACGTCTTTTTTGACGGAAATCTATGTAAAATGTCAGGCATAGGTGGCGTAATTGCAGATTATAATGCACCATACAGAGGTGCTATAAAAGAAATTTATAAAAGATCATTTGAAATAATGCGTGAAAAGAAACAGTTTATTTCACATCTTAATCCTTTCGAGGAGAGTTACTACAGACAGTTTGGATATGATGTAAGCAGTCAGTACGCATTATGGAAAGTTCCTGCTGAAAAACTTGGAATATATAAAGACGGAGTAGTTAAGTATTATGATGGAACGGAAAAAATGCAGGAAGACATAAAAAAAGTTTTTTATGATTTTGCTACACACAGAAATCTTATGCCAGATAAGGATTGGGAGCAATTTTTTAAGAACTGTAAACCCTATGTGTCTAATGGTAATCCCTATGTTCATTACAATTCAGAGGGCGTTGCAGATGCATACATGAACTACACAGTAAAGCAAAATGATGATAGACCTCAAGATTTAGTTGTAAATTCCTTGTGGTTTTCAGACTTTGTGGGATTAAGAGGAATACTTTCATACTTTGAAATTCAGAAAGCGTATTGTGATTTTATTGAAATATATTTGCCAGTCGACACAGATATTTCAGCGTTTGTGAATTCAACTGGCGGTTGGGGCAAAAGAAACACAGAACGAAAAGTAGCCAATAAATACACAACAAGAATTGTTGATGCAGAAGAAATACTAAAGCTTGCTGCATACAGAGGAGAAGGAAAGGTGTGTATTAAAATTGACAACGATAAATACGCACCATGGAATAACGACACATTTACAGTAGAATTTGGAAAAGAAACCAAAGTAGTGCGTGGCGGTACCCCTGATATAGAGATGACAATAAACAGTTTCTCATCGGCAATTCTTGGCAGATATTCTGCTGAAAACATAATGATGTTTCCAGATGTGAAGATTAACTCAAATATGGAAAATCTCAAAAAAGTTTTCTACAACAAAAAACTTTGGTTTGTGGGTAGCTTTTAAATACAAGAGATTCAATATAATCCAATATGGATATATATGCTAAAAGAAGTTTAAATTTAACACACAGAATATGAAAATGATGTAGGAGGTTAATTCAAAATGGATTTTACTAAACTTAAGAACTGTATGGACAAGTTTGTTCAAGAATATAAAACTCCCGGACTGGACTGTATTGTTTATCAAGATCATAAAATGCTCTTTAGATACTTTGCGGGAATGAGAGATATTGAAAATAACAAAAAAATAGATGGTGATGAATTATACCTTATATTTTCAATGACAAAAATGCTCACCTGTACCGCAGCATTGCAGCTTTTTGAACAAGGAAAATATCAAATGAATGATCCTGTTTCAAAATATATGAGTGAATTTAAGAAGATGAAAATTTCTTACGATGAACTTGATCTTAAGAATGCTGCACAAATCACAACAGGTGGTGTTATTGGAGAAGGTACAAAAAACAGTCAAGATGGCTACGCAAAAAATCAAATCACAATAAAAGATTTGTTTACAATGAGTGCAGGTCTTGACTATGTATTATCAGATGATGCTATAAATTCTGCATTGAGCAGAGGGGAAACAAGCACACGTGAGCTTGTGGCAGCAATGTCACAAAAAACTTTGGGATTTGAACCTGGAACAAGATTTAGATACAGTCTTTGTCATGATGTGCTTGGTGCTTTAATAGAAATATGGTCAGGTCAAAGCCTTGGATCATATATGAAGAGCCATATTTTTGAACCACTTGGTATGAAAAACACATTTTTTGGAGTTCCAAGCGACAATACACAACTTGCGAGAATGGCTGCAAGATATACTTATGATACTAATGGAGAACCAAAAAGACTGCCATTGGAGTGTGAATACATTTTCTCAACGGAATATGAAAGCGGTGGTGCAGGTCTTACATCCTGTACAGAAGACTATGCTATATTTCTTGATGCTCTTGCCTGTGGCGGAACAGCTAAAAATGGCAATACGATTCTTGCACCTACAACTGTTGAACTAATGGGAACAAACCATTTAAATGAAAAGCAATGTGATGATTTTGCACAGTTAAGACCAGGATATGGATACGGATTGGGAGTTCGTACACATATAGACAAATCAACAAGCGGTTCTATAAGTCCTATTGGCGAATTTGGCTGGGATGGAGCTGCAGGAGGATTTTCGATGGTTGATACTAAAAACAAGCTTTCGCTTACATACTTCCAACATATACACAATTGGGATGTAAAAATCCAAAATGAAATGCGTAACGCCTTATATGAGTGCATTAATTTATCGGAATGAATGTTGTCGTTTGTTTTGCTGAATAATGTAGAATGGGGCAAATAACAATGAAAAAAACAATCAAATGGGGAATTGTTGGAGCTGGTAAAATAGCAAACAAATTTGCCGAGGCAATAAAAAATGTTGAAGGAGCACATCTTACTTCAGTTGCCTCACGTAACGAGGAAAGAGGCAGGGAATTTGCGCACAGACATAATATAAAAAATATATTTGTTGGTTATGAAGAAATGGCAAAATCAGATCTTGTTGATGCTGTTTATATTGCTACACCGCATCCTATGCACAAACCTTGTGCTAAAATTTTTCTTAATGCTAAAAAGCATGTTTTGTGTGAAAAACCAGTATGTGTTAATGCAAAGGAAGCTATTGAACTTACAGAATGTGCAACCCAAAACGGTGTTTTCTTAATGGAGGCAATGTGGACGAGATTCTTGCCTGCAATTAGGGAAGCTGTTTTGATAGCAAACAGTGGTGAAATAGGTGAAATAAGGGGTGTTAGTGCTGATTTTTGCTACTCCCTTGGTTATGATAAAAAAATAAAAGTTTATTGCAATGACTTGGCGGGCGGCTCACTTTTGGATGTGGGCGTTTACGGATTGAATTTTGCAGCAATTTTTTTGGGTGACAACGTGGAGGATATCTGTTCAATTGCAGATGTTAGTTATGGTGTAGATTGTCACACAAATATTCTAATGAAATATGCAAATGGTTCTATTGCATCGGTTTCATCCGCTTTAAATGTGAAAAAACCTGCCACAGGGTGCATCTTTGGAACGAAAGGGTATATCACATTGCCGCAGTTTTATGGCGCACAGGAGATTATTGTTAATGTAAATAATAATGAAAAACGAATTGTAAGACCATATATAGGCAATGGCTTTGAAGAAGAAATTATAGAGGCTTGCAATTGCATTCAAGATGGCAAGCTTCAAAGCGATATTATGCCAATGTCAGAAAGTATAAGAATCTTAAAACAAATGGACTATATCAGAAATAAAATCAACTTAAAGTATCCCTTTGAAATATAATTTTTTGGTTGAGATTTAATGCGAACTTAGTAAAGAATGTAGAAATTTGGCGAAAACCAAAAGCCTTCTCTTTGAGGGGAAGGTGGGTTGCGAAGCAACTCGGATGAGGTGTAAAAGAATAACGATTGCTTTTGCAATACACCTCTACAAAAAAGGTTTTTATTTAAATATTATATTGCTTATTAAGATAAAAATAAAGAATATCAATATATACTAACACGAAAGGAATGTGGAGAAAAAATGAAACAATTGTCTTTAATTATTATTGGAGGAGGAGATAGAGGAAGCAGCTATTTAAAGTATCTGGATAATCATCCTGAACAGTTTGTTCTTGTAGGTATTGCTGAGCCTGTAAAGGAAAAAAGAGATTATTTAAAGGAAAAATATAATATTCCCGACGAAATGTGTTTTGAAAGCTGGGAAGAGATTTTGGAACTTCCTAAATTATCGGATATTGCTATGATATGCACACAAGATAAAATGCATTATGAACCTGCAATGAAGGCAATCGAGAAGAAGTATGATATTCTTCTGGAAAAACCAGTGGCACCTACACCAGAAGAATGTTATCAAATTGCAGAAAGTGCACAAAAAAACGGTGTAAAAGTTGTTGTTTGTCACGTTTTAAGATATACTCCTTTCTATAAGGCAGTCAAGAAGTTTATAGATGAGGGAAATGTTGGAGATATAAAAAATATTACCCATACAGAGTGTGTTGGTAATATTCATATGAGTCACAGCTTTGTAAGAGGTAATTGGAGAAAGGAATCTGAATCAACGCCAATGATTTTGGCAAAGTGTTGTCATGATACAGATTTACTACAATGGCTTACCAACGAGAAGTGTATGGAAGTGCAGTCTTTTGGAATGCTCTCATACTTTACAAAAGATAAAAAACCAGAAGGTGCACCTCAAAGGTGTCTTGATGGTTGTCCTCATAGTGAAACCTGCTATTATTATGCTCCTAAAGTTTATAAAACAGATACTGCAGAGGTACAGCATTTTAGATCAATTGTTGCAGAAAAATTCAATCCAACCGACGAAGAGGTATATGAAAAACTAAAAACCTCTCCTTATGGCAGATGTGTTTTTCAATGTGACAATGACGTGGTTGACCATCAGGTTGTTAATATTCGTTTTGGAGAAGATAAGATTGCTACACTTGTAATGTCTGGATTCAATAAAGGTGGTAGAACCACCACCATTATGGGAACAAATGGTGAATTGAGACTGGATATGGAAAACCAAAGTATGCAGTTTTATGATTTTAAGAGCGGAACAATCAGGGATGTTTATCAGTCTGATACAGTAATCGACCAAACAATAGCTGGTGGACATGGAGGTGGAGACATGGGAATTATGGAGGATTTGTATGAATACATTGCAAATAACAATCCTTCCAATTCTATTTCCAATGTTGCTGATTCTTGTATGAGCCATTTAATCTGCTTTGCTGCGGAAGAAGCAAGAAAAAATAAAGTTACAGTCAATATGGAAGATTATATAAAATCGCTATAAATACATAATGTTAAAATCTTATCATTAGGAAATAAAATTTTATTCCCAACTAACAGAAACTATCAGTTAATTAACATAGAACTACAAAACACATCTTGAACAAAATCAAGATGTGTTTTGTACTTGCATAAAGAAATGAGCAGGATGAAAGAAATCATATTAATGTTTTGAATTTATCCGGCTTGTTGAAATATCAATAAGTTTTTGTTATACTATAAAGACTTTCAAGAGTTGTTAAGAGAGCAATTAAAGGTGTTTTTCAATTATTTGATTGACCATATAGAGATAAAAGAGTTCTCTCTTCAAGATGACCCAAAAGTTATTTTGTGTATTACAATTCACTTAAAACTTGATGGTTACCTATCGCAATGACGAGGAAAATAAAGATGTGTATATGGTTGCTCTTCGTGATGATGACGGCACTTTAATTGGCTATTACGAAAAGCATGAGTATAGGAATAGAGAAACAGTAGGACTTTATCAGCCGAAAAAATGATGTAAAAACTTTAATTTGGAGAGATGCTATATGAAAAACTTAAAACTTTTTTTCTCGGCATTAACAGTAGCCTTTGGAATATTAGGATTAACCAAAGCTCTTTCAACTGATATTACGATGCCGATAATGTTCGTTAGTTTAGCAATAACATTGTTTATAACATCAAAAGAATATAAGGACAAACAACAAAAAAACACAGCAATTTCTTTTTTGCTGTTAGGATTATTCTTGTTGATAGTTACTGCGTATAATGTTACTTCAATGATTTGGGGAATATGAAGAGGAAAATCTTATGAAGAAAGTATTATGTATTATATCGCTTTTGCTCTGCATTTTCCTTACCGCTTGCGGAGAAGATAAAAGCATCGGAATTATCGGCGGAGCAGATGGACCGACCGCAATATTAGTCAGCGAAAAAGGAGAAAAAGCAATGTATGAACAAATCACAGCAGAGGAAGCTAAAAAGATAATGGATAGCGGTAAGGAGTATGTTATCCTTGATGTAAGAGAGCAAGACGAGTTTGACGAAGGTCATATCCCCAGTGCAATCTTAATTCCATATACAGAAATTGAAAATAAGGCAGAGGAAATGCTAACCGACAAGGATGCACAGATACTTGTATATTGCAGGTCGGGTAGGAGAAGTAAAATCGCAGCCGAAAGCCTTGCAAAACTTGGCTACACCAATATCAAAGAATTTGGCGGTATTATTGACTGGCCGTATGAGGTGGAAGAATGAACGAAGAATGTTTAATTTGCAAAGCACCGCTTGAATATCTGGAAACAGATACAATGATGGAGTGTGTGATTTGCCACAAGAAAGAAAACAGCAAAACAAGATGCGTAAATGGACATTTCGTTTGCAGTGAATGCCACACAAGCGGAATGGATGAAATTATTGCGATAGCTTTAAATGAAAAGTCCAAAAATCCTATTGAGATTTTAGAAAAAATGATGTCAATGGACTTTTGCCATATGCACGGTCCCGAACATCATGTAATGGTAGGAGCATCACTTCTTACTGCATACAAAAACGCAGGCGGAGAGATTGATTTGCCGTCCGCACTTTCTGAAATGTATGCAAGAGGAAAACAAGTTCCCGGCGGAGCCTGCGGATTTTGGGGCGCGTGCGGTGCAGGCATCAGCACAGGAATGTATATGTCGATTATAACAAAGTCCACACCGCTTGCAAAAGAGGCTTGGGGACTATCAAATCAAATGACAGGACGTGCACTCACTGCAATCGGCAAAAACGGCGGTCCCCGTTGCTGTAAAAGAGATTCTTACATAGCAATAACCGAAGCAGTAGCCTTTACCGCCGAAAATCTTGGCGTGCATATGGAGCTTGACAAAATCATTTGCTCTCGTCCCAAGCTGAATAATCAATGTATTGAAGAAAGGTGTCCTTTCCATGTCAAAAACTAAAATAGCCTTTATATGCGTACATAATTCCTGCCGAAGTCAAATGGCAGAGGCCTTTGGAAAAGTGTATCTATCAGAGAATTTTGACTGCTATTCTGCAGGAACAGAAACAAAGCCACAGATAAACCAAGATGCCGTGCGAATTATGAAAGAGCATTTTGGTATTGATATGAAGAATCAGTATTCAAAGCT
>JAZRPB010000038.1:0-14121 GCA_045649025.1 Clostridia bacterium | reverse complement strand
TTATATAAGGCTTAATAACAGAAAGCTCACTGCATATAAGAGGATTCTTTATTGATACCACGCTATGCTCTGCATCGGTATAAAGGGTAAAGCCGTATTTTTCCGCTATATCCTTATAGCCTGCACCAGAGAATATCATTTTGCAGGTTGAAGAAGTAAAGGGACCGCCGCTGCTTTCGGCAATAAGTACCTTAGCGCCCATCTCTTTAATAAGAATACCAATAGCCGCCACAACGAAGGGGTGAGTAATTATACCGCTTTCGGGCTTAGCTTTAATAACTAAGTTAGGTTTTATAACTACAGTCATACCATTTTTGATTTTAGACTTCAAGTCTATTTCATCAAATATCTCGCTGTAAATCGCTTTTAGTTCCTCTATATTATAATTTTCAATTTTCTTTAAGAAAACTTTATCCATTAAATTTTACCTTCTTTAAGCTCCTGAAGGAATGCTTTCATTCGCTCTAAAGCTTCAGTTATATGGTTAATAGAATAGCAGTAAGAAATTCTTATAAAGCCCTCGCCGCTTTCACCGAATGCGTTGCCAGGCACTACTGCAACCTTCTCCTCTTTAAGTAAGGTTTCGCAAAACTCCAAAGATGTCATACCTGTTGATTTTATACAGGGGAACACATAAAATGCACCTAAAGGCTCAAAACAGGATAAGCCCATATTTCTAAAGCTATCAACAATAAAACGACGGCGGTTGTTATACTCATTAACCATATTTTCCACATCGTCATCACAGCTTCTTAATGCTTCAATGGCTGCATATTGGCTTGTGGTGGGCGACGACATTATTCCAAACTGATGAACCTTTGTCATAAGTCCTATTATTCTTTGAGGTCCTACTGCGTAGCCAAGTCGCCAGCCCGTCATGGCAAATGCCTTTGAAAAACCGTTTACAACAACTGTTCTTTCCTTCATTCCCTCTATTGCAGAGAATGGTGTGTGCTTTTCCTCGCCATATCTTAATTCTGCATATATTTCATCGGAAAGCACCAATATATTTGTATCTCTTAAAACCTTGGCAATATTTTCCAAATCCTTTTTCGACATAACTCCGCCTGTGGGGTTGTTGGGATATGGTAAAATCAAAAGCTTTGTTTTTTCGGTTATCTTTTCCTTTAATTGCTCGGGCAGAAGTCTGAAATCGTCATCTTCCTTTGTAACAATAGGAACAGGTACACCGCCTGCCATAATAGTCAACGGCGAATAGCACACAAAGCTCGGCTCGGGAATTAAAACTTCATCACCAGGGTTTACAACACATCTTATCATTGCGTCTATTGCCTCGGAGCCGCCAACCGTTACAAGCACCTCACCTCTTGCATTATAGCTTACGTTATATTTACGTTGCATATAGTTACAGATTTCGCTTCTTAATTCCATAAGACCTGCATTTGCCGTATAAAAGGTTTGACCTTTTTTTAATGAATAAATACCCGCCTCACGAATTTGCCATGGGGTGTTAAAATCAGGCTCACCAACGCCAAGAGAAATTGCGTCCTTCATTTCTGCGGCAATATCAAAAAATTTTCTTATGCCTGAAGGCGGCAATCCATCAACTGTTGTGTTAACCAATTTATCTAAATCTATCATATAACCATTTGTCGGGCATCGTGTTGGTCATCATCTTCAAACACAATCCCCTCCTCCTTATACTTCTTTAATACAAAATGTGTTGCAGTTGAAAGCACCTCATCCATTGGTGCAAGCTTTTGTGCAACAAACATTGCAACCTCTTGCATTGTGTTGCCCTCTAATGTGACAGCCAAATCATATGCACCGCTCATAAGATACAACGATTTAACCTGCGGATAGCCGTATATTTTATCTGCAATCATATCAAAACCGCCGCCTTTTTGCGGTGTTACCTTTAATTCTATAAGAGCATTAACAACCTCGCGGTCAGTTTTTTCCCAGTTAATGAGAGTTTTATAGCCTGCAATTACGCCATCACTTTCAAGAGCGTCTATTTTTTGCGATACTTCTTCTTCGCTTATACCTAAAATACGAGCAAATCTGGCTCGTGATACCATATTCTTTTCCTTTTCCAAAAGTTTTAAAAGCTCGTCCATATTCGTTTTCCGCCTCTCATTTTATTTTACTTATACGCATAATTATCCTATCTTATATATTATATATCAAAACAAAAAAAATTTCTACTGTTTTTGCAAAAAAACTTGTACAAAATTTGAAAAATATTTTATACAATTTTGTAGAGGGTTATTTTAGGTAGCTTTGGTAATAAAAAACAAAAGGAAATGTTTAAAAAAACATCCCCTTTTTGTGTTACAACACAATATAGAAAAATATTGCTATAAACTGAAGTATTGATGCAAGCACCACAAAAATGTGGAACACAGAATGAATAAACTTTTTCTTTTTACCCACTCCATACAACACTGCTCCGATTGTGTACATAATACCTCCCGCAAGAAGATACAAAAAGCCTGCAATTGTTATAACCTCTATTGTTTTTTTCAAGATAATAACCACACACCAGCCAAGTGCAATATATGCTGCCATTGATATTTTTGAATATTTCTTTAAATCAATTGCGTTAAGTGTTGCACAAAGTGCGGTTATGCCCCACTGTATACCAAAAATCACCCACGCAGTCACAGGATATAACGGACGTATTCCTGCAAGAAGTATTGGTGTGTATGTTCCTGAAATCAGCAAAAATATGGTGCAATGGTCTAAAATTCTCATCACCTTTTTGCCTGTACCAACCCTTAAGCCGTGATATGTGCTTGAAATGGTGTAGAGTAAAACCATGGTGAAGCCGTAAATTGCACTTGATACAACCGCCCACGCATCACCCTTTATTGCAGAGAAAATAACGCACAACGCAAGCATAGCAATTGCAAGTCCGCCGCCCGCAATATGCGTTACCATATTCATTATTTCCTCGCCTCTTGTGTAGTTTGGAAGCTCTCTGTCCTTTAATTTTGTTCTTTTCACTAAACCAACACCTTTTCTTTCTCCAAAGCCTCTGTTTTCTTTAGCTCCTCCTCCTCAAGCTGACGGTATGCCACCTTTCCTACAAGGGTTTTTGGCATATCTTCTCTAAACTCTATATCATAAGGCATAGAATACTTTGCAATATGCTTTGAGCAATATTCCATTAATGCATTCTTCACACTCTCACTTGCCATAACACCAGGCACAAGCTTTACAAATGCCTTTATCTTCTGCATTTTGTACTCGTCGGGCACACCAATAACACAGCTCATTTGCACACATTCGTGTGCATCTAAAATATTCTCTATCTGCCCTGGATACACATTATAGCCCGAGGTTATAATCATTCTCTTTGCTCTGCCCTTAAAGTATATAAAGCCCTCGTTATCCATATATCCCAAATCACCCGTATACACCCACGTAAGTCCGTCTGCGTGTACTCTTAAGGTGTTTGCAGTTTCATCGGGATGGTTCATATATTCCTTCATAACCGTAGGCCCTGCCAAAAGAATTTCACCCTCCTCGCCATACGGCAATTCCTCGTCGGTATCGGGCTTTACAATTTTTATATATGTATCGGGGAACGGTATTCCTATACTTCCCTGTTTATACATTGTTGCAGGCGTTAAGCAACAGGCGGTAACTGTTTCGGTTGTGCCGTAGCCCTCACGCACCTGTACCATACTTTTATGGTCGTATAAAAACTTATCGAGCTTCTTTTTAAGCTCAACAGAAAGCGAATCTCCGCCCGAGAACACACCCTTTAGCGAGCTTAAATCTGCTTTTTCCATAAAATCGAGCCTTAAAAGTGCCTCATATAATGTTGGCACACCCGCAATAAAGTTACATTTATATTTTATAATAAGCTTTGCATAGCTCTTTGGCGTAAAGCGTGGAACAAGAATACATCTGCCGCCGCTCGAGAGCATTGTGTGGATACACACTCCAAGTCCAAAACCGTGGAAAAGAGGCATTGCAGCAAGCATTTTATCGCCCACCCTGAACATTTGGTTTGCGGCAATTACCTGTTCACCCAAGGCATTGAAGTTTCCATTTGTTAAAACTATGCCCTTATTTGTGCCTGTTGTACCTCCTGAATACAAAATAACTGCGGCATCATCCTTGCTTCTTTTTACCTTGTAGTTATAGAAGCAGGATTTATCAAGTTTTAAAAAGTCGTTCCATCTTATGATTGGTGCGTCTTGGGGAATTTTTTGTATTTTTCGTCCCTCTGTGAGCATATAACCTGCCTTTATAGGCTTTGAAAGCTCGTCCTTAACACTTGCAATTATAATATTAACAACGCTTGTGTTGTGTCTTATTCTTTCAAATTTTCCGTAGAATTGGTCGAGTGTTATTGCTGTAACACTGCCCGATTGATTAAGATAAAATTCAATTTCCTTCTCTGCTGAAAGAGGATGAATCATATTTGCAATACCGCCCACAAGATTTATAGCATAGAACATATAAATTGCCTGTGGACAGTTTGGCATTGCGATTGTTACCTTATCCTTTTCTCTTACACCTATTGTTTTTAATGCTTTTGCACATCTTTGTATCTGCTCTATCAATTTTGCATATGTGGTTGAGCGTCCCATAAAATCAAATGCAATATTATTAGGGTATTTCTGTGCTATTTTTTCAACCGCTTCATACATTGAGCCATCAAAATAGTCTATATGCATAGGCACGTCGCCCATATGGTCTTTCCACGGAGTTTTTGCACCAACGTTATTCATAGTCCACCTCTTCTCCGAATGCATTTTCAAGCAATTCGGGATTTTCTAACAGTTTTTTGAGTAATTTGACGGTTTTTGAAAAATAGTATCCGTCAGCAATTCTTTCGTCTACTGTAAGTCCTATATCTACGCTGTCTTTCATTGTTACATTGCCATTTTCATCATAAAACGGACGTATTTTCTTTTCGCCTATAACAAGGAACACCGAGGTTGTTCCCCAGTTTGTTAAATGATGATATCCGCATTTTAGCTTTATTGAACCAAGATTTGATATAACAACCGACGAATAGTACGGGTCGGTTGAAACAAACGACTTTGGTACTTTTCCTATTTTATCTAAATAACACACAAAGCTCACTGCCGCTTTTGAAATAAACCTCGGAAGTTTATTAAAAAGCTCCATAACCTCAACGGTGCTGTCTTGCTTTTTTTCTTTTCTGCAACGGTTTACCTGCCTATAAATATCATTATGCACGTCCTCGATTGTGTCGCTTTCCTTTGAATGAATAAATGCCATACCCTCCTCGGAATTATCCTCAAACACCTTCTTTATAACAAAAGCGGCACTGACCTCGTTTCTTTGATACATATTCTTGTTTGCTATAAATATATTCATTTTCGGACGCAGCGTTATGGTTTTTAACACTGCCGATACAATAACCTGAAATAAATTATATTTATATTCGGGGTTGGTTGCATTTTTCTTTTCAAGATATTTATTTATATTGGTTAAGTCTATTCTTTCAGAAATAAATGCTTCGTTATCGCATCTGTTTGGATAAATAAGGGGCATAAGAAAGTGCATTGCATCAACTTTTCTCAACAGCCTTCCGTCACGTCGGTCGCCCATTTTTCTTTTGCTTTTCATAGTATTTTATCTCCTTTTTATATTTATATAAAGACTGTATAATCCAGATGCCAGTGTTTTTTAGTAATTGCGACACATAAGGTTTAGATGCAAACCGCTTGGGTGACAAGGTTATGTTGTGTTAGAACCAAAAAATCTCTCTAACCTACTTTTTAGTATTACTGAAAGTGCTTTTCGATTATTATATAAAGACCATACAATTTAAATCATGCCCATTTTGCACTGCCCGACATAAACGTAACTTTCTCCTGTGATACACTTAAAAGGCCTCTTTGTGCATTAAAAGTTTTTATTGTTCCGTCTTCGAGCTCAATATGCGAACTGCACGGCTTTACCGAGGTTACAAACGGAGTATGGTTTGCCATTATCGCAAGGTCACCCTCTGCTCCCCGAAGTGATATTTTTACTATATCACCTTCATACAAATTGCCGTCAGGTGTTGAAATAACAAATTTAAATGTTTTCATTATATCACCTTTTTCGCCTTTTCGACCGCTTCATCTATAGTTCCTACAAACAAAAATGCCGACTCGGGCAAATCGTCGTGCTTGCCCTCAATAATTTCCTTAAATCCTCTGATTGTCTCAGAAAGCGGAACATATACACCCGAGATACCAATGAATTTTTCAGATACATGGAAAGGCTGAGATAGAAATCTCTGAATCTTTCTTGCTCTTTGAACGAGCAATTTATCTTCTTCAGAAAGTTCATCCATACCCATAATCGCAATAATATCCATAAGCTCCTGATATCTCTGGAGAATCCTTTGAACCTCACGCGCAACGCTGTAATGCTCCTCGCCCAAAACATCTGCCGAAAGAATACGGCTTGTTGATTCAAGCGGGTCAACTGCAGGATAAATACCCTGCGATGCGATGTTTCTTGAAAGAACGGTTGTCGCATCAAGGTGTGCAAATGTTGTGGCCGGCGCAGGGTCAGTTAAGTCGTCAGCCGGAACATATACTGCCTGAATAGATGTGATTGAACCCTTTTTTGTAGATGTAATTCGCTCCTGAAGCATACCCATCTCGTTCGCCAGCGTAGGCTGATAGCCAACGGCTGACGGCATTCTTCCCAAAAGCGCCGAAACCTCAGAACCAGCCTGTGTAAATCTAAAGATGTTATCAATGAACAAAAGTACATCCTGACCCTCTTCTTCACGGAAGTATTCTGCCATTGTAAGTCCTGAAAGGCCAACTCTCATTCTCGCACCCGGTGGCTCGTTCATCTGTCCGTACACTAAAGTTGTATTTGACAAAACACCCGATTCCATCATTTCGTTGTAAAGGTCGTTACCCTCTCTTGTACGCTCTCCAACGCCCGTAAATACGGAAAGTCCACCATGCTCTTTTGCGATATTGTTGATAAGCTCCATAATAAGCACAGTCTTACCTACACCTGCACCGCCGAAAAGACCAATCTTTCCACCTTTTGAATACGGGCAGATAAGGTCAATTACTTTAATACCGGTTTCTAAAATCTCTGTTGATGTAGAAAGCTCCGAATATTCGGGAGCCTGACGATGAATATCCCATTTGGGAGTATCCTCCGGAGCTGGTTTGTTATCAACGGGGTCACCTAAAACATTAAAAATTCTTCCTAGTGTTTTTCTGCCGACGGGCACACTTATAGCCTTGCCTGTATCAGTAACAGGCGTTCCTCTTGTCAAGCCGTCGGTAGATGCCATAGCAATACATCTTACTGTGTTATCTCCGATATGCTGCGCAACCTCTACCGTAAGAGTTTTATCGCCTATCTCCATAGTAAGTGCATTGTATATAGCAGGTATATTTCCTTCGTCAAAACGAATGTCAACAACAGGTCCTACAACCTGCAAAACACTGCCTTTTGCTAAATCTAACATATTCCTGTCTCCTTACATGCCGCTTCCGGCAACAATTTCTGTAATTTCCTGTGTGATTGCACCCTGTCTTGCACGGTTATACTCAAGCTTAAGATTATCAATCATCTCGCCCGCATTTTTGCCGGCATTATCCATAGCAAAACGTCTTGCAACCACTTCACAGGCAAAGCTTTCTTTTGCAGCAGCAACTATTTTTCCTGCAACATACTCTTCAATTACCGCTTCTAAAACAGTCCTCTCATCCGGTTCATAAATTATATCAGCTTTTGATTTTTTCTCTGTTTTGCTAATCGGTAAAATCCACTCTGTTCCCTCGCTCTGCGTCATCATAGAAATGTATTTGGTTGAAACAATTCCAATCTTTTCATACTTTCCGTTTTTAAACTCTTCACAAAGCTCTTTGGCAAGACCGATAGCATCATCATAAGAAAAGGTTTCCACCTTAACCTGCTCGCTACCAAATTTATCGCTGGCCCTTTTGCCTATTGGAATAATTCTATCTGCATTTTGCGACTCTACCGCCTTAAAAATGTTTGAGTTATATCCGCCTGCTAAGCCTCTGTCTCCTGCTATGGCTATAAGGCACACTTTGCCTTCTTCGCCACTTTTCATATATTCGCTTTTTTCGCATGATTTACTAGAAGCAAGCATTGAGACGGTATCTGAAAGCGCTGTGGCATACTCTCTGCTTTTCCCCATCGCAATTGTTGCGCTGCGAATTTTTGCAGATGCAACAAGGCCCATAGCCTTGGTAAGGTGCAAAGTCGAGTCCACGCTCTTAATGCGATTTTTTAAGCTTTTAATATCTACGCCCATCAAATCACTCCTTCATCTCATCGAGCGCTTTTTTAAGCATAGAAATATCCGCATCATCGCAGAAATTATTTTCAAATCTCTCCAACAGATTATTATAATCCGCTTCAAGAAGTTCGAAAAGTCTTTGCTCGTAATCAGACACATTCCTAACCGGAACATCATTTAAATACCCGTTTACAACGGCATATACGATAGCAACCTGACAACCTACCCTCACAGGTGCATTTCTCTTTTGTTTTAACACCTCAACAATTCGTTCACCAAGCGCAAGACGGTTTTTAGTGTCTTCATCAAGATCACTACCGAACTGTGAAAATGCCTGAAGCTCACGGTACTGAGCATACAAAAGCTTAAGCTCACCAGATACCTTTTTCATCGCCTTAAGCTGAGCAGCACCACCAACACGGCTTACTGAAATACCGGGATTGATAGCCGGCATAATGCCCGCATGGAAAAGCTCTGTCTCTAAGAATATCTGTCCGTCTGTTATTGAAATAACGTTTGTCGGGATATATGCAGAAACGTCCCCTGCCTGTGTTTCAATGATAGGAAGTGCTGTTATTGAGCCACCGCCGTACTCTGGAGCGACACACGCTGCTCTCTCTAGCAGTCTTGAATGAAGATAAAATACATCACCCGGATACGCCTCACGTCCCGGCGGACGTCTTATAAGAAGCGAAAGCGCACGGTACGCAATCGCATGCTTTGACAAATCATCATAAATGATAAGGACGTCCTTGCCCTGCTCCATGAAATATTCTGCCATCGCACAACCTGAATATGGTGCTACATACTGAAGCGGAGCAGTTTCCGACGCTGATGCTGATACGATAATTGTATATTCCATTGCGCCTGCTTTGGATAGCTCATTTGCAAGCTGAACCACTGCTGTATTTTTCTGTCCTATTGCAACATATATACAAATTACACCAGTGTTCTTCTGGTTCATTATAGTATCAATGGCAATCTCCGTTTTACCGGTCTGTCTATCACCGATAATAAGCTCTCTCTGCCCTCTTCCTATAGGAATCATACTGTCTATTGCCTTAATTCCCGTCTGTAACGGAACAGATACGCTCTTTCTTTCGATGATTCCTGGTGCCTCGGACTCAATAGGTCTTGTATTTGTGGCAAGAATGGGACCTTTTCCGTCTATAGGGTTACCCAATGCATCCACAACTCTACCCAAAAGTTCATCGCCGACCGGTACAGATACAACTTTTCCGGTACGGCGCACCAAAGAGCCCTCGTGAATATCATTTGTATTAGACAAAAGTGCAACGGATACAGTTTCACTCTCTAAGTTCTGTGCCATACCCATACTTCCGTCTTCAAACTCTAAAAGCTCACTTGCCATACAAGCTCTTAAGCCGTAAACGCGCGCAATTCCATCGCCAACCAGAATAACCGTTCCGGTTTCCTGCATCTCTATTTTAGATTCATAATTTTTTATTTGCTCTTTTATAATCTGACTTATCTCATCAGTTCTTGCACTCATCTTTTTATCACATCCTTTATTTCCTTAAGATGCTTCTTAAGGCTTGAGTCCATTATTTTTCCGTCTGCTTCAACAATCAATCCGCCTAAGATTGATTTATCAATAACATAATCAATGATCATTTTATGACCGCTTGTTTTCTCAAGCTTTTCTTTAAGCGCTCTCTTCTCTTCTTCGGTAAGCTCTAAAGCACTCGTGACCTTTGCATTCGAAATCTTGTCCATTTCATCGTGCATCGCCATATATTGCGCGACACATTCCGGAAATTCGGCAATGCGCTTCTTTTCACAAAGAATTTTTAAAAATGACAGCACATCTCTTGGAATTGCATCGGAAAAAGCAGCTTCAAGTGCACCAAGTCTTTCTTCAAGGGGGATTGCAAAAGTGGACAGAAAATCTTTATAAACAGGATTTTCCTCAAACACGCCCGATACAGTCTCGAGTGCATCTTTATAATCCTTACTGCATCCTTTTTCAACCGCCAGCATAAACAATGCCTTTGCGTATTCGTTACTTATTTCACTCATTCTTCATCACCTATCTTCTCAATAAATGAATCGATCAAGTCTCTGTGGTCCTCGACATTTATCTCACGTTCTAAAAGTTTGTTGGCAAGAGCAGTCGAAACCTCTACAATCTCTTTTTTAATGCCTTCTTCCGCCTTTTTCATCTCAAGCTGCGCCTGAGTTTCAGCCTGACGAATAATGCCGTCTGCCTGCTCTTTTGCTTTTGTGACAATCGTTTCGCCCTGTCTTTTGGCACTATCCTGAGCTTTTTTAATTATCTCATCGGACTCAGCCTTTACGGTGCCGATTTTCTCATCCCACAAAAGCCTGTCTTCCTCCGCCATACGCTTTGCCTCGTCGGCAGCATCATATCTTTCATCAATCTCGCTCTGACGTTTAGCAAGCATTTTGTTTACAGGCCCAAAAAGAAACTTCTTAAACAGAAGAAAAAGAATCAATAGGTTTAGCAGTGAAATAAGTATCTGCCATAAGTTGACAGAAATAACTTCCAATGATTGCATAGTTTTTCCCCTTTTTATTAACCGATTGTGTTAATAAGTAAATTTATAAACATATTGGGTGCAACAAACAAAAGCAAGATTGCGATAACAAGTGCATAAAGACCTGTTGTTTCTGCAATTGCACAACCCATAAGCATTGTTGTAGTTACATCACCTTTAGCCTCGGGTTGTCTGCCGATAGCCTCACAAGCCTTTGCAACTGCGTTACCTTCACCGATACCGGGGCCGATACCCGCTATCATAGCAAGACCTGCTCCCAATGCACAACATCCTAAAATAATACTGATTGCGATTTCCATAAAAAATACCTCCGTTTAATTTGCACGCTTTTGTGCTTTTTTCATTTTTTGTTCATTATATAGTTCAAGAGGAAATCCTCCTGAGATATACAGCATTGTCAGCATTGCAAAAATAAATGCCTGCAAACATCCGCTGAATATGTCAAAATAGATTGATAACACAGCAGGCAAACCTACCTGCAAAAATGGGAATTCTCCCAAGAAACCGGGAAGTGCTCCGAAAATGATATTTGAAAGGCCCTGAAGTCCTGCCGCCACAAGCACCGATATAACCGAGCCCGACAAAACGTTTCCGTAATGACGAAAAGCCATTGATATCGGGGTCGCAATCTCACTTATTACATTTAAAGGCGCCATCAAAACCGGATTTGCAAAGCTTTTAATATACTCAACAGGTCCGCACTTCATCTTGTAATACGTTATAAGTATAAATACAAGGATTGCCCACCCTGCTACAATATTTATATCCGAAGTCGGCGGAAACAATCCAAAAAGCGTGAGAAGACTTGAAAAGCCCGAAAGACCGAGTATTGCCGCAACAAACGGCGCAAAAGACCTGAAATACTCACCCATACTGCTCTTAACAAGCGAGGTGCTTTTTTCCACTATCATTTCTGCAAAGTGATGCCTTTTAAGCCACACTCCGTCTTTTATTCCGTGCGTAAGATACAAGCAGAGAAACAGCGCCGACACTATTACTATAGACGAGTTTACCTGCGCCTCTGTAATGGGAAGATTCTGAATCGGCGTAGGAAGCGTCATAAAAATTCTTGCGCCTGCTATAGCTATGCCCTCTGACGGCGGCGTAGTCAAAACCTTAAGCACTATACCAAAGCATATTGGTAAAGCCATCATAACGATGAAGAATATATCCGCCATTATAAAACGGCGTGTCTTTTTAATCACTTATCTATCACTTCCTTTTTCTCTTTAATAAACGGACGAAATGACACGGCAACTCTCGGGAAAAACACAGGGATTATAACAGCCGCTGTGTTAAAGCACGAAGCTACAACGCCTATCACAACAATTAAAAATACGCCTGCATTTCTAATGCCCTGTGATGATTTCATAAGTTTTTTTGCATCTTTTTCATCCATACTGACTGCTTTTTGCACCGTCAGTCCCATAAAATAAAAATTCAAAACCGACAGAGCGTATGAAAGCAAATTGCCTAATATGACGGTATAATCCCATCTCTTTAAAAGGACAAAAACCGCCTGCATAAGCACACTTAAAATCAAGCAAAAATATGCTATATATTTAGTTTCCTTTTTTATAGTGTCATTAGCTTTTATCATAATCTTCTCCTTAGGAAAATACATACATATAGGATACCATTTTTTCGTCAAAAAATCAAGCTTTTTAATTTTTTCACGAAATATTATTAAATACATTCTATATGCGAGTATCTAAATTACCTTTTTACCTCCAAGAAAGGTTGTGCCATTAAATAATATATTATATCAAAAATATACCTTAAGCTTCCTCCAAAAACTCCTTTAGTGCTGCCTTACCCGTATCGGTAACTGGCTTTATCCAGCGGTTTGAGTTAAAATGCTTAATACATAAAATTGCCTTTAAATAGTCTTCGCACAGGTAACTGCACGCAAACACCGCCACAAACGGCAGCTTAAACACCACCGACGCAATAATTGTCATAGGAATTGAAATTAACCAAAGACACATTAAATCATACTTCATACCTTTTTTGGTATCACCGCCCGAGCGGAATATTCCAACAATGGCAACATACGGAATATTGCGAACAGCAATCTCAATTCCGTAGACTACCATAATTGCCTTTGCGGCAACAAGTGTTTTATCTGAAATTGAATTTCCCATATTAAATATTTCCACAAGCTGCGTGCGGAATGAAACCACAAACACACCAACAATAAGCCCCGCCAACGGCACTAAAACCATAAACCGTTTTGAGTTTTTTATGCCCTCTTTTATTTCGCCGCCGCCTATATTCTTACCAATACACACGCAAGCCGCGTTTGTTAAACCAACAAAAGAGGTAAATGCAATATTTTCAAATGTTCTTAAAATCGAAACTGCCGCAGTGTATTCGTAGCCCATATTGGAAAATATTACGTTGTATGCAACCGTACCTAATCCCCACAGAGTTTCATTTAGTATAACGGGCGTTGCATTACGATAAAATCCCTTTACAAAACCAAAATCAAAGCCAAACATTTCCTTAATTGGTGCAAAGAATATATCATCACGCTTAAATGCCATTATTGCGAATATAATTACAGGACCACTCCACGAGGAAATTACCGTTGCCAATGCTGCACCTTTTACGCCCAGCTGCGGTAAACCAAATGCACCAAATATCAAGCCGTAGTCCAAAAATGCATTCAAGATGGTGGTAAACACCGAAACATACATAGGAAGCTTTACTCTTTGAGTAGAACGAAGCACCATATTTATAAGCATATTAATCATAATTGCAGGATATGAAAAAACTGCTATTTTTAAATATGTAACACCCTCTGATACCACTGCAGCGTCACGGTTAAATACCTTTATAACCGCCTCGGGTGCAAAAAGACCCACCAACAGAAACAGAATTGAAAACAACAAGCCTGAAATTGCCGCCACGCTATATGTATGAACTATACCTTTTTTATTATTCTCGCCAAAGTATTGTGAAAAAAAGATTGCTGCACCCGAGCATACGCCAAATGTGAGCATATTTAAAAGCCAGCTCCATTGACCTGCCATACCTACCGCAGCCAGACTTACGTCACCGAGACTGCTCACCATTAATGTATCAACAAGAACGAAGGAGCTAATTAATAAATTCTGTATGGCAATAGGAACAGCAAGGGTTAATGCTGTTTTCCAGAATCTTTTTCCTCCAAAAAGTCTTTTTAACATATATCCTCCAACCAAAACATTGGGTGCTGTTACCAGCACCCAATAAGTTTATTATTTTACACCGAATAAAAGATCTGCATATGTAGGATAAGGCCAGTAATCCTTCGCTACAATTTTTTCAAGCTCGTCAGCCAGCTCACGAATTATT
>JAZRPB010000037.1:0-1601 GCA_045649025.1 Clostridia bacterium | reverse complement strand
AAATAAAAGACCGCCCCACTTGTGGGGCAGCCTGAAATAATTATGCGGTTGGCAAACCGTTTCGGCGCGCCTTGAGGCGCCGCCAACATAATAGCCTTATAGGCTAAGTGCAAGCCACCCGTTTTACGGGTGGTTATGACTCTTCCAGATTTATAAAACCATAGCTTTCTAAAATTTTTAAATATTTTATAAGTCTTTCATAAAGCGGATTTGCTTTTTCACCGAAATGGTCATCAACATATGTTGCAATTTCATAAACTGTTTTTTCACCGTCAATATACTGCCATATAAAGCTTCCCATTTCATCTAAATGGATGTAGCTTACTTTAGGCTTTTTGAGTAGCTTCTGTGCGATTTTATTTATAATTCCAACATTATCTATCTCAAGTGTGACTTCGGTTTTACCGTCTTTTTCTTCTTTAGTCCACCTGATTTTTTCATTTCTCTTTGGAATTATATCAAGAAAATTTTTTTCATTTTTTTCTTTTTTTTCTTTTGGTTTTTCCATACTTATTTTGCTCTCTTTTTAAATAATGAAAATTTTAAAAGTGAAAGAATTACAAGTGCAAATATGACAAGGCTTAATATACTTGAAACTCCTGCACTTACTCCGATATTTGTGAGTATTCCTGATAAATCAATAATTTTGTCAATTCCGAATATTGCAAAGAGTGCAAGAACGATACCAACAATACCTTCTCCTGCAATCATACCTGAGCAGAAGAGAATGCCATCGTTTACAATTTCTTTTTTCTTTTCTTCTTCTTTTTTCATTCTGTCAAAGAAAAGTCTTACAAGTCCGCCAACCATAATGCACGCATTTAACTGAACAGGGAGATATACACCGATTGCAAAAGGAAGAACAGGTATTCCTAAAATTTCAACTACAACAGCAATAAATACTCCTGTAAATACAAGTGCCCATGGAAGATTAGCCTCCATAACACCCTCAATAATCATTTTCATAAGTGTTGCCTGAGGTGCTGCAAGCTCCTGTGAGCCAAAGCCCCATGCCATATCAAGAAGATAAAGTGTTCCGCCTATTGCAAGTGATGATGCAACAACGCCGATTATTTCGCCTATCTGCTGTTTTTTAGGTGTTGCACCAAGTAAATATCCTGTTTTTAAGTCCTGTGAGGTATCACCTGATATTGCGGCAACAATACAGATTATTGAGCCGATTGCGATAGCGGCACTCATACCGTGTGCACCGACATCGCCTGTAATTTTAAGAATGAGTGTTGAAATAAGAAGTGTTGCTATTGCCATACCTGAAACAGGATTGTTACTGCTTCCTACCAATCCAACCATTCTTGAAGAAACTGTTGCAAAGAAAAATCCGAATATAACAACAATTACAGCACCGATAAGTGATACAGGAATTGCAGGCACAAGCCATACAAGAATTGTAAGCACTAAAATCGCAATAAGAACAGTTTTCATGCTTAAATCTTTATTTGTTCTTTCGTTTGTTTTCTCTGATGAAATACCCATGCCTTTTAGGGCATCTTTAAATGTTGTTATAATAAGCGGTAATGATTTTATAAGGCTTATTATTCCGCCTGCTGCCAAGGCTCCTGCACCGATATAACGGATATATG
>JAZRPB010000036.1:0-104640 GCA_045649025.1 Clostridia bacterium | reverse complement strand
TTTAACCGTTAAACCATTTAAGTTTACAGTTGTTCCGGTTGTGGTTTCATACATAAAACCGCCAGATGACGCACTGTTTTCTATAGCCGTGATGTTATACATATCTGCCTGGCTCTTACTTGATGCGTAAATCGCACCACCAAAGTTGCCTGCTACGTTATTATTAAACTTAATTGTGTGGAGCGTTACCTTTTCTCCGTTGGTATATATAAATAACGCACCGCCTTGGGTCTGTGATTTATTGGCATTAAATTCTGTGTTATAAACTCCACCTTTACTACCTTCATAGAACGCCATAGCTCCGCCTGTTTTTCCGCTATTATTTTCAATAACTGAATTATAAACCTTTGCTTCAGCGTTCTTTACATGCATAAAGCCACCGCCGCTATTTAAGGCTTCGTTGCCTGTTGCAGTAACTTTATTCATTGCTATAGCAGAAGATGACTGAATTTCAAATGCACCACCACTTGAATTTACAGCCGTGTTTCCTGTTGCAGTAATGTTATTTAATGTTGCAACGGAAGATGAGTGAATTTCAAATGCACCGCCCATATAGTCAGACGTGTTTTCAATAAATTCACCGTCGTTTATTTCAATTGTTGCACCTGTTCCGTAAATCGCACCGCCACCATATCTGTTTTCATCTGCATTTGCAGTTGCAAGTGCTTTGTTCTTTTGGAATGAAACGCCTTCCATATAAGAAATCGCATTTGAGCCAAAATAGACAGCACCACCATTATAGTGCGACTGGTTTTCGCTAAATGTAGCATTATATAATTCAAGTGTTTTGTCTTCTTTATCCGCTGTTCCAAAAGAAGCAATCGCACCTCCATGCCCTGTAAGTGTTTTGTTTTTGCTAAATGATGCATCATCAATTAACATAACCGCTTTTGAAGTTGAATAAATAGCTCCACCGCTTGAATTTGACTGATTTTCATTAAATGTAACATTATGCATTTCAAGTGTTTTGGCATCAGTTAGCTGACCTGCAACGTAAAGAGCTCCCCCATAGCTTTCTGTTGCCTCGTTAGCAGTAAATGTAGTATTATTGTAGACGTTCGTTCCTTGTACTAAAATAGCACCACCGCCACTTATAGCTGTGTTTCCTTCAAATACAACTTCACCGTCTTCTTCACCTGTGTATAATGCTGCCGCTGTGGCTGCAGGCACATAAATAGCACCGCCGCGATATGAAGCAGTATTATCCTTGAACAAAGCATTGTAGATGTGTGTTTCTCTATAGTTATAGATAGCACCACCCCTTGCAGCGTGGTTGCCGGTGAATGTTGCACTATAAATATTAAGTGCACCAAAGCTATAAATAGCACCACCCTGTGTGCTTATCATATCAGAGTTGTCGTCACCTTCATCATTTATTTCGTTGTTTTCAAATGTAGAATCATAAATATTCAATTCGCCTGAGGCCAAGACAACTGCTGCACCACCAATACGCGCCTGATATGAAAGGTCGTTGTGAGCTTCTTCAAGTGTTCTTTCGTTGCCTGTCTTTTTAGCATTTTTAACTGTTACGCCATATAGATTTACATTTGCAAGATTTCTTATAAAGAAAGCTGTGCCTACCACATCAACTCCCACATTATCCTTGTTACCGTCGATTACGATTAAATCTTTTTCATTTAATGTTTCATCTCCGAATGTAATGGTAACAGGATCTTCATCCTCGGCGGGCATCTCACCAGGTCCTACCACGAAAATATCACCTGCAAAAGACACATCTCTGGTTAAAGTTACCGTTTCTGTTGCAAAGACAACAGTATCTTTTGTAACGAAAAATGTTCTGTCCAAAGCAATGTCGCCAAGCAACTGAATTCTGTTATAGCCTTCTTCCAGAGCATCTTCAAGTTCTTCTGCAGAAGTAACACCTATTTTTGTGACAACAGGTTCATCTTCGTCACCAAAGCCCTCGTCAGGAATTGCGCCATTATCGCCGGCATCTCCGTTACCGTCGTTTTCTCCTTCTCCTATAATTTCATCAGCATTTTCATTAACTGCAAGAACTGTGTCGCCCGCAAGAACTACGTTCTCGTCAGATGCTATGACAACGCCACCATCTTCTATGGCATAGCTTACCAATCCCATGTTCATCATGGGTGTAAGCATACACACAACTAAAAGAGATGCACATATTCTTTTGGTTAAGTTTGCAATACGCATATTCAAATTCTCCTTTTCACATTTTTTGCTTTACTAATAATACCATAACTAATATTATATCACATAATATTAGTAATAACAACTAAATAGTTTAGTACCATATGAAAATTTTTACCACCTTTTTTTGTAAAAAATACACAAAAGTTCTTTTTAAAAACATTCAAAGCCCAACAAAAAAAGAGAAAAATATCGATTTTGATAATTTACCCAAAAACGTTACAAAGTATGTTCTAGCAGCGCTTCGGGACGATGAGGCCGCAGGTTCAAACCCTGTATTCCCGACTTATAAAAGAAACCGCATAAATGCTCATAAAACGAGTGTTTACGCGGTTTTTTGTTACTTTTGATTTGTGCTAATAGGTGCTCAAAAGTTGTAAAAAGTGTTGTCAACTGTTGTCAAAATTTGTAGAAGGGAGTTAATTTCTTTGCCCTTGAGCTTACCGCTATCCACTAGCTTTTTAATTATCGGCTTGCTGTCTTCATTCATATTGTTATCTATGTAATTATAATAAGACGTATTATATTCTGATGTGGTTATCTCTGTATTAAACCATATTTAACTTTAATTCTTTCAAGCTTATCTATCATCGGTTCGGATATGAACCAAAGGATAAATGCCGTTGATAATGCGTGAATTAAGTCCAATGTTACTCCCGTAGCATATGCAAATACAATCATCTTCCAAGTAATTTTACTTTGATACATAATAACGGATGCAGGGTTCATAATACCGCCGTAAATTACAAATGCTGCTAAAAACCCAAATATGCAAAGTGATGCTTTTGTTTTTCGTAAAAATCCTTTTCTAAAAAGTATTCCTGCCATAAAACCTATAACACCAAATGCAAACATCTGCCACGGTGTCCACGGGCCTTGTCCAAAGAAGAAGTTTGAAACAAATCCGCTAACTGCACCCACCAAAAAACCTGTTTCGCCACCAAAGCACACACCCGATATAATCACAATTGCAATAACAGGCTTAAACTGCGGCAGCATAAAGAATGCCGCCCTGCCCCCAACTGCAATAGCACATAATACGCTTATAACTATAAGTTCTCTTGCTTGTGGTTTTCTTAATTCAAACACCATACAAAATGGTATAATTGTTTCAAATATTATAAGCAAACTTGTAAAGTAATATTTTGTGTCCCCTAAAAAGAAAACACCTATGTAAATTGTAAGCGGAATTAAAAACAGTATCAGAAATGTTGCCCATAAAGTTCGTTTTGTTAAGTGTCTGTCCAACTTTGGAACTTGTATTACCTCTATACCAACATCTCTTTGAGGAAAGAAACAAAAACAGCAAACAGCCACTTCAATTACTGCAATTATCTGTAAGGTTTCAATACCCAAAAATCTTACTCTCGAAAAATTAAATATGTCAATATCCGTTACAAATGATAGCGATGTTAGTGCAAAAAGCAAGGCGAATATAGTGCCCGCAATAATTCTTGCAGGTGTGGACTTTTGCACTTTTGCTTTTTGTGGCTTGATTTCGTTTTGAAAATTATATAATTCTATATGCCGTGTTTTTCTTTCTCTTTTTTCTACATTACCACCGCAAGCAAGAATAATATCTTTAGCTAAAACTGCATTGGGAATTTTTGTTCGTGCCATACGGTTTGCGGAAGTGGTATAAAAATTCTTACCCTTAAAAAATTCTCTTGGTGTGTCAACTGATGTTATGCTTCCATCAAACACAAGAGCGCATCTGTCGGCAAATTCAGCACAAAACTCTATATCGTGCGATACCATAAGAACTGTGATGCCGTTTGCCTTTAAATCTATAAGAATATCTGCAAATTCTTCTTTAAAATGTGCATCCAATCCCTTTGTGGGTTCATCGAGAAGCAGAATTTGTGGCTCCATAAGAAGTATTTTGGCAAGTGCAGCTCGTTGCTGTTCACCGCCTGATAAATCGTAAGGGTGACTTTGTAAAATATTTTCTATTCTGCAAAGTAGTGCTATATTATCTACCTTTTGTTCTTTTTCTTCTTTTGTGAGTTTCTTACCAGAAAGCATTTCCATCAAATCAAGGTATACAGTTTTTTTCACAAACACACTCTGCGGATTTTGTGGAAGAACACCAAGCAAACCGTTATACAAGTCCTTAACTTTAGAAATGCTTTGTCCTTTTATTAACACATCGCCTCTGTATGGTGTATTAAGCCCTGATATAAGCGAGAGTGCCGTTGTCTTTCCTGTGCCATTACCTCCAACAAGACAGAATAGCTCACCCTTATTAATACTTAAATTAAATCCCTTTACAACATCGGGCAGATCCTTTTCGTAGCGAAACCATGCATCTCTGACTTCTATAACTGTATCGGCATTGTTGTGCACCTTGTCTTTGGGAATTACCTCGGTATTTAATGTGTTCTCTTTTAAATATTCTTCAAGCCATGTTCTGCCATCCCTAACAGTTAAAGGGCAAGGCAGAGTAGTTTGAACATCGCTGTAAACTCTCATAGGAGTTGGAAGTGCTTTATGCATATAGTGATTTTGTGCTTTCAAAATTTTACCCACTTTTTCAGGCATTGCGTCTGCAATGATTTTTCCGCCATCCATAACGATTACCCTGTCTGCCATGGGGAACGCATCTTCCAAACGGTGCTCGGTGAGAATAACGGTTGTACCAAGCTCACGGTTTATCTTTTCAAGTGTTTTTAAAAATTCTCCTGCGGCGATTGGGTCAAGCTGACTTGTGGGCTCGTCAAGTATCAACACAGATGGTTGCATAGCCATAACTGCTGCAAGGTTTAAAAGTTGCTTTTGACCGCCTGAAAGCTCTGTTACCTTTTTGTAAAACCAAGTTTGTATGCCAAAGAATGATGCCATTTCGGATACCCTTGTTCTGATTTCGGTTTGTTTGTATCCAAGACTTTCAAGTCCAAATGCAAGCTCGTGCCATACCTTATCGGTCACAATCTGGTTATCGGGATTTTGCATTACAAAACCAATACCTGATGCTTGCTCTTTGGTATTATACTCTGCAAGAGGTTTGCCGTTAAAAAAGATATTTCCGCTTATCTCCCCAAATGGCGCAAGAGTTGATTTTAACAGCCTTAAAAGCGTAGTTTTACCGCATCCCGACCTACCACAAAGCAAAACAAACTCACCCTGATTTACTGTAAAATTTATATTTTCAAGTGATTTATCGCATCTATTAGGATATGTAAAACTCAAATTTTCGACCTTAAAGCATTCCATTTTCTCACCTCCCACAGTTCAATTATTATAGGACATACACAAAGTAATAAATATGCCACAAATACGCTTATACCAAATACAGAAACTTCTGCCATTTTCATAGATGGGAAAAATCCAAAATACATTGTGCCCATTAAGTTTCCCGCAAGTGTATACATACCCAAAAGCAAAATATAAATTAGTGCTTTTTTATCTCTCTTATCGAATGTAAATATAGAAAATGCTGTTCTTCCAGGGATGCCGTAGCCACGCCCTTTCATACTGTCGGCGGTTTCTATTGCATTCTCTAAAGACCAAGTTGTCATAATAGATAAAATATTAAGTCCGTTTTTTGCCCGCTTTATAATACTGCCATTTGAAATATCACGCCCCATACACCTTTGGGCATTTGTTACCACTTTAAGTTGAGCGGCAAACTTTGGAACAAAGCGGAGTGTCATAGAAATGATAAGCGACATTGCAGGAATGATTTTCCCGAACAGATATATAAATTTATCACTTGTCATAACCTCGTTGTAGCAAGAGAAATGACAGATAACACTTACTATCATTACAGCAGCACAAAGTCCGTAAACGATTGATTCAAGTGTAAGCGGATTTCCGCTTGGCAGATACTCTATGATGGTAACTCCCTCGTGATTAAATGCAGGGTTTATAAGTGCCATCATAAGTAGCGTTGGGAGTATATATATTAAGTTTGTTTTGATTGCCTTTTTGCCTTTTAGCATCACAGAATATGTAAAACCACTTGTAAGTGAAATACACAAACACGCAGGATGCAAAAATACGCAACTGAACCCGATTACAAATATGAAGTACACTAAATTCACAATCGGGTGATATGTTTTAAATTCATTCATATTATTATATTCCTTTACGAGAATGTACACGTTCGTTATATTTTTTCACCACACACAACAAAAAAACTGTGGTAATTTTTCTTTTTGAAAAATTACCACAGCTGACTTTTCCTGTGATAAATCACAATTTGTTTGCACAAAACAATAAGTCCTTAGCTTAAAGATAAGCACAAACAAAAACGCTACCCCTATGCAAATTGGCACTTACGGGATAACATCAAAGCAGGTCTTGTGACTTACACCATATAGACAAAGAATGTCCGCATTTTTGTATTCTGCCTTCGCAGTTTCCCACTGACTATCTTTCGATAACGAACACAAAAACTTCGATGCACACACCGACAGTTAACCGCAGGGGATTCTCACCCCATTCCCTTTTCACCGATTATGCCTCGCCCATAGGCTTTTGCAGCATAACCGACACTCTGTGTGAATGTATTAAATTAAGAATATAGCGTTCTCTAAACTTTAACAAAGACGTAATATATTGCTTTAAATTATATCACAAAATTTTAAAAAAATCAATGCGTAAAACAAATATTTTGGCATAGTAAAGGTTGATATTACATTTCAATATGAGAAAATTATTGAAAAAACTTAATTTTTGTGGTAAAATATACATAAAATAAAAGTAATTGTGCATAAGCTTCACAATTTAAAGGTGGGATAATTTTATGAAAACAGATAAGAAAATCTTTTTGGCGTTTTGCCTTAACCTAATATTTTCAGTGCTTGAATTTATTGGCGGTGCTATAACTGGAAGTATTGCAGTTATATCTGATTCTATTCACGACCTCGGCGATGCCTTAAGTATTGGTATATCCTTTGTGTTTGAAAAAATCAGTCACAAAAAGCCAGATGAAAGACACACCTATGGCTATTACAGATATTCTGTTTTAGGCAGTGTTATTCAGTCTGTGATTTTGCTTTGCGGCTCTGTACTTGTTATTTACAACGCAATACTCCGAATTATTACACCCGAAGAGATTAACTATAACGGAATGATTATAATTGCAATTTTAGGCTTTGTGATTAATTTTCTTGCCGCATATTTTACATCGGGCGAGGGTTCATTAAATCAAAAAGCCATAAATCTGCATATGCTCGAAGATGTATTAGGCTGGGCTATTGTGCTTATAGGTGCCGTTGTAATGAAATTTACAAACTGGTATTATATAGATGCAATTCTTTGCATTGCTCTTGCAATATTTATTTTAATAAATGCCATAAATACACTAAAAACAGTGCTTGATATATTTCTTGAAAAAACTCCAAAGCACATTCAAATTAATGAAATTAAAGAACACCTGCTTAATATTGACGAAGTTTTGGATGTTCATCATTTGCATATATGGAGTATGGATGGCTACAAAAACAGTGCAACCCTGCACGTTGTAACTGATGCGGATTTTTGCATTGTTAAAAACAAAATAAAAGAGGTGCTTGCACAACACAAAATTTCACACTCCACTGTTGAATGTGAAAAGAGCAATGAGGAATGTGCACATACACATTGTAATGTGGGTGAGCATACACATAATCACTCACATCATCATCACCATCATCATTGATGTTAAAACATTATCTGTATATATTCTTGGCTATACCGCATTATAAACCATATACAATTTTTATATTCTAAAATCTATGCAAATATATGTATCTGTGTATGGTGTATGTTTTTTTAATTTTTACCAAAAAAATATCTATATATTTTAAACAAAGTTTATATGTTTTTTTTAAAACCCTTGCTTTTTTAAAATTTTGTGGTATAATAACAAGAGTGTTAGAAATAACATTCTTTATATCGGGGTGTAGCGCAGGTGGTAGCGTATTTGACTGGGGGTCAAAGGGCCGCAGGTTCAAGTCCTGTCACTCCGATAGAAAAGACAAACCGCATAAATGCTCATAAAACGAGTGTTTACGCGGTTTTTTGTTACTTTTGATTTGTGCTAATAGGTGCTTAAAAGTTGTAAAAAGTGTTGTCAACTGTGTTCAAAATGTTGTCAAATAAAGTATGGTATTTTACATTGGGTTATGGCGGGTAAATTTTTTGTACCCCTTGATTTTTTTATTGTCTTATGCTAAAATCTCATTAAAGAACAAGAGGTGAAACATTATGGATAACAAATATATGAAAGAAGCAATAAAACAGGCAAAAAAAGCCGCCGCCATTGGCGAAACACCAATAGGGGCGGTTATTGTTCATAACGGTGAAATTATAGCACGTGCATATAACAAACGTGAAACCAAAAAAAATGCACTTCTGCACGCAGAAATTTCAGCTATCGATAAAGCTTGTAAAAAGCTTGGCGGCTGGCGATTACCCGATTGTGAGATGTATGTTACATTAGAGCCGTGTCCAATGTGTGGCGGTGCTATTATAAATGCACGTATAGACAAAGTGTATTTTGGTGCATACGATACAAAATCGGGCTGTGCAGGCTCTGTTATAAATTTATTTGAAAGTGGCTTATTTAACCATAATGTTGATGTTACAGGCGGTGTTATGCAAGAGGAATGTGCCAATATGTTAAGCTCATTTTTTAAAGAGCTACGCAAGAAAAAAACGCACAAAAATAACGCCTAATTCCTGCCAACAAAATAATCAACAATATAATCCTCCACCACATCCATAAGCGACATTGGCGTAACAGTGTTTCTTACAAGTATATTAGCAAACTCCTCAACATCACTCTTGCGGTAAAAAATATTACCTATTTCTTTCGATTCTCTTATTTTACCCCCACCCTCTGCACATTTTGTTTTTACTATTTTTATACCATAGCTTTGCAGGTCGCTGTATTCCTCGGAAATATCCTCCTCTATAATGTAATATTCCATTTCCATATCCAAAAGCTCTGCAGTTTTGTATAATGTTTCCGTTCTCATTCATATTTACTCCTTGTTACAGTTTTGTTACAAATTCATTACAAATATTATAAAACAATTTCAGTTGTTTGTCTATATCAATCCATCGTGGTATTTTTACAAAAACGGCTTTCCTATTCGTATTTTACCATAATTACGATATTATTTTTTATAACACGACTTAATATTTTGTTGCTTAATATTTTAAAATGACGTATTTTGTCGCACTTATTTAGAGGAAAAAATACCATACCCAATATTATATTAAAGATTTTGCTAAAATATTAAAGTTTTTTATAAAAAATACTTGATATTTTATAAAAAATATATTATAATGTAAATGTTGTCATTATCTATGCAGTTAATGATGCTTATATTATTTTTGGATATTTTGGCGATGATGACCGAGCCTGTGCGATTAGAACCCGCGAACCGTGTCAGATGGGGAACCAAGCAGCACTAAACGGTGCTTTTGATGTGTTACAGCAAACTCGGTCTGAGCCTACTTTAAAGTATGTGCACCTTAAAGGTGCGTTTTTAGTATTATGGAGGGTAAGAATGTCACATCAGGCAATTTACCGAAAATGGCGGCCAACCGTATTTGAAGATATAATAGGTCAGAGCCATATCACAAACACTTTAAAAAACCAAATAACATCGGGGCGTATATCCCACGCATATCTGTTTTGCGGCACTCGGGGTACAGGTAAAACCACCTGTGCAAAGGTGCTTTCTCGTGCTGTAAACTGCCTTAACAGCCAAGACGGCAGTCCGTGTAACGAATGTGCAGTATGTAAGGGAATATTAGACGGCTCTATTCTTGATGTAACCGAAATAGATGCTGCTTCAAATAACGGTGTTGATAATATACGTGAAATACGAAATGACGTGAAGTATGTTGCCTCCACTGCAAAGTACACAGTTTATATAATAGACGAGGTGCATATGCTTTCAGGCAGTGCTTTTAATGCACTTTTAAAAACATTGGAAGAGCCCCCCGAGCACGTTATATTTATTCTTGCAACCACAGAACCGCATAAGGTTCCGCAAACAATATTATCACGTTGTCAACGCTTCGATTTTAGGCGTATACGTCCAGACGATATAACCATTCGTATGAAGCAGATTGCACATAGCGACGGCTTTGAGATTTCCGACGATGCATTTAATTTGCTCTCACGTCTTGCCGATGGCTCTATGCGAGATGGCTTAAGCCTTATGGAAAGAGTGATTTCGGCTTGCGGTAACACAATAACTGCAAGTGATATAATAAAAACATTAGGCATTTGTGACCTCGACACATCTTATTCGCTTTTGGAGGCAATTATAAACAATTGCGTTGAGGATATTGTATCTATTGTAGATACCATACTTTCCGACGGCAAGGATTTACGTAATTTTATAGATTCATTTATTAAATATATACGCGACCTTATGGTTATAAAGGTAAGTCCCAACTTGCAAGGCTCGCTCGATTACAGTGACAATGAGCTTGCAAGATTGCGTGCACAGGCAAACAAGCTGACCTTTGAAAAGATTTCTCACGCAGCAAAGCTTTTATCCGATGCACAATCAGAGGCAAAGTGGTTGAGTTCGCCACGTGTGGTTTACGAAATGGCTCTTATAAAGCTTGCACGTCCTGAAATTGACCGTTCACCCGAGGCTATTTTAGACAGTTTGAGCAGTATGGAAAATGTGCAAAAAACACCTGCCACAGTACCAACTGCCGACACGTCGGCTCTTGAAAAAAGAATTGCACAGCTTGAAGAAAAGCTAAAAAGTGGCATTACTGTTAAAGAGGAACCCAAAGAGGAAGTAAAAAAGGAAGTAAAAAAAGAGGTTTCAAAAAGATTATATGAGCCAATCCCCACCTCCGAACTTCACAGTCAAAATCCGTTGGTAAGAATTGTTAAAAATTGGGGTACAACTGTTAAATCTATAATAAGTGCATATGGCTATCTCACAGGTCCTTTACTGGGACGTGATATAACAATCGACCGTGAGGGTATTATACTTTTATATAACAAAGACGAGGTTGTTTTAAAGAATTTGGCACAACGCTACATTAATAACATCCAAAGCGGTTTTGAAAAGGCAACAGGCTCAAAATTCCGTGTTAAGGTTGTGTGGCGTGATGACCTCGACAACGATTGTATAATAGACGTGTGGGCACTGCAGCCGCCTGTGAGCGATGCACCGCAAAGCAATGCAGTAAATACCGCACAAGACCCATTGGGTGCATTGGTATCGGGTTTTCCCGAAATTGTGGATACAACCGATGATCGAGAATTTTTAAATCACTCCCCCGAGGATAATGATTTCTCACAATCGGAGCTTGATGAAAGAGAAGAATTTTTAACGAGCGATGAAATGTCATCGGATGATGAAGATTAAAAAGCAGTATATATTAAATTACAACATAAAAGTAGTAATTTCCTAAAAGATAAATTAACATTATGAAAGGAATAATTAAAATGGGAAAATATAAAGGATTTTCAGGAGCAGGAATGAACTCCAACAAAAATGTAAGCAACGTTGTTAAGCAGGCACAAAAAATGCAAGAGGAAATGGAAAGAATACAAGCCGAGGTTGAAGAAAAAACCGTTGAAGCAACATCAGGAGGCGGTGTTGTGAAGGTTGTTGTAAATGGCAAAAAGGAGCTTGTATCACTAAACATTTCTCCTGAAGCAGTTGACCCCGATGACGTTGAAACACTTGAAGACCTTGTTATTGCGGCTGTAAATGATGCACTTAAACAGGCTGATGAAATGATGGCAGAGGGTATGAGTGCCGTAACTGGCGGTTTGAACATACCCGGACTTTTCTAAATTATGCACGCACCTGCAATAGAAAGCCTTATCGAGAAATTTGAACAATTGCCCGGTATAGGCAGAAAAAGTGCTGAAAGAATTGCTTTTCATATTTTAGAAAATATGTCGTTTGAGCAAGTGAAAAAAATGAGCGACGATATAATGAGTGCAAAGGAAAGGATAACCTTTTGCACGTGTTGTCAGAACTTGACCGACAAAAGTCCTTGTCCTGTATGCTCATCACCAAAGCGTGACAAGACTGTAATATGCGTTGTGGAAAGCCCCGAGGACGTGAGTGCTATTGAAGCAACAGGCGAGTATAACGGTTTATATCACGTTTTGCACGGAGCACTCTCACCCATCGACGCAATCGGGCCCGACGATTTAAAAATAAACGAGCTTTTGCTGCGTCTTACCGACGGCGTTGCAAAGGAAATAATTATGGCAACAAACCCAACGGTAAACGGAACTGCAACGGCAGTTTATGTAAACAAGCTGCTTGCACCCTTTGATGTTAAGGTTACAAGAATAGCACATGGCATTCCTATTGGTGCAGACCTTGAATATGCCGATAAAATCACGCTTATTAAAGCTCTTGAAGGCCGTCAGGATATGTAATTAACGGAGATATATATGTTAGATGTATGCTTAATCGGTTGCGGAGGGACGTTTCCTCTCCCCAACCGTCATTTAACTTCTCTTATGGCAAGATACAACGGACACTGTGTTCTTGTAGACTGTGGCGAAGGCACACAAATCGGCATAAGAGAAGCACAATTAACATTTAAAAATATAGACGTTATCTGTATAACCCACTTCCATGCCGACCATATTTCTGGTCTGCCAGGACTTCTTCTTACCATCGGCAACTCCGACAGAGTGGAGCCTTTAACAATTATAGGTCCAAGAGGTATACAGAGTGTTGTTAAAAGTCTTTGTGTTATTGCACCAAGACTTCCTTTTGATGTACGCTTTTTGGAGGTCAACGATAGCGAGAAAACCTTTGAGTTTGACGGATATAGCATAAAAGCGTTCCGTTTGTTTCACGAGATTGAGTGCGTGGGCTATTCAATAAATATCCCCCGCAACCCCAAGTTTTTACCTGAAAAAGCAGAGGCTTTGGATATTCCCGTAAAGTACTGGAGCTTACTCCAATCGGGACAAAGTATTGAATATGAACATAAAACTTATGTACCAACAGATGTTTGCGGTGAGCCACGCAAAGGTATAAAGCTTACGTATGTTACCGACACACGTCCTACTGATTTAGTTAAAGAAAATGCCAAAAACTCCGACCTCTTAATATGCGAGGGAATGTATGGCGACAACGAAAAAATGGAGGATGCAATAAAAAAACGCCATATGACGTTTATTGAGGCGGCAAATATTGCAAAAGAGGCAGATGTTAAAAAACTATGGCTTACACACTTTAGCCCTGCACTCCCCGACCCCGAAAATTATATCTCTAATGCACAAGACATTTTCCCCAACACCGAGCTTGGCGAGGATGGGAAAAAGGTTACGATATTATTTGAGGAATAAAAAAATTAAGAGCATATCGCTGTTAAAGTGATATGCCCTTTTTTATGTATCGTTGCAGATGAAGTCCCCCAATGCGTTTTTTTATTCCTCATATGATCTTATTCTATATGTAACACCAAGGTCTTTGCAGATTTTAGCGCACTCTTCCTCTTCTTCTCTTGTAAGAGTGGTAGAAACTGTTGATAGTATAACCTCGTTAACATAATTTTTAACGTTTTTAGCAAACTTCTTCATTGCATCAAATGAGTCTATACCAAATTTTGAACGTGTAAGCTCATAATAGCGTTCCTTATTCGGAGTATTAAGGCTTATTGATACCACGTCTATCACACTAAAACTTGGCGATGTATCTTTTTTGTGTATTAAATCGCTCATACCATTTGTATTTATTCGTATTTTTATGCCAAACTTCTCTTTTGCAAATTTTGCAACCTCAACCACGTCTTGCAATCTCTCGGTCGGCTCACCAAAACCGCAAAATACAAGCTCATCATACTTTGTCATATCAAATTTATCAAACTCCGCCTTAACCTCGTCAACGCTTGGCTCTCTCTCGAGCCACAAGCTGCCCGAGCCATTCATTTCGTCACGTGTTTGTCTTAAACAAAACGTGCACGCACACGGGCATTTATTTGTCATATTAACGTATAATCCTTTACCTATCTCATATAAAATAACCATTTTTGTGTCCCCTTAAAATTAAAAATTCATATTTTCTATATATTTTTCACCAAATACATCATCATTTCCAAGCACTATTTCACTTGATATTTGCCTTATTCTTTCTATATCTGCACAATTCATGGCATACTCTATTGCACCGCCAAGCGAGGCATTACCCACACTCACCACTCTATCGGCAAGAGAAGGTGGTATTATTCCAAGTTGCACAGCACTTAAAACATCTATGCCGTTGCCAAAGCCGCCCGCAAGATATACATTTTTTATGTCCCCATAGTTTGAGCCATAGTTTTCTATAAGGGTATCAATGCCTGTTGCTATTGCAGCCTTTGCCATCTGTATTTGGCGAATATCACTTTGAGTTAATATAACATTCTCACAAAGCTTATATCCATTATCAAAATATTTATCGTCAAGCAGTCCTGTTTTATCTATTATGTTTTCCCCTATGAGCTTTGCAGCCAAATCAACAATTCCCGAGCCGCAAATGCCTATTGGCGCTTTATCTCCTATTGTTTTTATTGTGTTATCTTTAACGCTATAAACTGCACCTTCAACGCAAGCCACACCGCACGAGATTTTTCCGCCCTCAAATGCAGGGCCTGCAGCAGTGGACGTACACAGGATTTTATCCTTATTACCAATTGCCATTTCGCCATTTGTGCCAAGGTCTATAAAAAGCGATATATCTTTCTTTTTATCCATCTCGCAAAACAAAATACCATTTACTATATCACCGCCCACAAATGCACTTATACCGCCTGTTACTATAACGGGAAAATCGTTTAATTGTGAGAGTGTAATACTATTAAATGTGGTGTGAATTGTGTTAATATTATGCACAGTAAACGGATATACTCCCAGACTGCTGCAGGGGTATTGCATAAGAAGATGCACCATTGTTGTGTTCGCACTTATTATAGCTCTGTCTATTTTAGCATCGCCACATAATTTTTGTGTCCCAGTTATTAATGCATCGTAAATTTGCTGGTGCATTATTTTGTCATAACCGTTATTTGCTGCATTAATCCTTGATAGCACATCTGCACCGTATTCTATTTGAGGGTTAACCAACGAACAGGTTTTTACGCTTTTATTCTTTTCAAGATACGCAAAAACAACGGTTGTTGTGCCAATATCAATGCACAGAACATTATCGTTATTTATGTATGCTTTGTTGTTATAGTCCTCTAATATTTGTGCCTTACCTTGCACTGATTTTCTTCGCACAGAGCAGCCATAGTTTTCACATTTGCTGCAATCTCTATCCTTGCCGTTTTTGCTCATAACGCATAAATTAGTTCCTGTCACAATTTATCACCCTCCCCTCCTTTTTTAATATCAAAATCAGTATTGACCCGATATTTTCGTTATATATTCCTTAATATCCTTTTTAACGCTCTCGGGTGCAACAACCTTCAGCTTATCACCAAAGCTCATCACCCAACCATAGAACATATCACTCAAAGCAACATCTATTTTAAAGCTAAATGTTTTGCCATTATCATTAAAAATTTCAATATCGCAGCCAAATCTGTCGAATACAACACCTGCAAGCTCGGTTGCACATTCTATTGTAATTTGTTGCACCTCACCGTCAAACATACCAAAAAATCTTTTTGAATACAACGGCAAATCGAATTCGCCAAACTGCTCCTTACCCTCTCTCTCTTCATTCGTCTGGGCTATGTACATCATTTTATCTACTCTGTAATGCTTTATTTTTTTACTTTGGGTATCGTAAGCAATTAAATAGTAATACTCGTTGTTCCAGCTCAATGACCAAGGACTTACACAGTACACCATTCCATCGTGACGGAATTTCTTTTGCTTATCGCTTGTGATGTCAAAATATTTAAAGGTTATGTTTTTATTGTCCCCAATTGCACGATGGATTTTATCAACATTATAGTAGATGCTTTCATTTGAGTTTTTTATTCTGTTTGCAACGTACACCTGCCTGTCCATAAATGTTTCGCCATACTCACTCGATAAGCCCTCAAGCTTTTTAATAAGCTCGCTGCTCTTACGCTTTGTTATAAAACGTGAGGATTGAACAGCATCAACAAGCAATTTAAGCTCAACATCCTCAAAAGCTCTTGAGGCAAGGTAATACTCAAAATGCTTCGATTTTTCACCTATTATATCATATCCAAAATCTCTTAAAAGTGCAATATCGGTATACAGACTTTTTCTTTCAGCCTTTATTCCCTTATCCGATAAATACTCAATTATATCTTGTATGGTCATTGTGTGTTCTTCGTCTGTTTTTCTTTCAAACATCTGCGCAAGATATAATAACTTCAGTTTGTTGTTTGATTTCATAATTGTGACTTTTTTGGTCCTTTCATCGTTTTGTATTAAATGCTTCTAATATATAGTATACCATATTTTCAAATAAATTCAACTGTTATTTATAAACCTCTTGATTTTTAGGCTTGTTTATTATATAATATAGTGGGTATGTGTTAATATATGGAGAAGCTTATGAAGAAACTATTTATTGTATTAATTACACTGATTTTAAATATTACTACCGCTACGGCATTTAACTTTGAATGGGAAAAGGACTTTCCATGGGCAGTGGATGCTGTAAATTACTGTGTGCAAAATAATATTTTAGAGGGCGACGAATACGGCGACCTTATGCTCTCCAATAAGCTCTCACGTTCACAAATGGCAAAAATTCTTTGTGAGGCATTTAATTTGGAAGAGAAAACATCAAACCCTTACCGAGATGTTTTAAAGGATAGCTGGGATTATGTATATATAAGCTCGGCATTTGAGTATATGCCCGATAACGGCACCTACTTCGACGGCACAGGGAAGGCAAAACGTGAGGATTTTATTGTTACCATAATGAATATATGTAACATTAAAGAATACAACACCGATATATTAATGCAATTTTCGGATGTGGCAAAAACCACTCCCGAATACAGAGGCCTGCTTGCTGCGGCAGTTAATGCGGGCATATTAACAGGCGACGGCGGCAACATAAAGCCACGCACAAATCTTACACGTGCAGAGGCTTGCACACTTCTGTTTCGGGCTATAAATAAAATGGGGACACAAAATACAACACCCCCCGATGATACACCCCCACAAAACACTTATGATACATCAATTAAGGGCGAAGCACAAATAACTCTTGAGCAAGCAAGAGCCTGGGCAAGGGACAGGGGTGCAAGCGAAAAATACATTAATGTGGCAGAGGCTTATTGGCACTATGGTGCATTAATGGGCATACGTCCTGAAATACTTTATGCACAGGCAGGCTGGGAAACAAACTACGGCAAATACACAGGAGTTGTGTCGGAGGATATGAACAACTGGGCAGGAATAAAGGTATATGGTAGAAATGACGACGAAAAGGACGCACACGAAACCTTTGCAACACCCGAGGAGGGTGCAAGAGGTCACTTTAATCATATGGCGGCATATGTTGGTGTTGAGCCATACGGCGAGCCGCACGCAAGATACCACAGTGTAAAAACTACTGCGTGGGCGGGGACAGTAAAAACTCTTGAAGAGCTTGGTGGAAAATGGTGTCCCGACACAGAATACGGTATTAAGATTTTAGAAAACTGTTTGATACCAATGAGCAAATATTAAGCTTTGGAAAGGTAAATTTTAATGATATTACTTAATGCAAGCGGATTAAAGAAGATATTTTTAGATGAAACACTGTTTGACGGTGTTTCATTTAATGTTGACAGCACCGACAAAATAGGCTTTATTGGTGCTAACGGTGCAGGAAAATCAACTCTTTTTAAAATTATAACAGGCGAAATGGAATATGATGGCGGTGAAATGTTTTTTAATAAGTCAACGCAAATCGGCTATTTAGAACAATACGCCTGTTCAAATTCCGAAAATACCATAATGCAGGAAATGCTCGAGGTTTTTGATGATGTAATAAAAATTGAAAACGAATTAGAAGATATCCGTTTTGAAATAGAGAATAATCCGCAAAATATTAATCAGCTTATAAATCGCCAGACTGCACTTCAAGAAGAATTTGAAAAAGCAGACGGATTTTTTTACAAAAATAAAATTAAAAGTACTCTTATTGGTTTGGGATTTAGCGAAAATGATTTTTCCACAAAGGTATCAAATCTTTCAGGAGGGCAGAAAACAAGAATTTCGTTGGGTAAAATACTTTTAAGCCGTGCAAATCTTCTGCTTCTTGATGAGCCTACAAACCACCTTGATGTAGACAGCATTGAATGGCTGGAGAGCTTTTTGCAAAGCTACAAGGGTGCATTTATAATTATATCGCACGACAGATACTTTCTCGACAAGGTTACCAACAAGACATTTGAGTTGGAGGTTGGAAATTTCAGGAGTTATAACGGCGGTTACAGTGCGTATATGGCTCAACGTGAAATTGATAAAAAAACAGAGGAGAGAAATTACGAAAATACCGTTCGTGAAATTGAACGACTTGAGGGCATTGTTGAGCAACAGCGACGTTGGAACAGAGAGAAGAATATTAAAACTGCCGAAAGTAAAATGAAGGTTATAGAAAAGCTTGAAAAAGACCTTGTTAAGCCAACACTCACGGCAGATGATATTACATTTTCGTTTAAAGCACTCCCTGGCGGCGGTAACGATGCACTAATGTGTGAGAATTTATCTATGGCATTTGGTGAAAAAAAGCTGTTTGAAAACGCAAATATGCTTATAAATAAAGGTGAAAAGGTCTTTTTGTTGGGCCCCAACGGTTGCGGAAAAACCACGTTCTTAAAAATTCTATTGGGAATGTACAAACAAAAGGAAGGAACATATAAAATTGGTGCAAATACCGAAGTGGGTTATTATGACCAATTGCAAGAAAACCTGAATGTAGAAAATGAAATAATAGACGAAATACGTGATACCTACCCCACAATGACTAATACACAAATACGTAACGCACTTGCAGTTTTTTTGTTTCGCGGCGAAGACGTGTTTAAGGAAATAAAAAAGCTGTCGGGTGGTGAAAGAGCAAGGGTTGAGCTTACAAAGCTGATGCTCAAAAGTGTTAATCTGCTTATTATGGACGAGCCTACAAACCACCTTGATATTGCATCACGTGAGGCTCTCGAAAATGCACTTTTGGGTTATGACGGCACAATGCTTATGGTATCGCACGACAGATATTTTATCAACAAAATGGCAGACAGAATTTTATATCTTACCCCAACAGGAATTGAAAATTATATAGGCGGCTATGATGATTTTATAGCAAAACGTAAGGCTCCTGAAATAGCCCAAGAAAAAAAGGTGAGCACAGGTGCAACAGATTATAAGGAGCAAAAAAGACTGGAGGCACAAAAGAGAAAGGTGCTAAATCGTTTCAGCAAGGTCGAAGAGGAAATTGCACAGGTTGAGGATATGACAGAGCAAAAGAATAACGAGCTTTTAGCTCCCGAAGTTGCAACCGATTATGTGAGAGCATCACAACTCACAACAGAGCTTGACGAGTTAAACACCCGCCTTGAAGCACTATATAGTGAATGGGAAGAATTGCAGACAGAAATTGAGGAGAATGAATATATATGAGAGCAGTATTACAGGTAGTAACCAACGCAGATGTTAAAATAGAGGGGCAAGTTGCAGGTGAAATTCAAAAAGGCTTGCTTGTGCTTTTAGGCATAGGAAAAGGCGACACAACAGAGCAAATGAAGAAGCTTGCCGATAAGATTATAAAGCTTCGGATTTTTGATGACGAGGACGGAAAAACAAATTTAAGCATAAAGGATGTTGGCGGCTCTATGCTTATTGTATCACAATTTACACTTTATTGGAATTGTAAAAAAGGCAACCGTCCAAGCTTTGACAATGCAATGCCGCCACACATTGCAAATGAAATGTATCTTGACTTTGTATACTATATGAAGGAGCAAGGTATTTCTGTACAAACAGGTGCTTTCGGTGCAGATATGAAAGTCTCTCTTACAAACGATGGTCCTGTTACAGTGGTGCTTGATACAGATATGCTTTAATAGCAACTCAAGCCTGAAGCTCGAAACGCAAGTGATAAAAAAGCAAGCCATCAAAATGATAGCTTGCTTTTTTTGTGTGCTAAAATAAACACTCTTATTTGCCTTGTTGTTTTGTATAATTCAATAATCCGCCTGCATATAGCATTTCCTTTTGACGTTTGGAGAAATCTGCCTTTGCTTCAAAGGTAAATCCCTTTGTTACATTTTCGCACACGATTGTGTTGCCATTTGCAATCTGTGTTGCAATATCTGCAATTTTAATTTCATCCATCTCTTCTATTCTGTCGTAGTCGCTTTCATTTGCAAACTGCAATGGTACAATACCTGCATTTATAAGGTTTGCCATATGAATACGTGCAAAGCTCTTTACTATAACTGCCTTAACACCAAGATACAATGGAGCTAATGCTGCGTGTTCTCTTGAAGAGCCCTGTCCATAGTTTGAGCCGCCAACAATCACACTCTTGCCCATCTCAAGTGCTCTGTCGTGGAAGGTTTCGTCGCATACCGCAAAGCAATGCTTTGAAATTGCGGGTATATTAGAGCGTAGCGGTAATATCTTTGCACCTGCAGGCATAATATGGTCTGTTGTGATGTTATCACCAACCTTTAGCGAGCATTTTGCGTCTATATCCTTTTGCATTGGCTCTGAAACAGGGAATGGCTTAATGTTTGGTCCTCTTAATACCTCGACGCTGTCCATATCCTCCTCTGCCACAGGTGGAACTACCATATTATCATTTATTGTAAACTTCTCGGGAAGCTTAAATTCAGGCATATCGCCAAGCTCTCTTGGGTCTGTTAAATAGCCTGTAAGAGCTGATGCTGCTGCAAGCTCGGGTGATACAAGATATATTTGTCCGTCCTTTGTGCCTGAACGTCCTTCAAAGTTTCTGTTAAACGTTCTTAATGAAATACCTTTTGAGTTTGGTGATTGTCCCATACCAATACACGGTCCGCAGGCACTTTCCAAAATTCTTGCACCTGCATCTATCATTGCAGACAACGCACCATTTTCAGCAAGCATATTCAAAACCTGCTTTGAGCCGGGTGCAATTGAAAGTGATACATCGGGATGTACTGTTTTACCCTTAAGTATATATGCAACCTTTAGCATATCAAGAAGTGATGAGTTTGTACAAGAACCGATACATACCTGATCTATCTTCATTTTACCAATCTCGGCACAGGTTTTAATATTATCGGGTGAATGAGGACAAGCAGCCAAAGGTACAAGCTCACTTAAGTTAATGTCCACAACCTCGTCGTACTCTGCGTCACTATCTGCACACAAAGGTGTGTATACTTCTTCTCTGTCTTGTGCCTTCAGGAATTTTCTTGTAACATCATCTGATGGGAATATAGAGGTTGTTGCACCCAATTCTGCACCCATATTTGTGATTGTTGCTCGCTCGGGCACTGATAATGTTGCAACACCCTCGCCGCAATATTCTATAACCTTACCAACACCGCCTTTAACGGTAAGTCTTTTTAATACCTCTAAAATAACGTCCTTTGCGGCAACCCATGGTTGAAGCTTACCTGTTAAATTAACCTTAACAACCTTTGGACAGGTGATGTAGTATGTGCCGCCGCCCATTGCAACTGCAACGTCCATACCGCCTGCACCAATAGCTATCATACCAATGCCGCCGCCTGTTGGTGTGTGTGAGTCGGAGCCAATAAGTGTTTTACCCGGCACACCAAATCTTTCAAGATGTACCTGATGGCATATGCCGTTACCCGGTCTTGAAAAATATATTCCGTGTTTTTTACAAACACTGCCTATAAATCTATGGTCATCAGCATTTTCAAAGCCACTTTGAAGTGTGTTGTGGTCTATGTATGCTACTGATTTTTCTGTTTTTACTCTTGGAACGCCCATTGCCTCAAATTCAAGATACGCCATTGTGCCTGTTGCATCCTGTGTCAGCGTCTGGTCAATTCTTATTCCAATTTCCTTACCCTTTATCATTTCACCTTCAACAAGGTGAGCTGACAGTATCTTTTCTGTAAGAGTTAATCCCATTTGTATACTTCCTCTTTTCTATAATTTCTATACTCTTATATTTTATATTCTTTCACCGTTTTTGTCAAGTCTATTAACTCACGAAATATACATTTTGGAATACTATAATATTAGTTAATTTAATCAAAAGGCGGTGAAAGCTGTGTACTACTCAATGGCAATATTATTCCTTTTCTACATATTAGCTTCCTTATATATACTTCAGTATACCATTAATTCGTATCTGTCGTCAAATTCCGACTTCGTACTCATAAATGCAAAAAAGACCGACACCATAGAACACACTGTCCGCTATGCACTAAAAAAATATCCAACACGTGAAATTTATATTGTTAATAAATCCCGTGACAGTGAAATGTTTAAAATCCTTAAGTATCTTGAAAATGACCATGAAAGAATACACATTATAGATTTTTATAAGTATTCTGAATGAACACTTTTTTAAACAGCCACTTTAGGGGATAGGAAAAAAAGATGTAGAATGAACAAACCGAACTAAAAAACCAAAGCCACTGCTTTGGTTTTTTAGGTTACCTGAAGGCGTACAATTGGTACGTTGAGGTCAACAAATTGCAACGCAATTTGTAGCGACAAAACCGTAGGTTTTGAGAGCGTCGCAGGAGTGAGGTTTGTTTATAGCATAAAACATTATATTTTTTCTAAAATATAATGTTTTATGCGGTCTACGCTTTTTTAACATCCCCTCTAAAGATTATTTAACATAAATTTGCCATTTTCATATATCATATAGCTATGGCCCGTATTCTCCTTTGGAATTGAAACAGAGCCAGGGTTAAGATATATAATACCATTTATTACCTCATTTGCACTCACGTGGGTGTGACCATTCATAAGATAAGTGCCTTTTTTTATTGGCGGTAAATTATTGGGGTTGAATTTATGTCCGTGTGTTATATACAGCTCCTTGCCATCAAGATACATAACCATATAATCTGCCATAATGGGAAAGTTTAAAACCATCTGGTCTACCTCACTATCACAATTACCTCTCACACATAAGATATCTTCGCTTAAGCTGTTTAAAATATCAATAACCTCCTTTGGTGCATAACCTTTGGGCAGGTCATTTCTTGGTCCGTGGTATAATAAATCACCTAAAAGCACAAGCTTATCGGCTTTTTCTTCAATAAATCTTTCCTTTACAAGACGAGCATAGTATGCACTTCCGTGTATATCCGAAGCAAACATTATTTTCATTTCACATAACACCTTTCTATGTAATAACTGATGTAATAATTATCGATCTGATAACTGCTAAAATCAAAAGATGTAACGGATAGAATATATAAAATCCGTATTTTGATTTTCTCCCTCTTTCTCCGTTATATAAATACAGCAAAGGCAGTGCAAGCAATGTACAAAGCTGAAGTGCAAATGCATATGTGTTATCTGTATACTTCACAAGACAGCGTATAATTGAAATAGCACCAAACCAAATTGATTGCTTTTTAAAATCACCGTGAAAAATACCAAATACAAGCACCCATAGAACACCATATATGCCCCAATCACTGTATTTTGTTAATATTACAGCAACAAACATACCAATAATTTTTAACACAGTATTTATTTTAGACTTTGCTATTGTTAGTGCTAAAAGTCCCATAATAAGTGTGTATATTACATTCATATGGAACACGCTGTACTTTAGAAAGTCCATAAAATATGTTTGTATTCCCACATTCCATAAATAATACGGAATTTGAGAAATTATTGCAAACACAATTAACCGCAGGAAATATTTTTTCAAGTTGCTTGTGTGTTGATAGCCCTCCGCAATAAAATAGCACATAACAGGCATTGTTACACGTCCCACAACATTAAGTGCAGTGGCAAGCGATATTGCTGTGTTCTGATTTATGGGAAGTATTACTGCTATATGAGCAAAATGGTCGAAAAGCATTGCTATCATAGCAACAATTTTGACCCAATATGCATTCAATCCTTTTTTCATAATCATATCACCCTATATGGCATAAACCTTAAATAATCAGCTGCAATTAATCTGTACTCAACTCCGTTTACTGTTTCGTTTACGGCATTGCATTGTGCGGCAGAATGAAGATGTCCGTAGAAGCACTTTGATACTCCGTATTGCTTCATTATCTGACGGAATTTGTTATCCTCCTTTTGCTCGGATATTGGCGGATAGTGTGAAAATACAAATATATCATCGCACTCGCCTATCGACTGAAGAGATAGTTCAAGACGTATGCACTCACGGTCAAATATTTTTCTGTCCTCATCGTTGAAGTTTTCCCAGGCAGGATGCTTCCAGCCTCTTGTTCCGCAAAGAGCAATATTTTCATACATATAATAATTATTTTGCAAAAACTCTATTGAATTAAAGCCGTTTTCCTTTACAAAGCCTTTTAGCTTGTTCATAGTTGTCCACCAATAGTCGTGATTACCTTTTATAATAATCTTTTTTCCGTTAAGACTATGCAAAAACTCAAAATCCTTTTTAGCCTCTTCAAGATATGTTGCCCACGAAACATCGCCTGCAATTATAACAACGTCGTCTTCTGCGACTGTGCTTTGCCAATTCTCTTTAAGTCTTTCAACATAATTATCCCACGCACCGCCAAAAACGTCCATCGGCTTATCTATACCCAGTGGCAAATGCAAATCGGCTATAACATATAATGCCAAATAAAGCCACGCTCCTTACCTACAAATAATACAAATCCAATCCTTGCGTTTATGGACCTCACAAATTTCAAAGCCAACAGCTAAAAGAGCTTCCTTTACATCTTCAAAACGGTCCTCAATAATACCTGATGTAATAAACACTCCGCCTTTTCTTAAATATTCCTTCGCCTTATGTGATAAGCCTATAATTACATCTGCAACTATATTGGCAACCACAATTTCATATTTGCCCTTAATCTTTTCGTTTAATTCTTCATCATCTACAACATTTCCCGCATATACCTTGTATGTATTAACATCAACACCGTTTCTTCGGGCGTTATCGTATGCAGTGTGGGTTGCATTAGGGTCTATATCAACCGCCACCGCCTCTGTTGCACCAAGCATAAGCGACACAACAGACAAAATACCGCTTCCGCAACCTAAATCAAGCACTCTGTCACCTTTTTTGACGTTCTTTTCAAGTGCCTCCAAACATAGCTGTGTGGTGTGGTGTGAGCCTGTTCCAAAGCTCATACCTGGGTTTATATCAAACACTATTCTGTCGGTTTCTTCTTTTAATTCCTCCCATTCGGGCTTAATAAGAAGCTTTTTACCTATTTCAATCGGATGAAAATACTTCTTCCAATTATTCGACCAGTCCTCTTCCTTCATATTCTCGAACTCTATTTCAAGTCTGCCAAAGGCATTTTCGTTATCGAGCAACTTCATTTCAATAATTGAGGTTCTTATTTGCGAAATCATTTCCGCACCCGAAACATCATTTGGCACATAAACATTTACCTTTGTTTCGCCCTCTTTTTCACGAATTAAGTCCTCATCAACATAATCCCAGTATTGCTTATTATTTTCTAAAAAATCCTTGAAGTCTTTTTCATCCTCTATTTCTATACCGTTTATTCCAAGCTGATATAATCTGCCCGTTAAAGCTTCTATGCCCTCGGAGGATGTGTATATAATTACTTTTATCCAATCCATATTATAAATCCATTAATGGCTATATTTACATTTAAAATATAGCCATTACCTTTCACATATTAATCAAGAAAATCTCTCAACTTTTTAGAGCGGCTTGGATGTCTTAACTTTCTTAACGCCTTTGCCTCTATCTGACGTATTCTTTCTCTTGTTACATCAAACTCCTTGCCAACCTCTTCAAGTGTTCTTTGTCTGCCGTCTTCCAAACCAAAACGCAAACTTAATACCTTTGCCTCTCTTGGTGTAAGTGTTTTTAAAACATCCACAAGCTGTTCCTTTAACAATACAAAACTTGCTGCCTCTGACGGTGCAGGCGCATCATCATCAGGAATAAAGTCGCCAAGATGACTATCTTCTTCCTCGCCTATTGGTGTTTCCAACGATACAGGCTCCTGTGAAATTTTGGAAATCTCTCTCACCTTTTCAACCGACATATTCAGTCCCTTTGAAAGCTCCTCGGGGGTTGGCTCTCTGCCAAGCTCCTGCACTAACTGACGTGATACCCTCACAAGTTTATTTATTGTTTCTACCATATGAACAGGTATTCTTATTGTTCGTGCCTGGTCTGCAATGGCACGGGTTATGGCTTGTCTTATCCACCAGGTTGCATATGTTGAGAATTTATAACCCTTTGTGTAGTCGAATTTATCTACTGCTCTTATAAGTCCGAGATTACCCTCTTGTATTAAATCAAGGAACATCATACCTCTGCCAACATATCTTTTAGCAATACTTACAACAAGACGCAAATTGGCCTCGGCAAGACGTTTTTTTGCCTCCTCGTCGCCATCCGACATTCTTTTTGCAAGCTCTGTTTCCTCTTCAGCACTCAACAAATCAACCTTACCTATTTCCTTTAAATACATCTTTACGTGGTCATCTATGTTTATGCCCTCGGGAACTGAAAGGTCTTCAAGCTCTTCCTTGGTGATTTCATCCTCGCCCATTTCCTCGAGCTCTTTTTCCATATCCTCTTCGGTAAGCTCTATCTTGTTTTGTTCAAGCTCATCAAGAAAAAGCTCAACCTCATCGGGTGAAACCTCCACACTTGACAACTCCATAATAACCTCTTTATAGCTCAAAATTCCGTTCTTTTTGCCCTTTTCAAGCATTGCCTTTTTTATGCTTTCTTTTTTTTCCTGATTTTCTTTATTTTCCAATTGTTGTTCCTCAATCTTGTTATTCTCATCCATTATAACAAACCTTCCTTTCCGATGTTTAAAACATTAAACTCATTTATCCTTATTGTTGCCCGTTTTCAAGCAATGTACGTTTCTTTATAAGTTCATTTAGCCTTACAGGGTCCGTTTCCTTGTTTATCATAAGTGTTACCCTTTCAAGCTCAATACTGTGCATCAAATCAGTTATAGCTGCCTCATCACCGTCGTATATTTCCATATTGTAAAAAACCTCGGTAATATCTCTTATTGCATCGCTATCATCCAAAAATTGATTTAACAGCATCGATTCCTCGGGCAAGTTTCCAGCCTCGTAGCATTCATATATTGCCTTTGCAAGCTTTCTGTAAACGGGTGTTGAATATTCATCAACACCTATTTTTTCTTTAACCTTTAAATATAGCTTTTTAGATGATACAATAAGGCTTAAAATTCTTTTCTGGCACTCTATGAGCTTTTGCGATACCAGCTCGTCGGGTGCATTATCTGTAACACGCCTTGGTTTATTTGGTCTTTTATATTCAGCGAAGCTTGCGTTGTTACCCGACATCTTCTTTTTGTATTCACTATATATTGCTTCCTTTGAAATTTCCATTTCTTCGGATATTTTTCTTATGTATGCATCCACCTCAACTGCATCCTTTACATTCTTTAAAATATCCGCCGCCGCACTCACAAAGCGTATTTTTCCGTCGGTGGTTGAGGTATCATACTCACTCTTTATTAAGGATATTTTAAATTCGGTTGACGGCAGTGCAGTTTTTATAGCATTTTTAAAGCTTTCCACTCCGTATGATTTAATATATTCGTCGGGGTCCTTTGCATTTTTTAACTTTATTACACGTGCACGTCCGCCCGAGGCAGTTATAATATCTATTGCCTTTAAGGCTGCTTTTTTACCCGCCTCATCACTATCGTAGCAGATTATAATTTCCTGTGCATACCTTAACATCAGCTTTGCCTGATTTTCGGTTATTGCCGTTCCCAAAGTTGCAACTATATTTATTATTCCCGCCTGATAAACCGATATTACATCCATATATCCTTCACACAAAATTAATTGTGTAGATTTTGCATTTTTTGCAAGATTTAGCGAGAATAAATTACGTCCTTTATCAAACACGGGCGTATCTGATGAATTTAAGTATTTGGGGATTTTGTAGCCGTTAATTTCCTTTTGGTTGTGCATTATACGTCCGCCAAAGCCTATAATGTTACCCCTTACATCTATTATGGGGAACATTACTCTGTCGCGGAACTTGTCCACAACAACTCCCTTTCTTTCAACCGCCAGACTTGCCCTTATCATCTGCTCTTTTGTGTAGCCCAGATTTTCAAGATGCTCCACAAGGGCAGTTTTGGTGTTTGGTGCATAGCCTAAACCATATTTTATTATGGTTTGTGTTGTTATTTTTCTTTGCGAAAAATATTTCCTTGCCTCCTCACCTGTTTTTTCATCCTTTAAGCTTTCATAGAAAAATCTTGCTGCTGACTTGTTCATAGCCATTATGGTTTTACGCAGCTCGTGGGTTTTATCGTCGTATGCGTCCTCGTCGCTTATGTCTATGCCCACCCGCTCTGCCATCAGCTTTATAGCCTCCACAAAGTCGAGATTTTCCATTTTCATCACAAATTGGGGGAGATTTCCGCTGGCACCGCAGCCAAAGCAATGAAACAGCTGTTTTTCACGATTTACGTGAAATGACGGTGTTTTTTCGTTATGGAACGGACATAAGCCCATATAGTCACGTCCAGCCTTTTTGAGCTGACTATATCGCGACACATAATCCACTATATCGGTCTGAATACATATTTCGTTTATAACGTCCTCTGTTATTCTTCGTGCCAAAATCTCACCTCCCCTTTTTAATACAAATTTTCTCAATATATAATACGATTATTCACCCTCTAACTCCTTTTTTATTCATAAAATTTTTTATATTTGTACCTTTTTATTAAAAATGTGTCAAATTATACGAATAATTTGTATTTTTATGTAAAAAGTGGATGTAAAAAAAGCGCAGACCGCAAAAAGTCAGGAAATTAATAGTATAAATTAATTTCTTTATTATAAACAACGCAAGAAAACATCCAAGAATTGATTTTTTATGACTTTTTGCTACAAACAAACCTCACCGCTTGCTGTATCACATACAGCTTCGGGTAACCTAAAAAACAAAGCAAAAGCTTTGTTTTTAGTTCGGTTTGTTTATTCTGCATCTTTTTTTCTATCCACTAAAGAGGGGCTGTAAATTTATTACAGCCCCTTTCAAACTATTATTTTTTAATTAATACATTCCGCCCATTGCTGATGGATCCATTGCAGGAGCAGGAGCCGGTGGCTCTGGCTTATCTGCAACAAGGCTTTCTGTTGTTAGCACCATTGATGCAACAGATGCGGCATTCTGCAATGCACTTCTTGTAACCTTAACAGGGTCAACAATACCGTTTTCAAGCATATCAACATACTCCTCCTTGAGTGCATTAAAGCCTACACCTGCCTCGCAATTCTTAACCTTGTCAACTATAACGCTACCCTCAAGACCTGCATTTTTGGCAATCTGCCAGCATGGCTCTTCAAGTGCCTTAAGTACAATTGAAACACCTGTTTTTTCATCACCCTCTGTTGTTTCCAACAATGCCTCAACTGCAGGGATAACATCGATGTAGCTTGTGCCGCCGCCTGCGATAATACCCTCTTCAACTGCAGCCTTGGTTGCTGCAAGAGCATCCTCTATTCTTAATTTCATTTCCTTCATTTCAGTTTCTGTTGCGGCACCAACCTTTATTACTGCCACTCCACCTGCAAGCTTTGCAAGTCTTTCCTGTAGCTTTTCTTTATCGAAATCTGAAGTTGATGTAGCAATTGAATTTTTAATTGCATTAATTCTTGCCGCAATTTCATCGGATGAGCCTGCACCGTCAACAATAACTGTGTTTTCCTTCATTATCTTAACCTGTCTTGCACGGCCAAGCTGTGAAATTTGTGTATCCTTAAGCTCAAGACCAAGCTCCTCTGAAATAACCTCACCGCCTGTTAGAATTGCTATATCACGTAGCATTTCCTTACGTCTGTCGCCAAAGCCAGGTGCTTTAACAGGAACGCACACAAATGTGCCTCTTAACTTATTAACAATCAATGTTGAAAGAGCTTCACCCTCAACATCCTCTGCAATAATAACCATCTTCTTACCTGCCTGAACAAGCTGTTCTAAAAGCGGCAGAATTTCCTGAATATTTGATATTTTCTTGTCTGTGATAAGAATATAAGCATCATCAATAACTGCTTCCATCTTATCTGTATCTGTTACCATATATGGTGTGATGTAGCCACGGTCAAATTGCATACCCTCAACTGTTTCTGAATATGTTTCAGCAGTTTTTGATTCCTCAATTGTGATAACACCGTCGGCTGTAACCTTTTCCATTGCATCTGCAATAAGAGCACCAACCTCTTCGTTTGCTGCACTTACTGCCGCAACTCTTGCTATATCGTCTTTACCAGATACCTTTCTTGCAGAAGAAAGTAGTTTCTCAACTGCCGCGTCAACTGCCTTTTGAATACCCTTTCTTACTATCATGGGGTTTGCACCTGCAGCAACGTTCTTTAATCCTTCTCTTACAAGTGCCTGTGCAAGAAGTGTTGCAGTTGTTGTACCGTCACCTGCAACATCGTTTGTTTTTGTTGCAACCTCTTTTACAAGCTGTGCACCCATATTTTCAAATGCGTCATCAAGCTCTATTTCCTTTGCAATTGTAACACCGTCGTTTGTGATAAGCGGTGCACCGAATTTCTTATCTAAAACAACATTTCTGCCTTTAGGACCTAATGTTATTTTAACTGTATCTGCTAATTGATTTATACCGCTCTCAAGAGCGCTTCTTGCTTCCTGACCAAATTTAATTTGCTTTGCCATTTTAAAAAATCCTCTTTCCTATATAATTATATTCCCGAAAATCAGTCGGTAACCTTTGCAAGAATGTCGGCTTGCTTTAGGATTGTGTATTCCTCATTATCAAGCTTAACCTCTGTACCCGCATATTTTGAAATAAGCACCTTATCCCCAACGCTTACTTCCATAACCACGTCCTTGTCGCCAGGGCCTACTGCAACAACCTCTGCAACCTGTGGCTTCTCCTGTGCCTTTGCGGTAAGAATGATGCCGCTCTTTGTTGTTTCCTCTGCTTCAAGCATTTTAATAACAACTCTGTCTGCCAATGGTTTGATAGTCATAACCTATACCTCCTAAAATTTATTTATAGTTTATCTCACATTTCATATTAGCACTCATCTCTTTCGATTGCTAACAATAGATATTATGGTACTTTTTATTAAAATAATCAAACCTATATATTAAGAAATTTTATGGTTTTTTATGGCAAATACTTTAATTTTCTTCCATTTTCTTCATTTTTCTTTGAAATGTTTATTTAACAATTTGTTAATAAACATTTTAGTTTGTTGATAATTGTGTTAATTGCTTAATAAATTATCAACTCACAAAGTTTTCAATTAGCGAGTGTGCCTCATTGATACTGCCAAGTTCAATGCCTGCCTTTAATGCTTCTATATCTTCTTTTGGGAACATATCTGCACTTATTTTCACGGTGTACATCATTTCCTCGCCGTCCTGTGTAACTCTTAAAAGACTTAATTCGTCACCATTAAGACGTACACAGTATTTAAGTTTTTCGGCTATTGTGGCAGGAAGTGATACGCTCATAAGCTCTTCCTTCGACACTGCGGTTGATACAACAGGCTTTGGACGGTTAATGTTACCAATCATAAAGCCCAGTGCAAAAAACACAAGCACAAGCAATAGATATGCAAAAATAACTATAATATTACTTTTTCTTTCCATAATATCCTCCAAAGTTTTTATTTTCTATTATTTCCAAAAAAAGTACGAGTTTATACATAATTTAATTATGCTGTTTCATTTGCAGTCTTATTTTATCGGAAAGCATTGCTATGTATTCGGAGTTTGTGGGGCGTATTGTGTCTAAATTTGTATATCCAAACACCTCACCTATTGCTTTTGAGTTACCTCTCGACCACGATACCTCTATTGAATGACGTATTGCCCTTTCCACTCTGTCGGAGGTGGTATTGTAGGCTTTTGCAATATCGGGATATAGTTGTTTTGTTATAAAATCTAGTACATTAACATTCTCCACCGACATAATTATTGCCTTTCTTAAGTACTGATAGCCCTTTATATGAGGCGGCACACCAAGATTTCTTAAATTCTCACTAACAACAAATTCAAGATCGTTTTTAAGATATACAAAGTTCTTCTCCTTTTGCGGTATAACCCTTACATTAATTTCTGATTGAGGCTTTATTACATAGTATTCCTCACCCGATTTAAAGGTTAGTGTGTTTGCGTTGTTATTTTTTACGAAAAACTCATTTACTGTCATTACCCTTTCGCTGTTATGGTCTGCAACAAGAACTGATATTTTATTTTCTGCTTGCATAATAATTAACTCCTTTTTTATTAAATTTTCTTACAACCACTCCGTAACCTGTGTAAAATGATGTATGTTTTGGAACGATTTGTTTTTTGTTACCACATAATACATCATATTACCACATTTTTCAATAGGTTTTTATCTTTTTCGGCACTATTATATTTTTCACCTTAAAAACCGCTTAATTATGCCATATTTCAGCGATATATTCTTAACAAACAACAAAATAAATATAGTGTTAATTCGACGTTTTGCGACTGTGTGTTCAATATATGATAACTTACTCTGCACATTCTTTACACTTTTGTGAAAAATTACAATAGTTTTTGTGCTTTTATTTGACAATAAACTATTTAAAGCTTTATTGCTATAAAATATTTTCTATTTTTAATTTAAAGTTTCTTGGCAGACTTTTTATTAAAAAATCAAGCATATAGCATTTTGAAAGAGAGTGCATTTTATCTTTTTCATATGCATATGCCAGAAGCTCGGATAGCTTTTCTTCTATATCATCAAGCTCCTGATGGTTGCCAATTGCATCTAAAAGCACTCTTTTTTCACGCACATAGCTTGTTAATGACTTAATTTCAACTACCGCCCTTTCATATTCTTCATTTACCACACTTGCGGTAATGCTGTTATTTGTTTTTAGCATTTCATTTGCAGTAGCTTCAAGATGAGTTGTATACAACAGGCTTCCCGCCACACACAAAACAATAATCCCCAACGCAACAATAACACTTCTCATATTATTTTTCCTTCTCCTGAACAAACATACTTCCATCATCAGAAATTGATGCAATAAACACCTTTTTTATAGATTTTATGCCCTGCTTTTCAAGCTCTTTTTTTATTGAGGAAAGTGTGCGGCCACTTCTTTTTACTTCCTCCTCGTTTATACTTCCGTCGGATATTACCATAAACGGCACATTCTCACCCGCACTTGCATTCTGCTTTTGTATAATGCTTAACTTACCGCTTGTTTCCACAACTGCAACCTCAACATCACGAATATCCGCACTGCCGTTAAATCTTAATTCTGATATTAAATCGTCAAGATTAAAGCGTAGCTTTCTTAATTCCTTTTCTATTATTTTACCATTATATATAACAATACTCGGCTCGCCCGAGATAACCTTTCTTGCCCATTTGGATTTTAAGGCAATAAACGATAAAAGCACCTCTGCCATAATAAGAGTAATAACAGGTATAATACCCGTAAGAAGCGGAATATCAATATCCTGCATTGGCACAGACGCTAAATCGGAAATCATTATTGCAACCACCAGCTCCGACGGCTGAAGCTCGCCAAGCTGTCGTTTTCCCATTGTCCTTAACGATACCACAACTGTAAAATATAATATAAGAGTACGAAAAAAAATAATAAGCACGTGTGTTCACCTCGTGCTTATTATTTACCAATATTTAATATATATTCTCTTATACACAAATGACACTTCCCCACCGACGCAGGGATTTTTAGTATAGGTTGTGCATATATGCGTTTACCACGTATGCCTTATACGCAAACGAACATAAACGTGCAAGATACGCAAAAAGACATCACCACCGACGCAGGGATTTTTAGTGTAGGTTGTGCATATATGCGATTGCCGCGTATGCCTTATACGCAATTGAGCATATGTGTGCAAGATACACAAAAAGACCAAGTCAGCAACCTATAATTCGCTCTGCCACCTTTATCCCATCCACTGCTGCAGACATAATCCCCCCTGCATAACCTGCACCCTCACCGCAGGGATACAGGCCCTTTATGTTTGATTGCATTGTATCATCACGCTCAATTCTTACGGGCGAGGATGAACGTGTTTCAGGTACGGTTATGAGAGCACCAGTGGAGGCAAAGCCTTTTAGCTTTTTATCGAGTGCCTTTATTCCGTCCCTCATTGCCTTTACAACAAAATCGGGCAGTACCTCATCTATATTTGTCCACGTAACACCCATTTTATATGTTGGTGTAACTCTTTTATCTGTTATTTCAACACCCAAAAAGTCGCCAACATACTGTGCGGGTGCTTTATATGTGTTATTTGCAGCCTTGTATGCTCTTTGTTCAATTTCTCGTTGCAGATACATTCCTGCAAGAACATCGTCCGAGCCAAAATCCTTTGGCGTTACACTCACAAGCAACGCACTGTTTGCGTTTTCGCCGTCACGTGCATAGTAGCTCATTCCGTTGGTTACTATACCGCCCTCTTCGGACGCAGACGCCATAACATATCCGCCAGGACACATACAAAATGTATATACACCTCTGCCGTTGGGAAGATGTGCTGAAAGCTTATAGTCTGCCGCACCAAGCTTATTATAGAACTCGCCATATTGCGATTTATTTATCATTTCCTGTGAATGTTCAATTCTTCCGCCAACAGAAAAGCTTTTTTGCTCCATTTTCACATTACTTTCCTTTAGCATTTTGAAGGTGTCTCTTGCACTGTGACCTGTTGCAAGCACTATTTTGTGGGTTTCTATTGTGTAGTCATCATTTACAATGCAGCCCTTTATTTGCCCATTTTCTATAACAAGCCCTGTCATAGTGCTATTAAAACGCACATCACCGCCGTTTTTTATGATTTTATTACGCATAGAACGCACCATATTATACAAATTATCTGTTCCAATATGCGGCTTTGAAAGATATAAAATCTCCTTGGGTGCACCGTTTTGAACAAACACATCCAGAACTTTTTTTATACGAAAATCCTTAATGCCTGTTGTTAATTTACCATCTGAAAACGTGCCTGCACCGCCCTCGCCAAACTGCACATTTGAATTTTCGTTTAAAATTCCGTTTTCGTTAAAATTATCTACATCTTTTTTTCTTTCCTCAACGCATTTACCACGCTCCAAAAGAATTACCTTGTGCCCGTTTTCACAAAGCAGATATGCACACATCAAACCCGCAGGTCCGCCGCCCACTACAACATAGGGTATGTCATTTACAGGTGCTTTAGGAAATTTGTATTCACTTTCCTCTACAAAGGTTATATTTTTATTTTTCTGCACCAAAAGAAGCTCATTATCTGCACACAAATCAACAGTGTACACATAATGAACATCGCTCTTTTTTCGTGCGTCAATGGATTTTTTTGTAATTTTTACATTTTTCGCACTTGGTATTTCCTTTTTTATTTTTTCGTATATATCCCCGTCTAATAGGACTTTTATATTACTTATACGTATCATTTCGGCTTAATCCCGCTTTTTTCTTAACATTGCACCCGTCACTACACTCTCGTCACAATTTATATAAACCGTCATTTGTGCGTGAGGTGCAACATCTATATCTGTGCCCTTTTCATCCTGCATAAATGTTATTGTTTGCTTAAAGTATGGTTTTTGCGGCTGAATAATCTCTATTTCGTCACCCTTAAAAAATCTGTTGCGTTGGGTGATTTTTGCAATTTTCTTCTCGTTGTCGTATTCTTCAACCATACCTATTAAGTCGTAATCTCTTATATATGAGCTGTTGGTATAAACCTGTGTATCCTTGTCGGGCTTTTTATAGTAAAAGCCTGTTGTGTACGGACGATGACTAACCTTGCAAAGCTCATTTAATTCTTCTTCATTAAATTTGTAGTTTTCAGGGTCTGCAAAATATCTGTCAATCTCTCGTCTGTATGCACCAACCACAGTTGCAACATAATACGACGTTTTTACACGTCCTTCTAATTTAAGACTTGATATACCGCAATTTACAATTTCGGGGATATGCTCTATCATACATAAATCCTTTGAATTAAAAATAAAAGTACCTCTTTCATTTTCAAAAACATCCATATACTCGCCTGGTCTTGTTTCCTCAACAAGCTTGTAGTTCCATCTGCATGGATGTGAGCACGCACCCAAATTTGCGTCGCGGTTTGTCATATAGTTAGATAAAAGACATCTGCCTGAATATGAAATACACATTGCACCATGCACAAATGCTTCAATTTCCAAATCCTCGGGGATTTTTTTTCGTATTTCCTTAATTTCTGCAAACGACATTTCACGTGCTAAAACAACTCGCTTTGCACCCATTTTATGCCACATTGTTGCACTGCGGTAATTTACATTGTTAGCCTGTGTGCTTATATGAATTGGAATTTCGGGGGCAAGCTCCCTCATCATATCAAAAAGTCCCAAATCTGCAATTAATATAGCATCAAAACCAAGAGGACGAATTTCCTTAATATAGTCCTCAAACTTTTCTATGTCCTCGTTATGCGGTAAAATATTGGCAGTAAGATACACCTTTTTACCTCTGTCGTGGGCATATTTAATGCCCTCCTTCATATCCTCAATCGAGAAATTTTCTGCAGCTACTCTTAAGCTATATGCTTCGCCACCTATATAGACTGCATCTGCCCCATAATCTATTGCAGTTTTCAGCTTTTCAAGACTTCCTCCTGGTGCTAATAATTCGGGTTTTACCATCTTTGTTTATCCTTCCATATTCATTTACAGCTTTACCGATACAGTTACACCGTCACCAAGCGACAATAGTGATGTCTGTATTCTTTCATCGTTCATAAGCATATCAATATAACTTCTTAATCTTTTAACTATTGTTATTTTTCTTCTTACCACATGGTTATCGTCGGGTGTCATTCCCTTATATAACACATTGTCGGATATTAAAATTCCGCCTTTTTTAAGCAGATTTATACACTTGTTGAGCATATACATATAATGTGCTTTGGGACCGTCGAGAAAGATTATATCAAAATATTCATCCTCCTCAATTGTGTGTATAAACTCCTTTGCATCTGCTTCAACAACCGTTATTCTATCCTCATACCCTGCTTTTTTTATGTTTTCACGGGCTAATAGTGCCAGCTCGTGATTATATTCCATTGTTATGATTTTTGCATCGTCGTCCATACTTTGTGCCATTAATATTGCCGAATAGCCTATTGCACAGCCAACCTCTAAAACACGTTTTGGTTTTTTAATTTTGGTTAGTACCGAAAGAAATCTTGCTGTTTCAGGCTCCACAATGGGAACGGAATTTTCCTGGGCGTATTTTTCGAGCTGATGCAAAAACTCATCTTGATGTGTTGTTTTTTCTCGCAAATAGCTTGTTATATACGGCGGAACAATTGCATTTTCGTCATATTCTATCATTAAATTTCTCCTTATTGCGGTTTTTTATCGTCTTGATTTTTAAACACGTCCGTATCAACAGTTATTGCAAGAGGTGCTTGGTCAAGCTGTGTTTTGAAGTCGTTGTAATTTGTTGCAAAAATTGTTGTGCCATCCTCTCTTAATGCATAATAGTACTCATCGCTTGGTGAATAGTTAAGCACTGCCTCAATGGCTTCCTTACTTGGTGAGCAAATTGCTCCCACAGGCAAGCCCTGATGCACAAAGGTGTTGTACGGCGACTCAATATTAATTTCAACCGTTGATAAAACAGGCTTTCTTTCACCTATCATATACTGTATTGAGCCTAATGATTCAAGACAAAAACCCGCCTTGTATCTGTTAAAATACACATTTGCTATTCTTTGAAGGTCTGCACCCGATGGTGCCTCTCTTTCAACAATTGACGCTAAAATTATAAGCTCATCTGTTGTTAAGCCCATCTCCTGTGCTTTATTGTAGTATTCATTGCTAAACTGCTTGTTAAAGGTGTCTAACATAAGCTCACCCACGTTATATGACGTCATTTCCTTTGAAATTTCATACGTTGCAGGATATAAATATCCCTCAAATAAATTATCACGTGCAGGTATATTGCCAACAAACGAGTAACTGATGTATGGATCCTTTGAGCTTAAGGCACCGTAAAAATCCTGCCACGGAACAAGCCCTAAATCATTTAGCTTTTTAGAAATCTCTTTCATTTCCTCGCCAGGTGCCACAACCACCTTTATGGTATTTCTGGAAGGAACTATGAGCATATCAAGAATTTCCTTATACGACATTCCATTTTCTACCGATAGTATTCCACCCTGAAAGTTACCGTGATAGCCTCCCATAACAGATTGTGACACAAACATATACGGATATTTTATTATACCCTTTTCTTTAAGCATTTTTGCCACATCAAAAGAGCTTTGTCCGTCTTCTATAAGCACCTGCTCCACCTGTGTGTCTATTTTTATACCTTTGCTGTCGGTTCTGCCTATAAGCGCTCCAACCAATATTGCTATAATTAATATAACAACAACAATAGCAATAATTTTTCCTTTTTTAGAATTATGTTCCTGTATTGTTATTGAGTTCATATGTATCTCCTTTTTATATCAATTCTTAAGTTAACTATATATTACCATTATATATTATACTTGATTTTTTCTTTTTTTTCAATACATATACATAATTTTGTGTATTTTTACTTAACCAATCTAAAAATACCATAAATAACATAAAATTTCATCCTAAATTAATTGACATTTAAAATCGACTGTGTTATAATGTTTAATAAGTATGTATGTTATTTTATATTGCAAATAAATGCAATGTTTATATATTGGTCCATACGTTAAAGGTTCGCAAAATACGTATAGACATTTAATACATCTGCGAACAGAAAGGTTATGTATACTATTATGAACGAATTTTTACAAAATCCCAAAAACACATCATCTGAAGATGTAAACGCTCCCCAAAACGAAGCTCCCGAAAGTCAGCTTTCGGTAATAGATATTATAAATATGATGCTTGCATTCTGGTGGCTTCTTGTTGTTATGGGCATTGTTGTGGGCGGAGGCACTTATGCCTACACAAAAATAACCTCAATACCCGAATACAAGTCGGAATGTAGATTGTACATAAACACAATACGAGAACAAACAAGCGAAGACGTAAACGCTGTTGGACTTAAAAACGCTGCCGACCTACTTCCCACATATATTAATGTTTTAAGCAGCGGTCCGTTTATGGAAAATATTTCAGACGATATAGAAAACAAATACAGTATTAATTCATTAACTAATATGATTTCATATTCAGCACTTACCGATACAAATATTATAGATGTATCAGTTATAGCAACCGACTCACACGACGCATATGTGATAGCAAAGAGCATTATGCGAAATGCCCCTGCAAAAATACAACAGATTTTTGAAGGCGGTTCTGTAAAGGCTATTGAATATCCTGTGGAGGCTACAAGTACACAAAGCACTCACGCATTCAGAAACGGTATTATAGGCTTTATGGCAGGCATTGTTTTAGCGGCATTTATTGTTTTTGTAATAAATATTTTCGATACAAGAGTTAAAAATTCAAAAGAGCTTACAACAAGATACGGATTGCCTGTTTTGGGCGAAATACCGAATATATTGGAATTATAAAGAGATAGGAGTGATTAGCAGTGTCGGAGAAAATAAACGAAACAAATAAAAATACAAGCACTCCTCAAAATGCAAAAACCCCGCAGAGTGTAAAGAAAAATGGTGTTTTGGGCAAAAAAATGACCCGTCAGGAGTGGAAACAGTATTCACTCAAAAGAAATCAGATGGCAATACTTAACAAGAAAACACCATTCATTATCAGAGAAGCATATAAAACTGCAAGAACAAATATAATTTTTGCAGTTTCTGGTACAGATAACAAAGATTGTAAAATAATTATAATTACAAGCTCTAACACAAGTGAGGGTAAAACAACATCTTCACTTAATCTTGCAATAACCTTTTCACAAACAGGTGCAAGAGTGTTGATGATTGACGGCGATTTAAGAAAACCAAGAGTTCATCAATATATGGGACTTGTTAAAGACAACGGTCTTTCAACAGTTTTATCTAAACAAAAAACATTCGATGAAGTGGTATTTAGAAATGTACGTGATGGTTTAGACCTTCTTACATCGGGTGCAATTCCGCCAAACCCTGCAGAGTTGCTTGGTTCTGAAGCTATGCAGAATTTGTTAGTGGAATTAAAAAATCAGTATGATTACATATTTATAGATACACCCCCTGTATCATTGGTTACCGATGCAGCTGCAATTTCAAAATTCTCATCTGGTGCTATTATGATTGTGCGTGAGGGTGTTACAAACCACGAAAGTGTAAGCCACTCAATAAATCTGCTAAAGCTTGCAAAGGTTAAAATTCTTGGCTTCTTTATTAATGATGTCGACCTTACAAGTATGGGATATAGCTCATACGGCAAGTCCTACGGTTCTAGATTTGGACGTTATGGACGTTCTGCATATAAAAACTATTATTCACGTTATAATTATAATCGTGGCTACGATATGGCTTATAGTTCTCAATATGCTTATCATTACAGCTATGGCGAAAAACCTTCAAAGAACAAGGCATATACGGAATCATTACATAATCACGAAAACATTGCAGACGATAGAAATACACAAACCGCAAGCGACGAAAACGAACAAAAGGAGTAAACGCAGTGAAAAAAAAGATTTCATTATGTTTGGTGCTATGTATCCTTTCATCCTTTATGCTGACGGGTTGTTCTGATAACACGGATGTATCACACATACTTGAAAGTATTACCGTGGTAAATTGTTTGCCCGAGGTTGGAGAGGATGTTGGCTACACTTCACTTTCGCAGATAGATGACTACGTTTACGAACAGCAGCTTGCAGCCTGTGAAATGTATATTGATGCTTGCAATCAAACAAATTTCCGTAATTATACAGAAGAATATAACAGTCTTGAAAATAAAGATTTAACAAGAGACGAGAAAAAAATCATAAATATGTGCACAACAAGACGTCGGGAAATATTTGATGAAATTGAGGTGGAATTCTGCCTTAATATATATCGCCTTTTAAAATCTGTTGAGGATTGTCCTAATATTGATGCATATGTTAAAAAAGCATCGAATGACGTTAGTGACTTCTATGATATTTATGGAAGCTATTTAAACGGCGATGAACAAGAAGCACTTATAAACATATTAGTAGAATACTACACACGCACAAACGTGCTTGCACTTTCATTTCTTGACAAAAACAAGAATGCAGTATGCAAAGCTTCAGTTAAACGAATTTCAAACAACGCTGATATGACTGAAGATTTAAGAATGTATGTTTCGGAGAATAACGAAATAATTAAGGCTTTAAATGCTATATATGGAAGTATACCCTCCACTTACGCAAATAAAATAACAGATGACAGCAGTTATCTTGCAAAGAAGCTGATTGCATCTATGGAAACACTTTCAAATGAAGAGAAGCTTGAAATGATATATCAATTGGATCCTACGCCGTCGCCCACTCCTGTGCCGACGCCAACGCCGACTCCTTCACCTTCTCCATCACCCACACCAATGGCTACAACGGCTCCAACACGCACACCAACACCAACAAAGACTCCACAAAATGCAACTCCTGTGCCGACAAGAGAGCCAATAGTGTTCGAATAAGATCAAAAAATGGTTGTAAAAACAAAGTTTTTACAACCATTTTTATTTATACGCTTCCTACATTACCATCAAGCCCCAAATCGGGTGCGTTTCTTTCAAAAATATCATATGAGCCGCTGCCTGTTATAGACGGTGAAATCTGCATTTTCTGTAAATCATTACTGAAATACACTGTAAAGGTCTGTGAATATCCTCTGCCCTGTGCAACTCCCACTTTTATTTTTGTGGGTGAAACAACCTTATATCTCAATTCTGTTGCCCCTGATGCATTGCCGAACGTAAAGAAGGAGGAAAATAAATCATCAATACGGATACACTCCTCATCTATTATAACGTTTGTGCCAAACATAGATAAAGACGAGTCACTGCTCCAGCTGCCAACTATATTTTCCTTTAAGTTGTTAGAGCCTATAACATTAACCGTAATAGCAATTGCCGCAATCACTGTAACTGCAAATACAGTAAGTATTGGAAATATCTTTTTTCTCTTCTTTTTATTATGAGAAGTTTCTTCTATTATATCTATCTCGTTATCCTTTACTTCAATAATCTGATTATTGCTTTCCACATCTTCGTTAGCAATATATCCCTCATTATCTGTTTCTTCACCGCATACCAATTTATCACTTTCTTCATCGATTTCACAAGGCTCGGTATTTAATTTAGCAACATCCTCTGCCACCTTGTATCCGCATTTGAGGCAATATATGCTTTCATTAGGTATTTCATAACCGCAATTCTTACATAACATTTTAATCTCAATTCCCTTCTCTTATAACATACTTTTTATTATTGTGTTCTGTATGTGTCAATTATAGCATTTTGCTTTTTGATTGTCAACCAAACACCAAAATTATATCCATTCAAATAAAATTAAAAAAAACACTTGACAAAGTGAAAATAATGATGTATAATATCTAATGTTGTGGCGGTATAGCTCAGCTGGCTAGAGCATTCGGTTCATACCCGAAGTGTCATTGGTTCAAGTCCGATTACCGCTATGTTTAAAGAGGTTGTTTAAAAACATTGTTTTTAAACAACCTCTTTTTTACATCCCCTTTTTTAAGGGATAGAAAAAAAGATGCAGAATAAACAATCAATTTGTATTTGATGTATTTACTGACTTTTTACGGTCTGCGCTTTTTTTACATCCCCTTTTTATACAATATATAAAAAGTATGCTATATACGCCACAAGCATTATTATTCCGCTCACTCTTGAAAGTTGTTTTTTTCTAATGCATAAGAGGAATAACAACACTGCTGCCACAAGGCTTATTAAAGCATCAAATGAAAATGCACTCACAAACGGAACGTTCACAATCAAGCCCGAAACACCAATAACAAACAACAAATTAAAGATATTACTTCCAACAATATTACCTATTGCAAGGTCGGCATTTCCTTTTCTTGCCGCTGCAACAGATGTGAACAATTCAGGCAACGATGTTCCCAACGCCACCACGGTAAGACCAATAAATCTTTCACTCAAGCCAATCATTTGTGCAAGTGCACTTGCCGATTTAACCGTAAGCTGACTGCCAAAAATTATCATAGCAAGTCCCAAAACAATAAACACAAGCGATTTTGGAATGCTCATAAGCTTTATTTCCTCTGCACTCTCGTTACTTCTTTTTGCACTTATAATTGTATATATAATAAAACCAATAAAGCAAGCAAAAATTATCACTCCGTCCCAGAAGTTTATAACCCCATCTCTGCCCAAAAGCATTAATAACAGTGTTGACGCTGCCACAATCGGAATTTCTATTGTTATTGTGGATTTTGCAACGGGAAGTGTTGTTATTAGTGCAGAAACACCAAGTATAATTAAAATGTTTAGAATGTTACTGCCTAAAATATTACCTATTGTAATATCGGCATTTCCTGCATACGCTCCCGAAATACTAACTGCCGCCTCGGGTGCACTTGTGCCCATAGCTACCACCGTTAAGCCTATAATAAGTTGCGGTATACCAAACTTTGCTGCAACAGATGCGGCTCCGTCCACAAACATATCTGCACCCTTTACAAGTAAAACAAAGCCCAATACCAGAATAATAACCTGTATTATTGCATCTACTATCATAACTTTTTATCCTCCTATTGTTTTGTCTTATGATGTTATCTTTTTAATCCTACTAAATAATATACCACAGATTATCTGCTTTTTCAACATTTTACGAAAAATTATATATAAAATCTTTTTTACTCTTGAAAACATTTTATATGTGTGCTATAATTAATGTATGTTAAATTTTGCTTTACAAAATTTATGAAAGCCTATCGGCTTTCTGTGGTCTTGCGACCACCACGTCAATTGACGGCGTCGTGAAAATCTCCTTGCAAGCAAAGATTTTCACTTCCTGGTAGAATTGATTGTTGAGCATATAAATATTGAAGTGTTTATATAATTTAAATAATATTTTATATTGGAAAGGAGAATTTACTATGGTTCAGGGAATAGAACATATTGGTATTGTATCAAAAGACACTGCCGCACTAAAGGACTGGTATCTTAAGGTTTTTGGCGGCAAGGTTGTTTATGATAATGGCAAGGGCACATACTTTATAGCTTTTGCGGACGGCAGTATGATAGAGTTTGTGAGTGCCGAGGCAGAAAGATCCGAGGATGTTGAACGCTCGGCAGGTATACGCCACATTGCACTTGCAGTAGATGAGAAGAGCTTCAACGAAATTGTTGCTGTTTTAAAGGCAGATGACAAGGTGGAAGAAGTGCACAACGTAAGCGAAAACGCAAAGGGCTTAAAAACATATTGGTTTAAGGATATAGAAGGCAACTTTATGCATCTTATATACCGACCAACACCATTAGTTTAATATTTTTTTATATACATAAGGAGGATTTTAAAATGGATATTTTAAAAGATTTCAGCCTTGAAGGCAAGGTTGCACTTGTAACAGGTGCGTCATATGGTATAGGCTATGCAATTGCATCAGCATATGCAGCAGCAGGTGCAAAGGTAGTATTCTGCGACATAAAGCAGGAATTTGTAGACAAGGGTCTTGCTTCATATGCAGCAGACGGCATTGATGCAAAAGGCTACGTTTGCGACGTTACAGACGAAAAAGCAGTAAATGAAATGGTTGCAAAGATAGAGGCAGAGGTTGGCGTTGTTGATATTTTGGTTAATAACGCAGGCATAATTAAGAGAATTCCAATGTGCGAAATGAGTGCAGAAGAATTCAGACAGGTTATTGATGTTGACCTTAATGCTCCGTTTATTGTGTCGAAGGCAGTTATACCTTCAATGATTAAAAAGGGACACGGCAAAATTATAAACATCTGTTCAATGATGTCGGAGCTTGGCCGTGAAACTGTTTCTGCATACGCAGCTGCAAAGGGCGGCTTAAAGATGCTTACAAGAAACATCTGTTCAGAGTATGGTGAAGCTAATATCCAATGTAACGGCATAGGCCCTGGTTATATTGCAACACCTCAAACTGCTCCTTTAAGAGAAAGACAAGCAGATGGCTCAAGACATCCGTTCGACCAATTTATTATTTCAAAAACTCCTGCTGCAAGATGGGGAAATCCTGAAGACCTTATGGGCCCTGCAGTATTTTTGGCATCTGATGCATCAAACTTTGTTAACGGACACGTTCTTTACGTTGACGGCGGTATTTTGGCATACATCGGCAAACAACCGTAATTGAAAAAGGGGATGCTAAAAAAGCGCAGACCACAAAAACGTGAGTATAAATACAAATTTAATTGACGATAATTTGTATTTTGAACACAAAATGACGAAAACACGCATTTTCTGCGTGTTTTCTTTTTATAAAGTGCGTTTTTGCTATAAACAAACCTCACTCCTGCGACGCTCTCAAAACCTACGGTTTTGTCGCTACAAATTGCGTTGCAATTTGTTGACCTCAACGTACCAATTGTACGCCTTCGGGTAACCTAAAAACCATAGCAATAGCTTTGGTTTTTAGTTCGGTTTGTTCATTCTGCATCTTTTTTCTCTATCCCCTAAAAAGTGTGGTTGTTCTTGCAAAATATACCCTACATCATAAAGAATTTCATTAATATATTGGTATTAGCAGACTATCTCCAACCGTTATACAAGAGGAATTAAGATTATTTATTTCCTTAACCTCATCAACCACTTTTCTTATGTTTACATCATCAGAACATACTTTACTTACTATACTCCAAAGTGAATCACCACTCATAACAGTCACTCTCTGATATGTACCATCATTTGCAGATGTGGACGGTATACCTATCATTGCCATAGCTGTTGTTAGTATAACAACCATACATAATACCATTCCAATAAATCTGCGGCGACGCTTTAGCATTTGCTTTCTTTTATTTCTTCTTATTCTCATTTCTATTGACATTAAACTCATCTCCCAAAACATATTTTTACATTTTCCGAATTTTTGTTCGTTTTCTAAATACATTTTAACAGAAAGTTTGTTCGTTGTCAACACTTTTCGACAAAATTTTGTTCGTTTTTGAATATGTGTCCAAATTCACGGACACATACTTGTTGTTACAACAATTCCTTCCAGGAATTTATATAAATATCAGCTTTTTCTTTTAGAATTTCTGTTTCATTTTCATTTGATGCATCATATATCGCACACGTTTTAAAGCCGCCCTTTTTTGCACCCTCAACACCCGACACAATATCCTCGTACACATAGCACTCCTTCGGATTTATACCAATTCTTTGTGCTGCCAAAAGATATACATCAGGGTTGCTTTTATCGCACCCTACTTCTCTTGAAAACGCATATGCATCTATACAATTCAAAATTTCAAGTCTTTTAAATGCACTCTCGCAAAGCTCCATATAGCCGCTTGTTGCAATTGCAATTTTTACTCCCTCATTATGAAGCTTTTTTATGTATTCGCACACAAACGGTTTTGCCTCTATGTGATTTGCGTATTCGTTTTTTATCATATTACGCATAGTATTAATTGCCTCTTCAACGTCAATATCCAACGACCACTTATTAATAAGATACGGAAAAGACTCCTCTAACGGCATCTCTTTTATATCAAACTTTACTTTGTCATCAACTATACAGTTGTACTTTTCAAAAAATTCCTCGGCAACCTTATACCACACATTCATAGAATCGAGTATTGTTCCGTCCACATCAAAAATCGCACCCTTCATTTTGTTTATATCCCTTTCAAAATTCATATAACCCTGCATATCGCCCAAAGCGAAAAACGGTGAGATGGGCAATCACACCTTGTCCAAATCCGAAATAAAATTGTTCAAATTGCCGTTTTGATGCTTGGGTGCTGTATCGGGTATACCGCCCCAAGCGAAAAATGGCGAGATGGGCAATTTTATTCGGATTTACCCTTCACAAGTTTTTCGTATAGCCCTGTATATCTCTGCGATGTTGTGGTGTTTTGTGTCATATACTTTATTGTTGACACTGCACCCACCAACACAACCATATCCCTTGCTCTTGTTACGGCAGTATAGAAAAGATTTTTATTCATTAGCCTTGGGAAATATTTACCCACAGGAATAACCACAATAGGAAACTCACTGCCCTGACTCTTATGAACGGTGATTGCATACGCAAGGTCGAGATCCTTTAATAAATCAAAGCTGTATTCCACACGCTTTTCGTCATCAAATAGTATTGTCATCATTCTGTCGGACGAATTAATCTCCTCTATAATTCCCATATCGCCGTTGAATATTCCAAGTCCCACACTGTCATCATTCATTGTGTATTCAATATCGTAGTTATTGCGTGTTTGCATAACCTTATCACCTGTTCTGAAAATCACACGGTTATGTACAGTTTCATTTTTCACAGGCGACGGCGGATTAACTACCTTTTGAATTTGTGCGTTAAGCTCAACTGTTCCTGTTTCCGTTTTTTTGGTGGGTGAAATGACCTGTATATGCGACAGGGGGTCTGCATTATAGCTTCTGGGAAGTCTGTTTGCATATAAATCTACTGTTGTTTGTGCTATCCCCTTTAAGCTCTCACGTCTTAAAAAGAAAAAGTCGTTTGTTTTGTTATTAAGCTCGGGCATTTCACAGCAATTGATTTTATGTGCATTAACAATAATCAGGCTTTCCTGTGCCTGACGGAAAATCTTGCTTAATTTTATAACGGGTATTGCATTGCTCTCTACTATGCTTTTAAGCACCGTACCTGGTCCAACAGGGGGAAGCTGGTCGCTGTCGCCCACAAATATTATTTGCGATTCGTACTTTACGGCACGCAACAGCGATGCCATAAGCAGCGTATCTATCATACTTGCCTCGTCCACTATAACAACATCTGCCGAAAGCGGATTTGTTTCATTATGCTTAAAAATATGCTCGCCGCCCGAAATTTCTGTTTCAAGCAGTCTGTGTATTGTTTTTGCCTCAAGACCTGTCACCTGCGACATTCTCTTGGCAGCTCTGCCTGTGGGTGCAGCAAGTGCAATCCTTAATGCCTGCTTTTTTAACAGCTTAATTATTGCATTAATAGTTGTGGTTTTACCTGTGCCAGGTCCGCCCGTTATAACCATACATTTTGAAGAAAGTGCAGTAAAAACAGCATTGTGTTGTTCTGTGGCAAGCTCCACATTTTCTTCACTTTCAAACTCGCATATTCTTTTTTGTACCTTGTCCTCACCCTTGAAGTCCTGCGGTGATGCTTTAGCCATCATAAGCAGTCTGCGTGCAACGTACTCCTCCGCCTCGTATAGCTCAAAAAGATAAAACACCTCTGTTTTATCCACTATTTGCGATATTATTTCCCTGTTCGATAAAAGCTCGGTATAAGCATTTTCAATTTCTGCCTCACGAACACCAATAAGATAGGAAATATGCTCGCTCAAAAGTGCCCTTGGCATAAAGGTGTGTCCCTCCTGATATGCCGCATTTTTTAATGTATATTTTATTGCCGATTTTATTCTGTGAATACTGTTTTTGGGAAGTCCCATATTCATTGCAATTTTATCGGATATTCCAAACGAAATACCCTGTATGTTATCTGCAAGCAGATATGGATTTTCACTTATAATATCTACTGCCCTTGCACCAAAGCTTTGATATATTCCTCCCGCATAGCTTACCGATACACCGTATTTTTGCAAGAATATAACAATACCCTGCATAGACTGTACGTTTTTGAGTGCAATTCCTATCTTTTCTGCTCTCGCCTCGCTTATGCCCTTTATTTCACTCATTCTTTCGGGGTGAGTAAGCATAACTGTGAGTGTATCCTTGCCAAATTTTTCAACAAGCTTTTTGGCTGTGGCGGCACGCACTCCCTCAACAATACCCGAGCTTAAATATATTAAAATTTCGTCCTCATCACTTGGAAGCACAGTTTCGTAGTATTCAACCTTGAATTGTTCGCCATATGTAGGACTTATACTATAATGTCCGCTTGCAGTTATTTTCTGACCTTCCCTCACAAGAGGCATATATCCCACAAGGTCATAATACTCCTGTTGGGTTGTAAAAATACTGCAGGCAGTGTAGCCATTTTCTTCATTTACATAATATATTTCGTCTATTACACCGCTTATTGTTTCAAGCTCTGCCATTTATTATATAGTCCTTTCACATACCGTGACCTTATTATCACTCATTCCTGTAATTTTTGCACCTTTTTCTTTGGCTTCATTAATATAAGCAATTGCCTCATATGTTATAATCTCACCCGCATATAAAACAGGTATTCCCGGCGGATAAATTGTTACCGTGTGAGCACATACACGCCCCTCACTTCTATCTATATCCGTTTCCTCTGTTTTGCTCCAATATGCTATTGATGGCGAAATAATATCCTTATGTTCAACATATGAAAAATTTTCTGTTCTTTTCTTGGGCGGTGTGTTACTTGTAATTTGAATTAATGCTTCACCTAACGCTTTTATATCAGCATTGGTGTTTGATGGTGTAACAATAAGCACAATTGCATTAGATGTTGCCATTTCTATATCTATTTTGTATTTTTCGCACAGCTGCTTTTCCACATCATAACCTGATGTTTTATAATTATCAAAGCACACCACAAGTCTTGTTTTATCATCATTTTCCAAAAATTCAAGTTTAGTTAAATTTCTTATGCTTTTCTTAAATTCCTCACATACATCTATTATATTATCCCATCCACTATTAAGCATTGCCCTTGCAACATCTGCCGATGCAGCAATAGGATACGACGGACTTGAAGAATGCAGCATTAAAAGTGTCCTCTCTATGTGTTTTGGGGACACTAAAACGCTTTTTATATGTAAATATGCAGCACCCGTGAGTGCATTAAGAGTTTTGTGTGCACTCTGGCACGATATATCTGCACCAAGTTCAATTGCAGTTTTGGGAAGTCTATCGGATGCAACAAAATGTGCTCCGTGTGCTTCATCAACCAACAATGGTATATTATGCTTATGACATTCATTTGCTATTGCAGTAATATCCGAACATACTCCGTAATAATTTGGCGATGTTATTAAACACGCCTTAATATCGGGATGTTTTTCCAACATTTCCTCTATGCCAACAGTTTTTGTTGGTAATCCGTTTTTGTATTCTTTATTTAAAAACCGCATTTTTATGCCAACAATTGCACATATATTCACAACACTCATATGACAATCCGATGCCACAAGCAATGTGTCGCCCTTCTTTAAGGTGGCACATATCATTGTGTGGATTGCAGTGGTTGAGCCACTTGTTAAAATAAAGCTTTTATCTGATTTATATGTGTCCCTTAAAAGCTCAAGCGATTTTTTTACGTATTCATTAGGATGGAACAAATCCTCTGTTTCATTAAGCTCTGTAACATCACAGTTTAGGAGCTCGTCAAAAAGACCAACACCATTTTTGTGTCCCGGCATTGCATACGATATTCTGTTTTGGCTGTGATAATTTGTAAGTCTTGTATAAAGAGGTGTTTCCATTCTATATCCCCTTATCTTTAGATAATTTATCTGTTATCTATAATACCCTTTGAAAAAATTTGTAAGAAGATTGTTGTTTTCCAAAGCTACTTTCCAACGCAGAAGTTGTGAAATATCTTACTCACTATATCATCTGATACTGTTTGCCCTGTTATCTCACCAAGGCTTTCCATTGCAAGATTTAAGTCGATAGAGGCAATATCCTGCGGCACGCCCATATTAAGTGCATCAAGTGCACGGCAAAGTGCACTGTGTGCATTGGTTAATGCTTCAATGTGTCGCATATTTGTTACCACATCGCCATCTGACAGTGAAAGCTTGTCTATTTCGTATATTTCCTTAACACGTGTTGAAAGCTCATCAATTCCCTTCGAGGTTTTTGCACTTATTTCTATTATTGCTTCGTTTTTGTGTCCCTCTATTTCTTTTACAAATTTGGCAACATACTCATCTGTTTTATTTATAAGAATAATTCGTTTCTTATCCTCTGTGACATTTAAAACCTCAATATCCTCATCACTTAACTTTTGGGAGGCATCGAGCACAACAATAACCAAATCGGCATCATCAATCGACTGTTTTGAACGCTCCACACCAATTTTTTCAACAACATCATCTGTATCTCTTATTCCAGCTGTATCGATAAGCACAAGCGGAATACCATTAAGATTTACGCTCTCCTCTATAACATCACGTGTTGTGCCTGCAATTTCTGTTACAATAGCTCTGTTACTGCCCGAAAGTGTATTCAAGAGTGATGATTTTCCTGCATTGGGTTTTCCCACAATTGCCGTTTTTATTCCGTTTTTGATTATTCTTCCGTTGTCGGCACTCTCTAAAAGCTTTTTAACCTCGTTTGCACATTCTCTTGTGATATTTAAAATATCATCATACGTTATATCCTCCAAATCCTCGTCGGGATAATCTATTGTTACCTGCATCTGTGCACCAAGATACAAAAGCTTTTCTCTTACCTCTTGTATTTTTTTTGATAATGCACCCTCTATTTGCGATAATGCATTTCTTCTCGACAGGTCATTTTGAGCATTTATAATATCAATAACAGCCTCTGCTTGCGACAAATCTATACGACCGTTTAAAAACGCACGCTTCGTAAATTCACCCGGAGCCGCCATATGTGCACCCGCACGTATTATTGCATCAAGCACTGCACGTGATGTTCTCACACCACCGTGTGTGCTTATTTCAACAGTGTCCTCACGTGTAAAGGTTTTTGGAGATAGTAAAACAGTTGCAAGCACCTCGTCTATTTTTTCGCCGTCACTGTTTTTTATAAAGCCGTAATGCACTGTGTGCGATGTCACCTCTGTAAGCTTTTTTGCACCAAAAAAGACCTTATCGGCTATGCTTAATGCGTCGGGTCCGCTTATTCTTATAACAGCTATTCCACCAACACCCTGTGCCGTTGCAATTGCGGCTATTGTTGAGTTTTTGCTCATATATTTTCTCCTTTAACTAAAAACCCCCTTAAAAAAGGGAGCTTTTATTGTTATTTCATTGTTTATCAATTAATCCCTGAAGCTCCTTCATAAACGTATGTATATCGTCGAAACGTTTATAAACCGATGCAAAACGAACATACGCAACCTCATCAAGATTTTTAAGCTTTTCCATAACCTTTTCGCCTATCATACCGCTTTCTATTTCACGTGTCATAGTCTGCATTAATTCGCCCTCAATATCATCAGTAATCTTTTCCATCTGGGCAAGTGAAACGGGTCTTTTTTCACAGGCAGTTATTATTCCCTTTAACACCTTTTCACGATTATACTGCTGACGTGACTGGTCTTTTTTAATAACCACAAGAGAAAGTGATTCAATTTTTTCATAGGTTGTAAACCTTTTCGAGCACTTTAAGCACTCACGTCTACGTCTTATAGCAGATGTTTCATCGGTGGGTCTTGAATCTATAACCTTGCTTTCTTCAAAGCCGCAATACGGACACTTCATAAATTATCCTCCTGTATGTAAACTTTTCAACTTATCTTAATTATTAATTTTATAAAATAAAATTCTTTACACAACTAATTCTACCAGGAAGCAAAAATCTTTGCTTGCAAGGAGATTTTTGCGACGCCGTCAATTATTGTGGTGCTCGATAGAGCACAAAAAGAGCGAAGCTCTTAAGAATTTTATAAAATAAAATTCTTCACACAATAATTATATTACATTTTTTCAAATATTGCAAGCACAATTTCACAAAAAAGCTATAAAGTTTCAAACATTCTTACAAGAATAACATCCTTGCCCACCACTTCTATAAGCTCCCATGGAATAATCACCTCTGTGCCTGTGAGCTTGCTCCACAGACCACCGCGTCTTGGAACAACAAGAGCCTCGATTGTGCCGCTGTCCTCACCAAACTCCACATCACTCACATAGCCTATTCTTTCAGCAGTGTTTATGTTTATAACCTCTTTATTTTTCAGCTCGTAGCCTCTCGACATAAAAGCATCAGCCCCTTAAAATTATTCTAACACAGGTGCCGTTTCTCCCGCATACACGGGCACTTCATATGTATATACTGCGTTGGGGAATATTTCAAACATTTGTGCCATATTTTCTGCTTGTTTTATTGCCCAGCTTATATCGGTTGCATATTGATGTGTTCCTGGTGCTTCGGGGTTCCATATTATATCATAAAGTGTGTTCTGTCGATGTCCGCTATGGTTTACATAGTTTTCACTTATCCACTTTCCGCCGCCGCGAATAGCTGCCTCGGGCGTAAACCACCCCTCCTTGTATGCTTTTTGCGAGCCTGAATATACCGCACTTTCATCATATGCGGCAATACCAAACATATTATATACTTTTCTTCCGTTTACCGTAACACCGCTTGCAAGCTGTGATTTTCCGTGTCCTGTTTCAAGACAGGCGTGAAGAACAAGGTATATTTCACTTATATTATATGCATTTGCAACATCTATAAATGCCTGTCCCATTCCTTCAAGTGTGCCCTTGCCTTCAAGATAGCGGTTTAAGTCATCTGCTTTAAGTCCGTTAGGACGTGCTAAATCCAGAAATTGATATTTATACACTCCCTTTCGGTAATTTTGTGGGTTCATATATTCTAAAACCTGTGCACGTGTGGCAATAGACTGCGGATTTTGACGTGTCCAGAGCTTTCTTGGCGTTGCAAGCGACATTTGCTTGTCTAAAGCCTCCTGAAGAGTTAGACTACAGCTCACGTACCTCACATCTTTGTCGCCTCCATATGCCCACACATACGAGTCACCCAATACATCTCTGGGTATTTCATTTGCAGATGTCTTTTTATCGTATAACACAAGCGGATTATCACCGCTGCCCTTTGCAACCTTAAGCTCAAATTCGTCGGTTATTCCGTTTGAGGTTTTTACAGTGATTGTGGTTGTACCCTCCGAAATTGCCTTTATTTTGCCAACGGGCGATATTGTTGCCACATTCTTATTAGACGACGACCACTTTAGTGTTTTATCCTTTGCATTTGATGGAGATACCGTTGCAATCATCGTTATTGACTGCCCTTCCTCCATAACCGCTGCATCTTTTCCCAATATTTCAATTGATGAGGGTTTTACAACCTTATTAACTACCGTTACAAAGCATTTTGCACTCACCCTGCCATCTTGCGTTTTTACCGTTATTTGTGCCATACCCTTGCCCACAGGCTTTAGTGTTCCATAATCATCAACCATTGCAACCCTGCTGTCAGACGACGACCACACAAGTGTTTTTTCGGTTGCGTCGGCGGGATACAGAACTGTTTTTATTCGCTCATACGGGTCATCTGTGTTTATTGTAATATTTGTTTTGGGTAAAAATATTGTGTCAACATTTCTTTTAACGGTAAGCTTTGCAACACATTCCTCGCCGTTATTTTCAAGTATTGCCTTGATTTTTACCACTCCCGGCTTTTTAATGGTTATATCGCCGTCGGGTGAAATTTGTGCAATTTCTTCATCCGATACTTCATATTTAACATTCTTGTTTTTTAATGAAATGGGATACACTATTGCTCTTTGCTTTAAGGTGTTATCTCCATCCTTCATTGTATATGTATAGTTTGTCCACATAAGCCGTATGGAGCCACTGTCCTGTTTAGTCAAAAAATCTGTGTAGTGGTCAAATCGCCACGAATAATCACCAACCTCCACCGCTTCAAGAGTGTTTTCATCATTTATTCCCGCAGTTTTTGACAGCATAAGAGAAAGCCCCGATATAACCGCCGCAAAAACAAGCATAAGTATTAATATTTTTTTCTTATTTACCCTTTTGGGATTTACTCTTATATCCAAAATATCACCTTTTTAAACAAAATCAATATTTCCACATTATATTTTAAACAATCAATATTTAAAAGTCAACCGTTCACATAAATAGTTTAAAATTTATTAAGAAATATCCTCTATAAGCTCTGTATAGTATCTTTCAAGCTCGGGATACTCCATAATCTCACGTCTGCCCTTTTCGGTTATGGCATACACACCTCTGTCCACCTTTTCAAACCATCCGTACACATTCATTTTCAAAATATTTGCACACTTCTCATTTGCACCAAAAAACTTCAGTCTTGGTGCATTAAGCGGTCCCATCTTGTCGAGTATGCAGGCAATATGTATACATTTTTCGGTGTATGCGGTGGCAATTTTTTTGCCGTTTACTCCGCCCGTGTTCATATCTATTGTTCTTTCTTCTATTTCCTTTTTTATTTTCTTAAGCTTTGCATAATTTTTTTGAGGCTTAAAAAATTCCTGTGGCTCACAAATAATTTGTGCATACGATAAATTACCTCTTAAATACACAAAAATAAGTCCAAGCTCTAATTTTTTTAACACAAACATTGTATCGCCGTATGTTTTGGGTGAATAGTTCTTGGGAGTAGGTACTGCAACATACACCTTGGCACCGCTTTTTTGCCTGTTTAGAGCCTGCGAAAGAAGCGCAACACTTAAATTCTTTTTCATTTCAATTATAATAAGCTCCTCATCCTTTGTTGCAGTCACATCACAGCCTTTAACCTCGGCATTTACCTTGTAGCCCAAATCTTCAAAAAGCTTTTTTATGGGATTGTAGAGTTGTGCTTCCTTCATTTTTATTCCTTTCATTTAATCGCATCAAATTTATCCTATACGTACACTGCACCACCTAAAAAATGGCAAAGCAAATAATTAATTTTATTTTGATTTTAGTATGATTGCAGTTATCTCGGGTCTGTTAAACAGTCTTGGAATAACCATTGGATTTCCAAGTCCTCTGTTTACTATCATTGTTGTATGCTTGTGGGTATATTTACCGCCAAAATACTTTGGAAACAGCATAGACTTGCCTGAAAGAACGCTTGAACGTGGTGCAAACACACCGCTGCCCCACGGCAGACGCACCTGTCCGCCATGCATATGCCCTGCAAGAATTAAATCAAAGCCATAGTGCTTAACCTCATCAAGAAGATTTGCCCTGTGAAAAAGAAGTATATCAAACAAATCCGTGTGAGGTATCATAGCAAGTGAGTTCTGCACATTTTCGGTTATGCTGTCATTTGAAATTGCAAACGGGTCGTCCATTCCCGCAATGGAAATACATTCACCGCCCTTTTTTATATTTATCCTTTCATTGTGCAGCGTTTTAACACCCAGGTCAGTTAATTCCTTTTCAAATTGACTATAATCTCCCCTCCAGACATCGTGGTTGCCTGTTACGGCATACATTGGTGCAATTTGGGTGAGTGTGTTGCACAAACGCACTGCAGGAGCATAAGAGCCTTTATCGTCTGCCAAATCACCTGTTGATACTATAATATCGGGCTTTAGCTGCTTTATCTCATCGCTTATTCCTGCAAACGTGTCGCAATGGAAATCGCTTATTTGCACTATTGTAAAACCATCAAATTCCTTTGGCAGTTTTTTTGATGAAATCTTATATTCAGTTGTTTCAATACGGTTATCAAAGCCCTTTGCAATGCATAGTGCTCCCCCTGCAATTGCAAGTGTTTTTATTATCTTTTTCATAGCTTTTTATCTCTTTCAATACAAATACTGCTGTTTGATTTTTAAAACAAATTTTGTACAAGTTAATTATACCATACATTATATAAAAAAACAATACACCAAAATCAGTTAAATTTATAATTTGAGTGTTTTTATATTTTCTTTCAGTGTCTGTGCACTTTTTTTTAGTCCTTCAAGCTCTGCCTCGCTAAACGGCACCTCAAAAATATGCTCCACACCCAAGCCCGACACCTTTGTGGGAACACTTAAAGCAACATCGCTTATTCCATACTCACCCGTAAAAATACTTGATACGGTAAGAATAGAATTTTCCTCGCCTGCAATACACTCAACTATCCTTTCAACTGCCAATGCAATTGCATAGTATGTTGCACCTTTTTTATCTATTATATCATATGCACTTCTTTTTACCTCCTGATAAATAGCCTCTCTTGCTTTTGGAGTGCATTTTCCGAAATGCCTTGCATACTCGTCCATATCCATTCCCGCTATATTGGTTATACTCCATGCCGCAACCTCGCTGTCGCCATGTTCGCCTATTATATATGTGTGGCAGTTTCTTGCATCCACACCTGTGTGAGCACTAATCATAAACTTAAGTCTTGAAGTATCAAGCACTGTACCAGAACCAATAACCTGATTTTTAGGAAGTCCTGAAAGCTTATATGTTATATACGTTAAAATATCAACAGGATTTGAAACGGTAAGTAATATAACGTCAGACGGTGCATATCTTGTTATATTCATAACAATACTCTTTAAAATATCTGTGTTTCGCTGTAATAAATCAAGTCTTGTTTCGCCCTTGTTCTGATTTGCACCTGCAGTTATAACCACAATATCTGCATCCACACAGTCACTGTAATCGCCCGAATACACATTAACAGGTTTCACAAACGAAACTCCGTGTGCCATATCCATTGCATCGCCATATGCTTTATCTCTGTTTATATCAATAAGCACAATCTCGTTAAAAAGACCTCCGCACATTATTGTATATGCCGTGGTAGAACCAACAAAGCCTGCACCTATTACCACAATTTTACCTCTAAACATTTTTTATCTCTCCTTTTCATTTTTATTTATTATTTATCATCAGCATTTTTATTATTCCGCATTTTATTGCTTTTATCACGTGATTGAAAATGTGCTCATATTATAGTAATATAAAAAAGTCACTATTGTGACTGTCGCTTACGCAGCTCACTTCCATATGTAGACTTTTTTGTAATTTAGGAAATTACATCATAAAAGTAGTAATTTCCTAAAAGATAAATTTTTTTAAAGAGGTGAAAAGAAAATGTATATATTAATTGGTTCAATAACCTCGGCAGTGCGTTTATCGAGAGTTATTGAAAGCAATACAGGCACTCCAGCGCTTGTGTTACACACACCGTCACAAATAAAAAAAGGCGGTTGCTCATATTGTGTGAAAAGTGATATAAAATCAGTTGATACTGTTTACAATCTTGCTGCATCAGCAGGTGTAAATATTAAAAATATATATATGGAAAAACAAGAAAACGGGGGCAAAGTATATTATGATATATCTCGATAATGCCTCCACAACAATGCATAAACCAAGAGCAGTGTATAATATGCTCTATGATTATACCAAAAAACACGGTGCAAATGCCTCAAGAGGAACTTATGGAGAAAGTATACGCTCATCGGAGGTTATAGTAGATACGCAAAATGTCTGTGCAAAGCTTTTTAACATAAAAACACCACAAAACATTGTTTTTACTCAAAATGCCACATACGCTCTTAATACTGCAATATTGGGGACACTAAAAAATGATGACCACGCAATAATAACACAAATGGAGCACAACAGTGTGTTAAGACCTGTTAATGCAAGGTGTGATTATACTATTGCCAGGGCAGATGCAACAGGTTTTGTGCCTGTGCAAAATATAGAAAACGAAATAAGGTCTAACACAAAGCTCATTATTGTAAATCATGCGTCAAATGTTTGCGGAACAATACAGGATATTGAAAAAATATCACAAATAGCAAAAAAGCATAATATAAAATTGTTAATAGATACCGCCCAGACTGCAGGTATACTAAATATTGACAACGCTGTGCTTGATGCTGATTTTATTGCATTTTCAGGTCATAAGGGACTTATGGGGCCAATGGGAACGGGAGGACTGTATATAAAAAATCCCGATGATACCTCTCCCCTTGTTTACGGCGGCACAGGAAGTGAGTCGCAAAGCATTAATCAACCATCCCTTATGCCCGATAAATTCCACTGCGGAACACAAAACATACCTGCACTTGCCGCACTTTGCGAGGGGGTTAAGTTCGTTTTAAACACAGGCATTAACAAAATATACAACCACGAAAATGAGCTTGCTCTTTATTTAAAAAATGAATTAAAAAGCATAAAGGGCGTTAAGGTGTATGGAAATGAAAATGCAATAGGCAATGTTGCCTTCAACATAAAAACACTCGATAGCGGCGAGAGCATAAATCTTCTCACAAACTTTGCACTGCGTGCAGGCTATCACTGTGCACCGCTTGCACATCTGGCTTTGGGGACACATAAAATAGGTGCAGTGCGTGCCTCTGTTGGAGTGTTTAACACAAGGAACGATATTATAGCACTTGTTAACAGTGTAAACAAAATAGTTAAAGCTGTATAATTATTGATAATTTCTGTGGTATTACCCTAATATTATATTGACTTTTTATATGTATAGTGATATAATTATAGTGGTGTGGAATAGCCATTTATAATATTAAAAAAGGAGTAAACCACAATAGGATGAATATACTTTTTGTTTGTACAGGAAACACCTGCCGCTCTCCTATGGCTGCAGCCATAATGGAGAAAATAGCAGTTGAAAATGATATAGATATACTGATTGAATCTGCAGGAATTTTTGCTACGATTGGCGAAAGAGCTTCCAACGAAGCAATAAAGGCTCTTGATGAAATGGGCATCGACCTCACATATCATCGTTCAAAGCCTGTGGGTGAAGATTTGGTTAAAAAAAGCGATTTGATACTGACTATGACAGAGGGACATAAAAAGATTTTAGAGGGTATGGCACCCCAAAAAATTTACTCTATTATGGAATACATTGGCAAAGACGGCGACATATGCGACCCGTACGGCGGAGATTTAGACGAATACCGCGAAACTGCCGCACAAATATACGACGCACTTGTTGACGTTGCCGAAAAGCTTGTGGATTAATTAATTATTTCGACACACTTAATAATTTTTCTTCAGGCTATGCAAAAGGAGTTAACAACAAAAATGATAGAAATTAAGTTGATGACGTTTGATGATGTGAAAAAAATTGCAGAGCTTGACAAGCTATGTTTTAGTGTCCCTTGGTCATACGATGCTTTTTTATCTGAAGCACAAAATTCAATTGCAAGGTATCTTGTTGCAAAGGACGGTGACCATTGCATAGGCTATTGCGGATTTTGGATTGCATACGATAGCGGCGATATAACAAACGTTGCCGTACACCCCGATTACAGAAAACAGGGAATTGGCACACAGCTTATTGGTGCAATGATAAAGCTTGCAAAAAGTGAGGGTGTGACTTCTATGAATCTTGAGGTGAGAAGAAGCAACCTTGCTGCTCAAAGGCTATATTCAAAATACGGCTTTAAGTGTGTTGGCACCCGAAAGGGATATTATAGCGATAACAAGGAAGATGCTCTTGTTATGGTCGTAGATTTAGGAGAATAATTTTAATGGACGTATTGATTTTAGGAATAGAAAGCTCGTGTGATGAAACTGCCGCCGCCGTTGTAAAAAATGGCAGAGAGGTTTTATCGAGCGTTATTAATACACAAATAGATATTCACAAAAAATTCGGCGGAGTTGTGCCCGAGGTAGCATCTCGCCGACACATAGAAACAATAGATGCAGTAATCGACGAGGCTCTTGAAAAGGCAAATGTCACCTTCGATGATATAACTGCAATTGCGGTAACATACGGTCCCGGTCTTATAGGTGCACTGCTTGTTGGTGTTTCCACCGCAAAGGCACTTGCATATGCACTTGAAAAACCGCTTGTGCCTGTTCATCACATAAAGGGACATATAATGGCAAACTTTGTGGCACACAAAGACCTTGAGCCTCCCTTTGTATGTCTTGTTGCATCGGGCGGTCACAGCCACATTGTTTTAGCAAAGGACTACAATGAATTTGAAATTTTAGGACAAACCCGCGACGATGCAGCAGGCGAGGCATTCGATAAAATTGCTCGTGTGCTTGGACTTGGATATCCTGGCGGTCCGCTTATAGATAAGCTTGCAAGGGAGGGCAACCCCGAGGCTGTACACTTCCCCAGAGTGCGTATGGAGGAGAACTCACTCGACTTTAGCTTTAGCGGTGTTAAAACTGCGGTTATAAACTATCTTCATAAGCTTGACCAGAACAATGAAAGCTACAACAAGGCAGATATTGCCGCAAGCTTTCAGGACGCTGTAACCGACGTTCTGTGTGAGCATACAATTGAAGCAGCTCACAAAACAGGAATTAAAACAATCACACTTGCAGGCGGAGTTGGTGCAAACAGTGCATTAAGAGAAAAAATGTCACGTTTGGCAAGTGCCCACGGCATAAGAGTTCTCTACCCCGACCCTGTGCTGTGTACCGACAATGCAATTATGATTGCCTGTGCGGGATACTATGGCTTCCTTAACGGCGACAGAGGCGATATGAGCCTGAATGCAGTGGCAAGCCTGAAATTATAAATCTTATGCAAGGATAAATAACGTGATAAATCACGTTATCAGCCTCCGGCGGATTTAATTGCACCGGATGTGCATAATTTCCATTATACGCCTTATCTGCCCACGAAAAGTGCGTGTATTTTAAATTACTATTTATGGGCAGAAAGGCTATGGAAATTAATATGATAATTATATATATTTTGATTGGTCTTGTGTTTTTTTTGAGTGATTTTTTCACCAAACAATACATTCTTGCAAATGTACCTCTTGGCGAAACCTTCGGCTCATTCACAAGCCTAATAAACTTCACCTATATACAAAACAAAGGTGCCGCTTTTAGTCTTTTAAACGGAAAACTTGAGTTTTTATCACTTATTTCAGTTGTGTTTTGCATTGCAATAATTGTGTATATAATAATAAAAAAGCCAACACATAAGCTGCTTTGCATTTCACTCTCAATGCTCCTTTCGGGTGCATTGGGCAACGCAATAGACCGCATCTTTTATGGCTTTGTGGTTGATTTTATAGAAACAACCTTTGTTGATTTTGCAATTTTTAACATTGCCGATATTGCTATAACAGTTGGTGCAATACTTTTAGCAATATATGCAACATTCTTTGATAAGGATACAAAAAATGGATAGTATTATTTTAAACGTTGAGGAAAAACAAGCCCGAATTGATAAATACATTGCCGACAACAGTGATATTTCACGTAGCTTTGTTGCAAGGCTGTGCGATGAGGGAAATATTTTAATAAACGGAAAAGCCGCACAAAAAAAACAGGCATTAAACATTGGCGATGTTATTGAAATATCTCTGCCCGAGCCAAAAAGCATAGATGCAAAGCCCGAAAATATACCGCTTAATATTGTGTACGAGGACAATGATGTCATAGTTATAAACAAGCCGCAGGGAATGGTTGTTCATCCTGCAGCGGGTAATGAGAGCGGTACGCTTGTTAATGCTCTGCTGTATCACTGCGGTGATAGCCTTTCGGCAATAAACGGCGTGGTGCGTCCGGGGATTGTGCATAGAATTGATAAGGATACGTCAGGACTTTTGGTTATTGCAAAAAACAATGATTCGCATATATTTTTAGCCGATCAGCTAAAAGACAGGAAGGCACTGCGAAAATACTATGCACTTGTTAACGGCAACATTGCCCAGGACGAACTAACCATTGATAAGCCCATTGCACGTCATCCCAAGGACAGAAAGAAAATGGCAATTGTTCACGGAGGCCGTGAGGCAATAACTCACGTTAGGGTGCTTGAAAGATTTGGACAATATACACTTGTTGAGTGTGTTCTTGAAACAGGCAGAACACATCAGATAAGAGTGCATATGGCTTCTATGGGGCATAGCATAGTGGGCGATAAAACATATGGTATAAAAAAAGAAAAATTTAATCTCGAGGGTCAACTCCTGCACGCAAAAACAATAGGGTTTATTCATCCATCAACAGGCGAAGCTATGGAGTTTGATTCCGATATTCCCGACTATTTCAAGAAAATATTAACTTTTTTGAAAAAATAATGAAATTTTTGAAAAAGGGTTGAATTTTTAGCTGATAAATAGTATGATATTATTATATAGTAGCAGAAAGGATTAGACAAGACTATGAAGAACTTATGTGTAATTTTCGGAGGTCGCTCACCCGAGCACGATATTTCAAGACTTTCGGTAACCTCCGTTTTGAATAATCTTGATAAAACAAAATACAATATATCGGTTATAGGTATAACAAAGGACGGTAAATGGTTATTATATAGCGGCGACCATAAAAACATAGCCGATGGCTCGTGGGAAAAGGATAGCGAAAACTTAAAGAAAGCTATTATATCTCCCGATACGTCCGATAAGGCTATTATTGTATTTGAAAACAACAACACTGTTTCTTACATATATCCCGATGTTGTATTCCCTGTTCTTCACGGAGAATACGGCGAGGACGGCACAATTCAGGGTCTTTTTGAGCTTGCCGATATAAAATATGTTGGTATGGGTGTTTTGGCCTCGGCAAATGCTATGGATAAGATATATTCAAAGCTTGTTTTTGCCGATGCAGGCATACCTCAGGCAGATTGGGTAACAGTATGCTCAACCGATGTTATTGATGATAAGGTAGCGGAAATTGAAGAAAAGCTTGGTTATCCCAATTTTGTTAAGCCGTCAAGAACAGGCTCGTCGGTTGGTGTTGGCAAGGCACACGATAGACAAGAGCTGTACGAGGCAATAAAAAATGCCCTTCTTTACGACAGAAAGGTGCTTGTTGAAGAATGTATCGACGGCAGAGAGGTTGAATGTTCTGTTCTTGGTAATGCAGATGTGAAAGCAGGCGAGGTTGGCGAAATTATACCTATGGTTGAATTTTATGATTTCGATGCAAAATATATCGATAATTCAACAAAGCTTGAAATCCCCGCAAAGCTGCCCGCACAAACAAGAGATGCAATTCGTGAATATGCTATAAGAGCATTTAAAGCACTCGACGGTCAGGGATTATCTCGTGTGGACTTTTTTGTGAAGCACAGTGATGGCTCAATTGTTTTAAATGAAATTAATACACTTCCTGGCTTTACAAACATAAGTATGTATCCCAAGCTATGGGAGGCGGCAGGTATTGGCTATTGCGACCTGCTCGATAAATTAATAGAACTCGCAGAGGAAAGAGTGAAATAATGAATAACAGAAGTATTGGCGTTTTTGATTCGGGTGTTGGCGGACTAACTGCAGTAAAGCAGATTATGAAGCTTTTACCCAACGAAAATATAATATATTTTGGCGACACAGGAAGAGTTCCCTACGGAACACGAAGCCGTGAAACTATTTTAAAATACACAAGAAACGATATAAGATTTCTGCAAAGCTTTGATGTTAAAATGATTGTGATTGCCTGCGGAACTGCAAGCTCTGCCTCTCTTCCCCACATCAAATCCGAGTTTGACGTTCCCATTATTGGTGTTGTTGATGCGGCAGTTAAGGCTGCAGTTGGTGCAACCAAGAATAAAAAAATAGGTGTAATAGGCACACAGGGAACAATTAACAGCGGCTCCTACGAGCGTCTTATAAAGGAAAGCGACAACTCAATACAGACCTTTGCAAGAGCGTGTCCCCTTTTTGTTCCGCTTGTTGAAAACGGACATTTTGATACAAAGGTAACGGAGCTTGTGGTAGAAGAATATCTTGAAGAAATTAAAAAAGCTGATGTTGATACCCTTATTTTAGGTTGTACTCATTATCCCCTGCTTAAAAAGGTTATAGGCGAGTATATGGGTAAGGACGTAACTCTTATAGACCCTGGTGCAGAGGCCGCAAAGCATCTTCAGGCAATTATTACCGAGGATATGCAGCACGATTTATCAAAGGACACCGAGCAGTACAGATATTTTGTGAGCGATAATCCGTCTGGCTTTGAGGATATTGCTTCCACATTTTTAGAAACCAAAATTGATGGGCAGGTAACAAAGATTGACATTGAAAAATACTGATTTGTTTAATATAGAAGTCATAAATCATCAAACGATTGATAACACAACCGACGACATATGCGAAAGTGCTGTTGGCAGCTTTTATATTAAAAATGATAAGGAATATATTATTTATAAGGTTAAAAATGACGGCGAAGAAACATCTGTTATTGTTACCATACAAAAGGATTGCGTAACAGTAAAAAGAAGCGGTGCAGTTTCTTCTATAATGGTTTTTGACAAAGAAAAAAAAACAAACCTGAAATATAACACTAGGTATGGATGCATAGATACGGTAATAGACACAACAAAAATTGTGCACGCACTAGATCATAATGGTGGAAAGCTGCGTTTGGTATATACCTTAACTATGCAGGGAGCGAAAATGTATAACGATATGGTTATACAAATAACTCCTCTTAAATAATGGAGGAAAAAATGAAGCTTATTAAAAAAATTACATCTGCAATATTGGCAACCTGTGTGCTTATATCATCGGTAGGCGTATTTGCCGAAAAGCTAACATATAAGGATACACAGTACAGCGACGGATATATTATTTGGGATAATATTTCCGACTATGTTTCAAGCATATACATAGACGACACTCTCACAAAAGACGATATAATGGAAATGGGTATTTCCAATCTGCTAAATGATGAAGACATAATGATTGAGCTTTTGAAGAAAACACTTGAAAGCATCGACCCATACTGCTCCTTTATGACTGCACAGGAATACCAGAAATACATCGCCAACATAGACGGAGTTATGTATGGTCTTGGCGTTGTTTTAGAGCAACGTGATGACGGTGTGTATATAACAGGCTTTGTTGAAGGCAACAAAGCACAGGATGCAGGATTTCTTGAAGGCGATAAAATCTATGAAGTAGATGGCACTAATATGAACGGCAAGAGCATAGACGAAGTAAAAAGCTTTGTTATGGGTGAGCTTGACACCACCGTGGCAATAACAGTGGAAAGAAACGGTCAACTCGTGGAGCTTATGGGAACACGCTGTGCTATTAATCTTTCAACTGTCACAGGCGGAATATTAAAGGGTAATATAGGATATATGAAAATATTATCCTTTGGTACCGACACTGCCAAAGAGGTGCGTAATCTTCTTGACGAGTTCCAGACCGCAGGCGTTAAAAAGCTTATAATAGACTTAAGAAACAATGTTGGTGGATTGCTTTCATCGGCTATTGATATTTCAAAAATGCTTGTTCCAAAAGGAAAAATAATTGATGTGCGATACAGAGTTGAATCGGGTAACAGAAGCTATTATTCCGACCTTGAACGCACCTACTACGATACAATTTTACTTGTTAATGGCAACACCGCTTCATCTGCTGAAATCTTTGCAAGTGCAATGAAGGAAAGCGGTGCGGCAGAGATTTATGGTACAACCACCTATGGTAAGGGTGTTATACAGGGCACATTTTCTTTAAATAACGGCTCTGTTATAAAGGTTACAACAGGTAAGTATTTAACAAGACTTGGCAATGAGATAAATCAGGTGGGAATTGAGCCCGACGTGTATATTGAAAATGATAAAGAGGCAATAGATGTGGGCTCTTACACAAAGTTTACTTTTACCGATAAATGGTGTGTGGGACAAAAAGGCGAGCCCGTGAAGGCGGCAAAGGAACGGCTTTCAATGCTTGGTTACTACACAGGTAACACCGCAAGCACACTGTTTGACGCCTCACTATTAGACGCCATTAAAAAATATCAATCCTCTGCAGGACTTTCTGCATCGGGTATACTTGATATACCAACACAGGTTAAGCTCGATAAAACCTTCGGCTCTCTTGAAAAAGAGGTTGATGTTCAGCTTCATACTGCATACGAGCACTTTGGCGGTAATGTAAACGATTTATATAGCGAAAATTAAAATGCAAACACCGACATACTTTTGAAAATCCGTACCGCATTGAAGTGTGATATTTCTGACATAATGGAAATAGTCAACACGGATAATAAATAACGGAGGTCGTTTTATGGCTTTAGAAAACAAACTTAATATAACAGATTCTGCCAAACTTGCTCGTGAGGAAGAACGCATCAGTAAGAAAAAAGCAATTGAGCTTTATGATAAAGGTTTACTTGACGGACTTGAGGCTGGCAAGTTTTCTTCCCTTGCATTTATTCATAAGTACTTATTTGAAGAAATATATGATTTTGCAGGCGTAGTAAGAGATGTGAACATTGCAAAAGGTGGCTTTCGTTTTGCACCTGTAATGTACTTGGACAGTGCTTTGGAACACGTTAGCAATATGCCACAGTCAAACGTTGAAGAAATCGTTGAAAAATACGTGGAGATGAACATTTGTCACCCGTTCAGAGAAGGTAACGGCAGGGCGACACGTATCTGGCTTGATTTAATCTTAAAAAAAGAGCTTGGTATGGTGATTGACTGGAGCAAAGTGAATAAAGACGATTACCTTTTGGCTATGGAAAGAAGTCCAATCAAAGACATTGAGATAAAACATATTCTGAAAGATGCATTGACGGATAAAATTAATAATCGTGAGCTTTATATGAAAGGCATCGACAATAGCTACCACTACGAAGGCTACACTGCATTTAAAACAAGTGAGTTATAGTTTGTATTTCAAAAAAACGAGCTTACATTTATACATGCTCATAATATGTTATAACAAATCATTAATGGAGGTTTAACATTGGAAACTAATAGATTGTATTGTGAAGATTGCATAGAAGGATTAAAAAGTAAACTCCAAGATGAATCAATTGATTTGATTATTGCAGACCCACCATATTTTAAGGTTATAGGAGAAAAATGGGATTATTTATGGAGAACTGAAGACGACTATATTGAATGGTGTAAATCGTGGATATCTGAAGCATCTAGAGTCTTGCGTAAGGGTGGTAGTTTTTATCTTTTTGGATATTTTAGAATGCTTAGCAGATTACTCCCCATTCTTGAAGAATGTGGGTTTGAATTAAGACAACAGATTATTTTGAACAAAGGTATGCAAGCAGTATCAGGTAGAGCTACCAAGAATTATAAAATGTTTCCTAATGTTACAGAAAGCATACTTTTTTTGTATAAGGACTCTAAGCCTTATGTGAAAGAGTTTCTAAAGTCAAGACAAAGAAAATTAGGATATACTTCAAAATATATAAATGAACAATTAGGAGTTAAATCAAATGGTGGCGGGATGTGGAGTATTTATACCGGAAAAAACGTATGTAAGCAGCTCCCTACTGAAGATATATGGGAGAAATTGCAGAGTATACTTGATTTTGATATTCCATACTCTAAAATAAGTCAAACGTTCAATGCTCAACTTGGCTTTACTGATGTTTGGGACGATATTAAATTTTATAGCGAGAAAGGACGCTTTCATCCCACACAAAAACCACTCGACTTGATTACTAGACTTGTATTGGCAAGCAGTAATAAAGATGATATCGTTTTAGATCCTTTTATGGGAAGTGGGACAACAGCTATGGCGTGCAGGAACAATAATCGACAATATATTGGATTTGAACTAAATGAAGAATACTATGAAAAATCGTTAGAACGTTTAAAGTTTGAACAAATACAATTAGATTTATAAACAATAAACCCCATTAAGACATAACTTAATGGGGGTATTACTTATTGTAATTCTGCAAAGTTTTCCTTTAAGTGTTTTGGTAGTTTTGATTTATAAGGTGTAATCCTTGGTAAATATATTTCTTCTGCAAACAAATTACATAACTCTAAATTAGAGATATTGTTACTTTGACGTAAATACTCGATTTCTAACAATAAATCAGTCTTGTTTTTCTTAGAAGTCTTTGCTTTTGGATTTAATCTTAGCAAAACATTCTTTGCCACTTTGGATGTTATTGTTTGAGTGGATGAATATGTATTTAAAGTCAATAGTTCAGTTATAACTTGGTTATTTAGACTTGGGAAGATAGTAGTTTCTATTTTTCCATTTTCTTTAATATAAGATCTATATATTAACTTTGGATTAGTTAAGCTAAACTTCAGCTGATGTGGCCACATGTTAAATGGAGCTTTAGAATCAGACTTTGAACGAATATTTAGGTAATAATCTATCATACAAAAAGCAAAACCCTTCTCTTGAGGATTTACCTCCCATATTGATGCGACAATAGTATTGTTTGTAGCATTATTTAGTTCTTCAAATTCAAATAAGACAAAATAATACCTATATGGATCTAATATTTTTGAAAATTCGTCGTCATGTCTGATAGATATCAACCACTTAGAGTCATCTTTTCTTAAAAGGTTTGTTGATTTGCATACAGAGCATTGTGCTTCTAGACTTGAAACCACTGCACCACAATCAATGCACGATCCTAGTTGATCAACTCTATAGCATGTTTTTATTTCCCCATATCTGTGTTCATCTATGACTAGATCATAACCTCTTGCCCCGGATTTTCCACCAGGATAACCTGTAACTACACTAACAAGATGTTGACCTATATAACCCATTCTTGCTTGCGGTGTTTGCATTGTAATTTTTGACCAAGCATTTACTTCATTGCGTAGATTAATGTATAGATCCTTTATTAATTGTTCTGAAGCTTCTACTGTTCCTAAAGTGTATTTCTTATTCATTTAAATTCACTCACCTTCCATAAATAACTTGTATGTTTCAATCTCTAATGCATCAGCAATACGTTGTATGTTTTCAAGGGCAATACTTCTCCTATAGCACTCAATTGCACTTATGTATGTTCTGTGAAGTCCACACTTTTCAGCAAAAGCCTCTTGAGATAAGCCTAATTGGGTTCGGTAGTACTTGACGTTATTTCCAAATACTTTTATAATATCCATGCTATCACCTCTATATTATTATACTCTCGTTATTACAATAAGTCTACATACAATGAGTATCATGCCAAATAAGTTATAATCATTAGTAAGCATACTTGATAATTAAACATTTACTATTTTTAAAGAAACATTAAGAGCATTTTTGGCTTCTAAGAGGCTGAAAATGTTTTTTCTATAACCCCAAAAACACCAAAAGCATTATTTATATTTAAAAGTTGTTTAGACTTGTTTTCATTCGTTTACATTGTTTGGCAAAGTAAAATTAAAATTGATTAAGAATATTGTTGCATATCATTAAATAAGGTGAACAACCAAAACTATATTTATAAAGCGCTAAATAACTATTCAAGTATAAACAATATTTATTGTTGTCTTGATAATGATTTTAAAGGAAAGCAATCAACAGACCAAATAAAAAAGCAAATGATAAAAAGCACTTGTGATTTAAGAGGTGTCATTCGAGGCTTGATAAAATACATCAATGGACATTTAATAAAAGATTGGAATGAGTGCTTAAAGTTTTCAAATTACATTGATGTTGATATAAAACAGTTTGTAGGAATACAAGAAAACAAGTAATTATAAAATATAATGTGGCAGAAATGCCACACTCTCTCACCTAAATCAAAATAAATAACAGGAAAAGAAAAAGAGAGGAAAGAAACCATACAGGAATATTAAAGACTATCTGTAATAAAAAACAGATAGTCTTTCTTTTGTATAAAAAAATATTTGTGGTAGATTTGTGGTAGAAATAAAAAACAAAGTCCAAAAACGGCTTGTTTCTGGACTTTATAAATAAACATATTATCTCTTTGAGAATTGTGGTGCACGACGAGCAGCCTTCAAGCCGTACTTCTTTCTTTCCTTCATTCTTGAGTCTCTTGTTAGGAAGCCAGCAGCCTTTAAATCTGCTCTGTATGCTTCTGTATCAACCTCAAGCAATGCTCTTGAAATACCATGACGGATCGCACCAGCTTGACCTGTGAAACCGCCGCCCTGTACATTTACATTTACGTCGAACTTGTCAACTGTCTTTGTAAGTACTAATGGTTGACGAACGATTAGCTTTAATGTGTCTAAACCGAAGTACTCATCAATATTTCTGCCATTTATTGTTATATTACCATTACCGGCAGTAAGATAAACTCTTGCAACAGAAGACTTTCTTCTGCCTGTGCCGTAGTATTGTTCTTTAGCCATATCAAAAATCCTCCTTATTTAATTTCCTGTGTCCATTCAACAGGCTTTTGTGCCTCGTGACCGTGCTCTGTGCCTTGATATACACGAAGTCTTGTTAATGCTTTTCTTCCAATTGTGTTATTTGGAAGCATACCCTTTACTGCATAGCTTACTGCAAGCTCGGGCTTTGTAGCCATTAACTTATCGTAGTGGATTTCTTTGATACCGCCAATCCAACCTGTGTGATAGTATCTAACCTTTTGTTGAAGCTTGTTTCCTGTTAAAACAACCTTATCAGCATTAATAACAATTACGTGGTCTCCGCAATCAACGTTTGGTGTGAATGTTGGAAGGTGCTTACCTCTTAATATTGTAGCAACTGTTGTTGCAACTCTACCCAAAGGCTTGTTCGCAGCATCTACAATATACCATTTTCTTTCAACATCTTGCGGCTTTTGCAAATAACTTGAATTCATTGTTTTTTCCTCCTATAATAACTATTCTACGGTTGCCTTTGCAACCCAACGCTAACTATTGTACTATGTTTTTTTATTTTTGTCAATACTTTTTTAAAATATTTTTCTACTGCTTTGTTTTTCTTCGTTTTTCTTCGTTTTTCTCTTTCAATCTCACTTTTCATTTTAATTTTTATGTTTTTTTAGCGAGATACTTGTATTATCTTTTTACTTGTGCTATAATAATTACGTTATAAAATATCAAAACAAAGGAGTTGTAAAAAATGGACGCAAGATGGAATAACTATAAAATAGATTATTTTGAATTTGAAGAGCGAGATGCTCTTATTGTATATCCCAACGTTACACCAAACGGAAAAATAGTTGTGAAAACAGAATACTTCGATGACTTCCCTGATTTTGAATTTGAAATGCTTGATAAAGGCTATTACTTATGTAACATTTCACATTCAACACGTTGGGCAACAGATGAAGAAACCGATATTATGGCCCGCTTTATTAAATATACAGCAAACAAGCTGAATGCATCCGAAAAATGTATTCTTGTTGGTATGAGCTGCGGCGGTTTGCAGGCTGCAAAGCTTACACAAAAATACCCCGAACTTACTGCTGTTATGTATTTAGACGCACCCGTCCTTAACATTTTAAGTATGGCAGGTCTTGGCGATCGTAAAGAGTCCATTTCCTGGCGTGAGCTTGTTAATGCATACGGCTTCAGCAGATCCACCGTTGTAAATTTCAGAGAGAGCCCCATAGATGATATGGACGTTTTAATAAAAAACAACATTCCGATTATAATGCTGTACGGTGACGCAGATGACGTTGTAATTTATGAAGAAAACGGAAAGGTTTTAGAGGATTACTACAAAAAACACGGCGGAACAATAAAGGTGATACGAAAGTCAATGTGTTCTCATCACCCACACGGACTTAAAAACAACAAAATTATAATTGATTTTGTGGAAAAATACGTATAAATATAATTTTAGAGGTAGTATGAATAACTTTAAATTTTACACCGAAAGAACTTTGAATTTTTTATGCAGACATATTGGCGAAATTGCATTTTCAATAATTGCTTTAGTTCTTTTCGCTTTTATTCTTGTGCCCGGAGTTTCTTTGGTAAAGGAAATAGGCAGGGCAAGAGAATGTGATGAAAATATGAGAATAATCGCAACATCGCTTGATGCCGAACTCAACAACACAAACATTCAGTTTGATGACGTTCTTTATCAGACACGTTCTCAAAAAATTCTTGATGAGATAAAAAAACATTCCTCAAATGACAGCTTAAAGAAAATGGATACGGCAGAGTATTACTTCGATAACGATGGCACAACCCTTACTCTTATTTGCCGTCGCCACAATGATAACGAGCCGATACAGGTTAAAATACCCGAAAGATACCAACAAAGTGGCATAACACAGGAAATTGTTAATCCATCAAAAACCGATCTGGTAAACAGTATAACGGTTACAGGAGTTAAAACATATATTGTTGGAGAACGTCTTGACAAAAACAACCCCGACAAAACTAAATTTACATCAAAAGACGATTTAAAGAGCATTTTTGACAATATAAAGGTTAATTTACAATATATAGGCGGCAAAACAATTGTACTCGACAAAAGCTCATATAAGCTGACAACCGACGGCTTTGATATGAATGTTCCGGGCACAAAAACAATAACCGTTGAATACACCACAAATAACAATTGGGAAAATACACTCCGTGGCTCCTTTACTTTTGAGGTTTTGGAAAACTCACAATCGCCTGAATTTATTGTTGATTTTGGAGATAAGGGCTCGTATCGTCTGGCTTCTTGGGACTGGAGTGACTATGTACGTGATACTATGGCAGGCACAGACGAGGAAATGTCGTTTGGTGCTTCAATCGTGCATTACAATAACGAGTATTTATATTATCCCGACGGCTTCGTTATAAGCAAGCTGCGTGATAATTCCAAGCCCGAAACAAGTGCCGCAGATTGCGACAACAAAAAACGCAGTGCTTATTTTATAAAATTTGACCCAAACACAATTATTAAAAATGAAGAAACCGACAAAAAGAAACTGCGTAACGGTGCAATGTATATGGATGAAAACTATGAAATATACATCTGGCAGACCGAGCCTTCCAAAGAAGCCTCATCGGGTTGGTTAAGAGTGTATTGTGAAGTTGACAGAGTTGAATAGTTAGGGGATGTTAAAAAAGCGCAAACCACTTTTCCTATCCTCTAAAAGATGGCTGTTTAAAACATAGTTTTTAAACAGCCATCTTTTTTATTTTTGTATTGACATTTTTAGGGAATTATGGTAAAATATTGTCAAAAGTTGTAATGTGAAAAAGGAGGTAGTAAAATATGAAATCATTGGGAATTATACGAAGAATTGATGAAGTGGGCAGAATTGTTTTACCAAAGGAATTACGTGAAACAATGGATATTGACTGTAAAACACCATTTGAAATCTATACAGACGAGGACACTATTATATTAAAGAAATATATGCCATCGTGTATTTTCTGCGGTGAGGCAGATAATGTTACACAGTATGAGGGCAAAAATATTTGCAAGAATTGTATTAAGAAAATTGCAAAATTGTAAAAATATGCAGAGGAAAACCTCTGCATTTTTTTATACCTCTTTTAGCATAACTGCAATAACACTCATATCATCTAAAACCTGCTCGCCGCTTTTATGTATTGCTTCCTTAACCACTGCTTCGGACAACTGCTGCATAGACGCATACGGCGTTTTTATCTGATTTTTGAGCCAGTCTGTTCTTATTTCCCCTGCCTCTGTTATACCGTCCGATACCATAAGCAAAATATTACCGTCCTCAAGCTTTTTTGTTTGTGCACGTATTTGTAATCTTGGCAACATTCCTGCAGGCAATGATATTGAGTAAATTGAACTTACATCACCGCAGTTATACACCAACGATATTGCCGAGCCTATTTTGTAGCTTTCCATAACACCTGTTATAAGGTCTATTTCTGCAAGGTCTATTGTGGAAAAAGTTTCCCTGTCTGCCTTTAAGCACATTGATGAGTTTATCATACTTATTGCGGTCTTTACCGAAAAACCCGCACTTATAAATTCCCTTAAAAGCGTTATTGTGATGTCACTTTCAGCCCTTGCCTTTTTGCCGCAGCCCATACCATCGGATATTATGCAATAGAGCTTATGGTCATCAGTTGTAAATAGCGTTACACAATCGCCGCATTCACGCTCCTTTGCCTGTTGCATAACACCTATATCCACGCTATACCTCGGTTTTGATACAAGTCTGTAAAAGCTTTCCGACAACACCTCCTCAACACCAACATTGGTATTAAGTGCCGATGAAATTAACTTTTCGGCAATATTCATATCAACCTTACCATCTGTATGAAGAAGTATCTCGTATTTTCCAAAACGATTTTCTATTATATCTATCTGTTTTACACTTATGTTATTTTCCATAAGCTCATTTGCACAATACAATTCCAGCTCGGGACAACACACAAAACCCTCGTTCATATCCAAAATAATTTTATCTAAAATATTAGAAATCTCACCATACTGCATAGCACTCAATTCACGGCTTGTCTTCATTTCATCGATATGAACAAGCTTATTTTTATGTAACTCATATGCGTGTGAAAACTCTCTCACTACCTCATTTAGCCTTACACACTTATCCTGAAATGAAAGCGGTAAATTATTAATATTTAGTGTCCCCTTGTTTTCTATTTTATCGAGCATTTCCAAAAACATATTATATGTTTTATTGAACTCACACTCAAAGCAACGTGTGTATGAGGGACACATAACACAACTTCTTGCCACAACATCGTCAAAAAGCTCGCCCGCTTCATAGTTATATATGTCTATTCTTTTCTGTGTTGCATTAACAAACACCTCTTTAAGACTCTTAAACGCAGTTGAACAGTTTTTTATTCTCTCTTTCATATAGTTTACAGCACGTTTATCAACATTCTTTAGAGTGTATATCTTTGGCGAAAACATTTCTGTAATTTTTGTGTATAGCTTTTGAGGTGTTAACATAAAAAACACACCGCCAATTAAAACATCCCACACAGATAAAGGGAGGGTGGCGACATCGGCAATGTATAAAAGCGACACGCCGAAGCCGCCTATAAAGCCTAACGTAATACCAACTTTCTTAAAGCCTTTTAGAACAGATGCAAAAACAGAGCCAAGTCCGAAAACTCCCGAAATCATAATTGCCCCATCATTAATACCGCATATAAAGCCGATTGTTATTCCCATTGCTGCGGCTGATGAAGTGTTGAGTGAAAGAGCACAAAGTAAAAGTATGTACACCGATAATATTCTTGACGGAGCTATGTTATATGGTAGTGTTACTCCTCCAACACCCATAACCAACACGCCTACTGTGATTGCACAGCTTATAAGCTCGTCCCGTTTTGGTTCGGTGTTTATGTTTTTTGAGAAGGTGTATGCTCTTTTAAAAACCTCATACATCACATACACCGCAACACCCTCACAAAGTGCCACAACTGCACCGTATAGTCCCGATTGCTTTGAAATCAGCTCTATTAAGCCGCTCACAAGCATAGTTAATGCACAAACAAGTGAGCCGTATTTCTCTGTTTTTTCGCTAAAAAATTTTTCAAACAGCAAAAAACATAACGATGCAATAATATATTTTACCGCCACAAGCGTTGCTCCTGTACTTATAAGCGACAAATACATAACCGTTATGCCAAGATATGCAACACTCTTGTCGAAACAAGCACAAAACAGTGCAAAGCCAAATGGATAAAATCCAATTAATGTGCCGCGTGTTGCCACAAACATCACAAGACACATTGGTATATCCCTCCACTGCGGTGCTCTCATCAGATTAGCTTCTTTATTTAAAACAGGTATATTCATAATTTTCATCCTTTTTAGGTTTTTCATACATTTTACCATATCCTGTTTAAAAAGTATGTCGAATTTGCGTGTCGATTTCTAAAAAGTGTTCGACAATTTATGTTAATTAAAAATTTACATTAAAAGTGTTATAATTGTATTGACTATTAATAATATTTAGAGTATAATTATGATAGTGTTTAATTTTATATAAAAGGAGAATTATTAGTTATGAAATTTACAAAAATTGCGGCAATAATTTCAGTTACTGCCCTACTTATTACAGGCTGTTCAGCATCAAAAACTGCAATCTCGGTTGGTGATATTACTGCTTTAAATGGTGATATTGAATTTTTAGTAAACGACTATAATATGCAGATTGGAAACTTTGAAACAGCAAAGGACTACGCAATAGAGGCTATTAAAGATGCAATGCTTATAAAGGCAGTGGCTCAAGCTAATGATATTAAGCTTTCAGAAGATGATACAAAAACAGTTAAACAAGCACTCGCACAGGTTAAAGCAAACTATGGCGGTGTGTCGGCATTCAAGAAAGTATTAAAGGAAACAGGTGCAAGCGAAGATTTTATTTCTGTTATGATTGAGCAATCACTCTACCAAAATGCTCTTTCAAACATTTTTACTGTTGAAGACCCAACAGACGAAGATTTAAAGAAGTATATGACAGAAAAATACAGACGTGCAAAGCACGTGCTTATACAGGTTGGCGAGGATGTTGTAACAGGCGACCTTGAAAAAACAGAGGCTGAAAAAATCCTAAAACAAGCACAGGACGGCGCAGACTTTGATGCTCTTATTAAGGAACATTCCGACGACCCAGGCAGCAAATCCAATCCCGACGGATACGTTTTCACTGACGACGAAATGGTTAAGGAATTCCAAGATGGCGTTGATTCTATAAAGCCTGGTGAATTTACAATGGTTAAATCAGACTATGGTTACCACGTAATTCAAAGACTTGCTCTCGACGAAACAGATTCAAAGTTCAACGATTTATTTACTGCAAACAAAGAGGCAGCGCTTGCAAGCTACAAATCATTCAAGTTTGATGAACAGGTTGAAAACTTTGCAAAAGAAAATGGCATAGAGCTTGTTGTGGATGAGGATGCTATTGCAGCCATAGTTGAAAAGGTTGAAGAAACTGACGAGGAAGTTGCACAATAATTAAAACACAAAAATCGGCGAAATAAATTCGCCGATTTTTTTATATTTCTCTGTATTCCTTTTGTCCTATTTCATAAAGGTCGTTTCCTTCGCAGTCCATTAACACAACTGCAGGGAAATCCTCCACAACAAGCCGTCTTATTGCCTCTGTACCTAAATCGTCGTAGGCAACAACCTCTGCCTCTTTAATAGACTCTGCTATTAGTGCGCCAGCACCGCCTATTGCACCAAGATACACAACGCAATTACGTTTTATTGCATCAACAACCTCTTTTGAACGAACGCCCTTGCCTATCATAGCACCAAGTCCGTTATCTAACAACATTGGTGTGTATGCATCCATTCTTCCCGCCGTTGTTGGTCCGCAAGAGCCTATAACCTCGCCCGGCTTTGCAGGACATGGACCTGCATAGTATATCATCTGATCCTTTAAATTAATAGGAAATGGCTCGCCCTCTTTATATAGTCTTGTCATTCTTTCGTGTGCCGCATCACGTGCAGTATAGATTACTCCGCTGATTAACACACTGTCGCCAACCTTTAATTCTTTTATTACATCTTTTGTGATGGGTGCTTTTATATGTTTTATAGACATTGTTATTTCCTTTCTATGCTCCACTCAATTTTGCCCGCTACCCCACTAGTCATTCCCTTTCTTGCTTCACTTATGGCAAAGGTACGGTTAAGGGCAAGACCAAAGCTTCTGAAAATTGCTTCCCAGATGTGATGTCCGTTATGACCTTTTAGTAAATCTATATGCAGTGTGCAGCAAGCACCTTGTGCAAAGCCCTCTAAAAAGGTTTCAAGGTCTTGTGTATCCATTCCCTCAACCTTTTCGGTAATCTCAATACCATTATAGTTAATATCTATATATGCTCTTGATTCAAAGCTTATTGCACATTGAGCTTTTGCCTCGTCAATAACACCTATTGCATCGCCAAAGCCTATTGCACCATCTGTTTTCTCGATATATTCCTTTGCAGCTTTACCCATAGCAATTCCCAAATCCTCGCAGATTACGTGTGTGAGGGTAAATTCATCGAGCGACATATCAATATCAATATTAAACTCACCTCTCCATGCAATATGCTCTATCATATGATTAAGAAAGGTAAGCGGTGTTTTTATATGCTTTCTGTAATCAGACTTTAATGGTGAAAAATCAAAAACCACCTTCATTTCCGACTCGGTTGTTTTTCTTGTTACAGATATTTTTTCCATAGGTTTTACCCCTTTTCATATTTAATATTTTATATTTTCGGGACGTCGAGGACGCCGTCCCCTACGATTGTACATCCTAGTGAATTGTTACATACATGCTATACGCAAATGAGCTTGGGTGTGCAAGATATGACAAGCAATTTTCAAATTACTTTCTCTCTTTAACTGCAAGCCCGTGAGTATCAAAGCCTTCAACGGTTGCAAAACGGTATGCATATTCTCTTACGTTTTCAAAACCTTCCTTTGACGCATAGCCAACCGATGAACGCTTTAAGAAATCCTGTACGCTAACAGACGAGAAGGTTTTTGCAAAACCGCCCGTTGGTAATATTGCATTAGGACCAAGCACAAAGTTACATAGTGTAACAGGTGTGTATTCACCAAGCAGTATTTCGCCTGCGTTCTTTATTAATGGCAGAACATCAAACGGCTTTTCGGTCATAACCTCCATATGCTCGGGTGCATATTCGTTTACAAAGTCGATTGATTCTTCAAGTGAGTTTGTTAAAATTACACCGCCATATGTAGTAAGATTAGTTTCTATAAATTCTTTTCTCTTTGGAGAAATCTTTTCAAGCTGTTCGTTCACAATCGGAATAACTGCATCCACAAGCTCCTTTGAGTGAGTAACCAAAAGTGCCGCACTGTCGGGGCCGTGCTCTGCTTCTATCATCCAGTCGAGTGCAACCTTGTGAGGATCTGCCTTTTCATCGGCAAGAACTATTATTTCTGATGGGCCTGCAGGCAAGCCTGTGTCGATATTGTTTGCCAGAACTCTCTTTGCCGCCGTTGCATAACTGTTACCGGGGCCTATAATTTTGTGGCATTTCGGGATAGTTTCTGTACCATATGCAACTGCTGCAACCGCCTGTATACCGCCAACCTTATAAATTTCCGTTATACCTATTATCTTTGCTGCTGCAAGGATTGCATCATCAACCTCACCCTTTTCATTTGGAGGTGTTACAACAACAATCTTTGGCACCTTTGCAACCACTGCAGGAATACCCAACATACATAAAACCGATGGGAATGAGCCTTTTCCGTGTGGAACATACAAGCATACGTCAACTATGGGTGTTGTTTTTTCGCCTACCATAAGGCCGTTATCCACCATAGTAAACCACATTTCTTCGGGCAATTGTTTTTCGTGGAAATCGTATATGTTTTTGTAGGCATACTCTATTGCTTCTCTTGTTTTTACATCAAGTCTTGCATAGCCTTGTTCAATTTCTTCAGGAGTTACCTTCATACTGTCGGCAGTAAGCTGTACCTTATCGAATTTAGCCGTATATTCTAAAACAGCCTCATCGCCTCTCGCCTTTATATCGTCAGATACTTCCTTTGCAATTTTCATTTGCTCGGTAATATCAAGCTCTGCACGCTTCATTATGAAATCGTACTGCTCCTTCGACATCTCTGATAATTTGTATATATTAGGTTGCATATATAATCATTCCTTTCTTTTGGAAAACCTTCAAATTTTAAGCAATATACATTGATTATAACACAATTTTTTTAAATATTCAATAGAAAAGCAAGAATTTAGTCATTTTTTCTCCATACTTCTTTTACTACCTTTTCCAATTCTGTTATATCTTCATCACAACAACCGCCGTAGCCTATTATAACAGTATCACTGCTTTGTTGAGGCGATGAGAAATAATAATTATCAAGTCTATAAAGCTTTATTCCTCTGTCCCTTGCTGTTTCTATAAATTTTTCTGCATCGGGAGTTCTGATAAGAAGATGCAACCCTGCCTTTTCACCGCTTATTTGTACATCTTCAACATTCAGTATTTCATAAAGTCTTTCACAACGTTTTCGGTATACATTTTTTACACGGTTAAGATGTCTTGAAAAATATCCTCTTTCTATAAATCTGTTTAAGGTGTGTTGCTCAAATCTTGGTACAGTACAGGTATAACCGAAGAAATGTTTTTCATACTCACTCATAAGTTCATCAGGCAAAGCCATATAAGATATTCTGATTGAAGGAGCAAGTATGCGTGAAAATGTAGACACATATATAACTCTGTCCGCCTGCGACAAACCTTGAATTGCAGGTATGGGCTTTGTTCCAAAATTAAATTCACCGTTATAATCATCCTCTATTATGTATCTGCCTGCTTTTTGCGTTGCCCACCTTATCAAATCAAGTCTGCGTCCAATTGGCATAACAACTCCTGTGGGGAACTGATGCGATGGCGTAAGATACACAATGTCGGAGTTGGTATGATTAAGATAATCAATACTCATACCTCCATTATCCACCGGAATGTAATTTACTGCATTGGCACTGTTTTTTAAAATCTGCTCTGCCTTTGAATAACCCGGATTTTCTACTGCATAAATTTTTCCTTTAAGAATATGAGTTAAAAGAGTTAAAAGATATTCAATACCGGCACCAATTACAATATTTTCCGGTTTTGTGTGCACACCCCGAAACTCGTGGAGATATTTGGCAATACTTTCGCGAAGTTCAATATCTCCCCTGAAATCTCCCACATCAAGAAGTTCGGGCTTGGAATACATAATTTCTCTTGATAACTTTACCCACGTTGCGTACGGAAAAGATTTTACATCTGTGGAATTTGTTTTAAAATCTATTTTATATTTATTATCAGCTCGTTTTTTGACCTCATTTTTATGCGGAGAACTGACCTCATCTAAAATAGGCATTTCAACTTTTAGCACGTAATATCCGCTTCTGGGTTTTGGTACTATATACCCCTCATCCACAAGCATAGAATACGCCGTTTCAACTGTATTTACACTAATTTTTAAATGCAAAGCAAGCGATTTTTTTGATGGCAACCTCTCTCCCTCCAAAATTCGTCCCAAGTGGATTTCCTTTGCTATATACTCATAAAGCTGCTCATATAACGATTTTTTAATATTTTTATCATATACAAATGTTAAATTATACATATTGACACTCCATTTTATTCTTATTTTGGCACTTTTAATAATGTCAGTTTATAGTATAATTATAATGAAGACAAGACAATTTGTCAATAAAAACAAAGGAGATTTTAATTATGAACACAAACACCAAGTATGAGCTTAACAAAAACCTCGAGCAGATGCTTAAAGGTGGTGTAATAATGGACGTTACCACACCTGAACAGGCAAAAATTGCACAGGAGGCAGGTGCCCGTGCAGTTATGGCACTCGAACGCGTGCCCGCAGATATAAGAGCTGCAGGCGGTGTTTCTCGTATGAGCGACCCCAAAATGATAAAAAGAATACAGGAGGCTGTTTCGATACCTGTTATGGCAAAGTGCAGAATAGGTCATTTTACAGAAGCGAGAATTTTACAGGCTATTGATATTGACTACATAGATGAAAGCGAGGTTCTTTCTCCCGCTGACGATGTACACCACATTAACAAAAAAGAATTTAAAGTTCCGTTTGTATGTGGAGCAAAAGATTTAGGCGAGGCTTTGCGCAGAGTAAACGAGGGAGCTTCGATGATAAGAACAAAGGGCGAAGCAGGAACGGGTGATGTTGTTCAGGCAGTCCGCCATATGAGAAGGATGCAGTCTGAAATAAGAAGAATTAAAGGAATGTCAACAGACGAATTGTATGAGGTTGCCAAGGAACTACGCGTTCCGTTTGACCTTGTTTTATACGTACACGAAAACGGCAAGCTTCCCGTACTGAACTTTGCAGCCGGCGGAGTTGCTACTCCGGCTGATGCGGCACTTATGATGCATCTGGGAGCAGAAGGCGTTTTTGTTGGTTCGGGGATATTTAAATCAGGAAATCCGAAAAAACGCGCCGAAGCAATCGTAAAGGCAGTGTTAAACTACCATGACGACAAAATCCTTGCCACAGTTTCAGAGGATTTAGGAGAAGCCATGGTAGGAATAAACGAACAAGAAATAGAAATTATTATGGCAGAAAGGGACAACTAAAATAAGCAGAGCATTTGCTCTGCTTATTTTAGTTAAATAATTCCTTCATTTTATCTATAAAGCTTTTTTTCTTTTTATATAAATTCTCGTCATCAAATTCCTTTAGAATTTCCTTTTGCTTGTCGGAAAGATTTTTGGGAATTTCCACGTCTACTATAACGTATTGGTCGCCTCTGCCCTTGCCACGCAAGAACGGAATACCCTTGCCACGCAAACGAAAACGTGTGCCGGGTTGAGTACCCTCGGGAATATCATATTCAACAGGGCCATCTATTGTGGGAACCTTAAGCTTTGCACCCAATATTGCCTGAACAACCGAAACTGGCATTGAAAGATATACGTCATTCCCCTCTCTTTTGAAGATTTCGTGACGTTTAACACGTATAGTCAACAGTAAATCGCCGTTTGGTCCGCCCTTGTCGCCTGCTTCTCCCTTACCCGACAGCTGCATTGTCTGACCATCATCAATACCTGCAGGAATATCAACCTCAATAGTTTTATTCACACGCACCTTACCTGTGCCTCTGCAATCGCGGCACGGGTCGGTTATCTTTTTACCTGCTCCGTTACATTCCGGACAGGTTGAAACATTTGTCATATATCCAAGCATTGTGCGTTGCTGAATTTGTATCTGACCTGTTCCACGGCATCTGGCACAGGTAACAGGACTTGTTCCAGGCTTTGCACCGCTTCCGCTGCAGGTGTTGCATTTTTCCTGCGATGAAATGTTTATCTTCTTCTTTGTACCAAAGGCTGCCTCGGTAAAATCTATAGTAACAATTTGTCTTAAATCGGCACCGCGTCTTGGCCCGTTACGACGTCCACCGCCGCCAAAGCCGCCAAAGCCGCCGAATATATCACCAAATATATCGCCAAAATCGAAGCCTGCTCCGTTAAATCCGCCGCCACCTGCTCCAAAGTTAGGGTCTACACCTGCGTGACCGAATTGGTCGTAGCGTGATTTTTTATCGGGGTCCGACAAAACACTGTATGCCTCATTAACCTCTTTGAACTTTGCCTCTGCCTCGGCGTTGCCCGGATTTAAATCGGGATGATATTTTTTCGCTTCTTTTCTGTATGCTTTTTTTATATCTGCATCACTCGCACCCTTGTTTACACCAAGGACCTCGTAATAATCTCTTTTATCAGCCAATTTTTTCACCTACCGCATTTAATTATACAATATATTTTAATTTTTGTAAAGGTTTTCTTTTCAAAAAAGCACAACAACTTATTTGCTGTGCTTTTTTTGAATTTTTAATTAGTCGTTATCAACCTCACGGTAATCTGCTTCGTAAACATTATCGTCGCCTTGAGCAGCTGCTTCGTTGGGGTTAAAGCCTTCGCCGCCCGGTTGTGCACCCTGCGGATTTGCTTGTTGGTACAGCTTTTCAGACATTGCAAAGAATTTTTGCTGCAGACTTTCTGTTGCAGCCTTTATTGCCTCTGTGTCTGTGCCCTTTAGCGCTTCCTTAACCTTTTCTATTTCAGCTGTTATAGCATCTTTATCTGCACTGTCAACCTTGTCGCCAATTTCACCAAGAGTTTTTTCTGACTGATATACCAAAGATTCGGCATTATTTCTTGTTTCTACCTCTTCTTTTCTCTTCTTATCCTCCTCGGCATATTTCTCGGCTTCTTTTACAGCCTTTTCAATATCCTCGTCAGACAGATTTGTTGAAGCAGTAATAGTAATCTTCTGCTCGTTACCTGTTCCCAAATCCTTTGCAGAAACATTTACAATACCGTTTGCGTCGATATCAAATGTTACTTCAATCTGCGGAACACCACGTGGAGCTGAAGCAATACCTGTAAGATTAAATCTGCCAAGTGTTTTGTTGTATTGTATCATTTCTCGCTCGCCCTGTGCAACGTGAACTTCAACTGAAGTCTGACCATCTGCAGCAGTTGAGAAGATTTGTGATTTCTTTGTTGGGATTGTTGTATTTCTTTCAATAAGCTTTGTGAAAACTCCGCCCATTGTTTCTATACCAAGTGAAAGAGGTGTTACATCAAGAAGAAGTACGCCTGTTTCCTCACCGCCAAGCACACCTGCCTGTCTTGCAGCACCAACTGCAACACATTCATCAGGGTTAATGCCCTTGTGCGGTTCTTTGTTCATTTCTTTTTTAACAGCTTCCTGTACTGCAGGAATTCTTGACGAACCACCAACAAGAAGAACCTCGTCTATATCTGATGCACTTAAATCTGCATCCTTCATAGCATTTCTTATAGATACTAAAGTTCTGTCTACCAAATCTGCAGTTAATTCGTCGAATTTAGCCTTTGTTACTGTGATATCAAGGTGCTTCGGACCTGTTGCATCGGCAGTAATAAACGGTAGGTTTACATTTGATGTTGTTGTGGTTGAAAGCTCAATCTTTGTCTTTTCAGCGGCTTCCTTTAGTCTTTGCATTGCCATCTTGTCTGTTGAAAGATCAACACCCTCGCTCTTTTTAAATTCCGAAACAAGATAGTCGATTACTCTTTGGTCGAAGTCGTCACCGCCAAGCTTTGTATCACCATTTGTTGATAATACTTCAAATACGCCGTCACCAATTTCAAGAATTGATACGTCGAATGTGCCGCCGCCAAGGTCATATACCATTATTGTTTGGTCCTTATCGCTCATACCATATGCAAGAGCTGCAGCTGTTGGCTCGTTTATAATTCTTAATACTTCAAGACCTGCAATTTTACCTGCGTCCTTTGTTGCCTGACGTTGTGAGTCGTTAAAGTATGCAGGAACAGTAATAACTGCCTGTGTTACTGTTTCACCAAGGTAGCTTTCCGCATCAGCCTTTAGCTTTGATAAAATCATAGCACTGATTTCCTGCGGTGTGTATGCCTTTCCATCAATTTCAACCTTTTCGGCAGTACCCATCTTTCTCTTTATAGACATAATTGTTCTGTCTGCATTAGTTACAGCCTGACGCTTTGCAACCTGACCAACAATTCTTTCGCCGTCCTTTTGGAATGCCACAACTGAAGGTGTTGTTCTTGCACCCTCACTGTTTGTGATTACATTTGCGTTTCCGCCTTCCATAACAGCCACACAGCTGTTTGTTGTTCCCAAGTCAATTCCTATAATTTTTGCCATTTTAAATTCATTTCCTTTCTTTATATACATTGTTTGTATTGTTGTTTGTAGGGACCGGCGTCCCCGACGGTCCGTAACGTTAGTTAGCTACCTTAACCATGGAGTGTCTTATTACACGCTGGTTGTTGTATATGTAGCCCTTCATAAATTCCTCGACTACTGTGTTGGTGTCTATTGTTTCATCCTCAATATGCATTACTGCATTGTGAAGATTTGGATCAAATTCATTGCCAACAGCTTCAATTTCGGTCACATTAAGCTTTGTTAAAACCTCTTTAAACTGCTTCATAACCATTTCAACACCTTCTTTAAGCTTTTGTGCCTCCTCGGTGGTTACTTCAGTTTGCAAGGCTCTTTCAAGATTATCACCAATTGGTAAAATCTGTTCTATTGTATCAATTAATGCATCGGCATATCTTGCGTCCTTTTCACGTTGCGAACGCTTGCGGAAGTTATCGTACTCGGCATAAAGTCGCATATACTTATCAGTTTGCTCCTGTAGCTTTTCTTCTAATTCCTCTTCCTTTGTCTTTTCCACAGCCTCCTCTGTTTCCTCCTCGGCTGTGAGCGTTTCTTCAACGTCCTTTTCTTCTTCTTTTATATCGTCGACCATTTCGTCCTCCTATTCTAACACATAAAAAATGTAAAATTTACTTAACCATCATCCGAAATATAGTGATTTAAAATTCTGTCTATTTCAGCACTAATCACATCCAGACTTGCAAACACCTTTGAATAATTCATTCGTTTGGGTCCTATAACTCCAAGCTTACCAACTGCTTTTTCGCCCAAAGAATAATTAACTGTAACAAGCGAGCAATCGTTTAGTATCTCCATACCGTTTTCCTTACCAATTTTAGCACTTATTCCCTTTTCGCCATCAGATAATGCAAGCTTTTTAAGACTTTCCTTATCCTCTAAAAGACCAATCACTTTTTTTGCCTTTTCGATATCACGATACTCGGGATATTGTAAAATAGAGCTTGTGTTATCAACAAATATCTCGGTTGTGTCCATAGACGTGATTGCTTCATACATAAAATTCAATATATTAACAAGCACCCTGGGACTGATATTCATTTCACGTCCTATACACTCCTGCAAAGCACTTATATGACCATAGCCAATCTCATCAGCACCAAGACCTTTTAGCTGTGAATTTAATATATTTGAAAGCTTTATGCAAGCCTCCTCGTCCAAATCCTCGTTTATTATGGTGTTACTTACCTTGTGTGTTACAATAATAAGCATTATTTTGCCGTAGCTTATTGGTACTAAATCGAGCTTTCGTATTTTTGAAATACGGTGCGGTGTTGTAACAAAGGTTGTGTATTCTGTTAGCTCCGAAGCCAACATACCCGCCTTACGTATTATTTTTTCAAGCTGACTAACCTTTGTTTCAAGAGCCTGTTGAAGCTCATATATAGCCTCTATACCAAGCTGATATTTACTCATAAGGGAATTTACATAAAATCTGTAACCCTCATCAGACGGCACTCTGCCTGCCGAGGTGTGTGGCTGTATAAGATAACCCATTTCCTCTAAATCAGACATTTCGTTTCTTATTGTGGCACTTGAAAGTCCAAGCCCTTCCTTTTTTGCTATGGAACGTGAACCGACAGGCTCGGCCGTTCCGATATATTCGTCAATTACCGCCTGCAATATTTTGCGTTTTCTGTCATTCAAATCCATAGTACGTTTCACCGTCCTTTATCTGTTAGCACTCACCGTCATTGACTGCTAACAGATATAAGATACCACCTTTTTCATTAATTGTCAATAGTTTTTTTTAACATTCACAAAATATTAACAATTTAAACATTAATTAATAATAAATTCACACATTACACTGTTTGAAATGTCTATTCCCCTGTCGGTAAGCGACAAAAAACCATTGCTATACTTTAGAAGTCCAAGTTTTAAAAACTTATCAATTTCCTTTTTATACACATCTTTGATTTCAACATTAAATCTGTTTTTAAATTCAATTTCATTTACACCCTCTTGGGTGCGAAGTCCCATCATCATAAATTCCGACATTTTATCGTTTTTTGTGAGTGTTACTACTTCTCTTTTATCACCATTAATATATTCACTCAAACCACACGGATTGGAAAACCTTTTGCTTCCTATATATGAGTGTGCCGATGCACCAACCCCTATATATTCATCGCAGTGCCAATACTTTAAATTGTGTTTGCATTCATAGCCCTTCTTTGCAAAATTTGAGATTTCGTATCGTATAAAGCCGTGTTCTTTTAAAAAATTTACGGTTGATGCATACATATCTCTGTCCTCATCATCACTTGGAAGAGTAAATTTCCCCTGATTATACTCCCTAAACAGAGGTGTGCCCTCCTCTAAAATAAGGCTATATGCACTTATATGGGTTATTGGCAAGGACAGTGCTTTTTTAAGTGTCTGCATAAGGCTTTCCATACTTTGATATGGCAGTGCACTCATAATATCAAGATTTATATTTTTAAATCCCACTTTATTTAACAACCAAACATTATTATATGCCTCGTGGGCACTATGTATTCTTCCTATTGCCTTAAGCTCATTATCGTTAAACGACTGCACTCCCACACTCACTCTGTTAATTCCAAGATTATACATTGCCTGTATCTTTTCTTTATTAAGTGTGCCAGGGTTTAACTCCATAGTTATTTCACAGTTATCTGCAACATTAAAGGTTTTATATACGTTATCCATTAAAAATGAAATTTGCTCACACGACAACAAAGACGGTGTACCACCGCCTATAAATATTGTATTAATTTTTTCATTATTATATTGATGCATTTCCCTAATGAGTGCATTAAGATATATATCTGTTTTATCTTCGCAATTTGCATACGAAGTAAAATCGCAATATTTACACTTTTGCACACAAAAGGGTATGTGAATATATAAGCCCTTCATATCGTTTCCTTTCCTTAAAAAATAAAGTCATCCCAACTGCAGACATAGTAAAATTTTATTACGTCGCCATCCTTTACCATATATTCAGAGCAACCAACATCAACGCCTTTATCATTTATAACATACGACCATCCCGATTCGTTTCCGCAATCAAATTCATACAGGTTGTTTATACCCTCTATATAAACACTGTTAATAGCAGGAGTTTCCTCAAATTCCATATGTATTTTTTCTCTTTTTGTTTCACGCCTTAAAATGTTGAATACACTTTCACCTTCGTTAAACTCAATATTTTTCTTTGATAATATAATACCGTTTTGGGGAATAAGCTTATGCTTTTGTGCATCCAGCTTATCCATATTATTTAAAACAGTTTCACAGGTGATAATAAGCGAGCAATAGCTTTTATCGTTATCGGCTTTGTTGTCATCGCCCCGATACTCTTCACCTTTGTCGAAAACTGTTACTTCCCTCTTTTGTGTTGGTTGCGTAACTTTTTCCTCACGCTCGTTGGTATTCTTTTCTTCAGCCGCACCGCTTTTTTTATCTTCCTTTTTTGGTGCTTCGCTTTCTTGTGAGTTTTTCTTCTCACCTTCCTGTCCTTTGTTTTTATCAGATATAATAATACCAAGGGTGTTATCATCATTTCCTTCTGCATTATTATTTTTTGACTGTGTAAGAGCCGTGTCTGACATTTGCGGTTTCACAGTATCTTTAGAGCATGCACAAAATACTGTTACTGCAATAAATATGAGAACACATATTAAAATTAGCTTCCGTTTAGTTTTCATAATTTTTCACCCTTAATAAATTAAATATCATATACGCAATCTCGCCACGGTCAACATACTGTTGCGGCTTTATTTCCATAGTGTCGTCTTTTAAAATTCCGTTAGCATAGCAAAATGCCATACCCTCCCGTGCCCACGGGCTGACACTCTTATAGTCATCAAACTGCGAAAGAATGTTTTGTATTTGCTTTTCCTTTATATTTGCCGCCGCACTAAACAGCTTTGCAGCTCTTGTGCACATAAGTGCGGCTTCCTCACGGGTTATATTTTTTTGGGGTGCAAATTCTGTTTTTGATACCCCGTTTATAATTCCATTTGCATATGCACTCACAACATACGGATAAAACCAATCGTCGGGCGTAACATCGGTAAATACATTTTCTCCGCCCACCAAATTGAATGAACGCACAATTATTGTTGCATATTCTGCACGTGTCATATTCGAATACGGCTCAAATATACTTTCACTCTTACCTGTTATTATCCCCTTTTTTGCAAGCTCCTTTATTTCCTTTGAAAACTCACATCCGTATATATCGGTAAACTCTGCATTTATTTTAATTTCATTCTTGTCTGCTGGAGGCTCCGTAACTTCCTCCTCTTCTTTTACATTTTCTTGTGTATCTTCTTCATATTCTTCATATTCTTCATAGCCATCCCAATAGCCTATAAAAACATCCTCGTCTTCCTGCTCTGTGTTTTCAAAATAGCTACGCTCTGTAACATCACTAAAATCATAAAGACCCGCACTGCTATTAGCTGCACGGTTGTATGCTACCATTGCATACATTGCCTGCTCGGTTGCCATTTGGTTTATTGGTGTGTTTATAATGTGTGAGAACGCACCTGTTTGCTCATCATAAAACGATAACAGTGCATCAAGCAAGGTGTTACCATCTTTTACAAATCTTTCATCCTCTATATCAACACCTATAGATGAGAGTGCACATATAATCTGGGCACAGGCTTCTGCAGTGGAGGTCCCCCAGCTAACATAACCGCCTGTGGCTGATTGTCTTTGCGACAGCATTAAAAGTGCATCATCTATTGCAGTTTTTACAGCATCATCACTTTCATAATAAGGTGCAAGTGCTTGTATTGCCATAGCGGTCATATCAAAATCTGCAACATTTCCGCCCATTGCCCAACCGCCTCTCGGGACTGTTTTTGAAAGGATATACTCTATCATTTTTTCCCTTGAGTTTGTGGCTTCTTCATTTGCAATCACATACCCTGTGCTATCAAAGGCAATTAATGCATACGACGCACCGTTTACTCCTCTTTCTATTACATAATCGTAATCCTCTAACGGCAAATACAGGTTTTTTCCGTCTACGTCGGTTGCATCGTATCCCGCCGAGGACAGTGCAATAACAACTCTTGAACTATCTGTGCTAAACTCTCCCACATATTCTGAATTGCTTTCCTTTACTGCGTCTGATACATTTTTATAGTAGGTATTATAAAATTCATCGTTGTCATATCCGTATCTCGACAGTGCAAACACTGCCCAATCACCGCCTATGCTTGCAATTTGCGGATTAGTTACCGTTTGCGATACATATTGTGCTGTTTTAGTTATTGTTGTTTCCAAATCCTCTGTTGCATACGCACCAACTTCCACAAAAGAAACGGACATAATAAACATAAGTGCACACAAAACGAGCTTTTTCATATTTGATATCCTCCACAATTTACTTTAACGCAAGCATTGTATCTGTCCATAAAAACGTCTTATATGCTGCATTGTTTGTATTCGGCATCTGTATAAGCGACACGCCCTTAACAATATCATTTACAAAAACACTGCTCATACTTTTATCATTACTGTAAAAAGCAGCGTAGCACTTCGCATTTCTGTTTGAATACACATACGATTTTATTTTTTCGCCATCACTGACAGTACTAACAGCAACACCGTTTTCATTAAGTCTTACAGGGTAAATTTTATAATGGCTTATGTATCTGCCTCCAAGGCTTGAAATAGTAACATCAACACCATTTGTATAATCTGCTGCTTCATCAATACAGGTTGTTATGCGGTAGTTTTTATTAAGACTTGTTGTATATGTTGGTTTTATATTGGTTATATCTGTATTATTATTTACAGGAACATTTAATATAAACGGATTTTCACTGCTTCCGTCACCTGTTATCTTCTCTGTAAAACCGTTTTCATAGTTTATATAATAGTTATTAATCGGATTCCAGTTTTCATCATAATCTGATGTTTTTGATGCTTTAACCTCAATTCCGTCGAGTGATATTTTTGATATTATGGGAAGTCCGTAGCTTCCGTTTCCTATATCATCTGTTGTATAATCGGCATTATTTGAGTAATCAAAACGAATTTTATCGCCGTCATTGAGGGTTATATAGCTGATACCCCAATTTGAATAGTCATCATTGTTATACGACATCATCCAGCCCGCATAGCCTTTACCTGCACCAAGTCCGTTTATTGAATTTACATATGGACCGTATGTGTTGTCCATATAATAATCAATGCCGTTTTCTGTGAATGCGTTTATAATGGTTTGTGCTGTGGTGGAAGCAATTTCAACCTTGTAATTATCTAAAATTACACCTGTTTTGCTTGCACCCTTAATTTTTGCCTCCACGGCAGTGTAATCATACACCGAAACATAGGCATACTTCTTTTCCCCTGCAATAACATTACCCGACATTAGTGCCACGTAAGACATAACAGAAATTAATAGAATAATAGCTTTGTAGATTTTTTTGTACATTTTAAGTACCCCCTTTAATTTACTTTACTCCGCAGTTCCTACAAAAAAAGCTGCGGCAAAAAATCACCACAGCTGTATATTTCTGTGTATTGCGAATCGCCTCTGCAAAAAAAGCAAAGCAAATAAAGGGGCACAAAAACCCCAAACTATGTAATCTGCGTGTAATTTTGCACACAAAAAACAAACACTCATTTGTTAATGCAGGTCTTTCGACTTGAATTCTTATTGCTTATGCAACTCTGTATACACTGCCTTCTCAGTTTCCCAATGACCGACTTTCATCGACGTATATACAGCATAAAATTCATACGGCGGCAGTACCGTTCGGGATTCACACCCGATTCCCTTTTCACCCTCCAAGGCTGTAAATTTCTTTACGTTACGCACAAGGACGACACATTAAACGATTTATTTAATTTTAATCTTTTAGGAAATTACAGTTTTCATGTTGTAATTTCCTGAATTACAAAAAAGTCTACCTATGGAAGTGAGCTAAAAAACGACAGTCATAACGGTGACTTTTTATAAATTGAAACACTGCTTTTAACAGTATTTAAAAACATATCACACCAAACGAATTGTTTTTATAACCTGATCATCAAGAGGCTTATCCTGAAAATCGGTATCACACTCGGCAATTTTATCTACAACCTCAAGCCCCTCTGTTACCTTACCGAATGCGGCATACTGTCCGTCAAGGTGCGGTGAGTCCTTATGCATTATAAAGAACTGGCTCGATGCACTGTTAGGGAACATTGTTCTTGCCATTGAAAGCACACCGCGTGTATGCTTTAGCGGATTATTAAATCCGTTTGCATCGAACTCGCCCTTTATGCTTTCGGTTTCCTTGTGTGCACCGTCTGCAGTGAAGCCACCACCTTGTATCATAAATCCATATATTACACGGTGGAATATTAAGCCTGCAAAAAAGTCCTCTTTTATGAGCTTAACAAAGTTTTCTACTGTTAGCGGTGCTGTTTCGGGGTATAGCTCGGCTTTCATTAAATCGCCGTTTTCCATTTCAATTTCAATATTTATATTTGCCATATTTTTAACACTGCCTTTCTTATTGTGCTCTTTTTATTGTTTTTATTATAACAGGCTCTGATGGCACATCACTATGCATACCAACAGAAGTGGTTTGTACTGTTGCAATTTCATCCACAACCGCAAGACTTGCATCGTCTGTTATCTTACCGAATGCAGCATACTGTCCGTCAAGATGCGGCGAGGTTTCGTGCATTATAAAGAACTGACTTGATGCACTGTCTTTATCATTTCCAAGTCTTGCCATTGAAAGCACTCCTCGTTCGTGAGGAAGCGGATTTTTAAATCCATTTGCATCAAACTCACCCTTTATCGACACTGCGTCCTTTTCGGTCATATCTTTATCCATTCCGCCACCCTGAATCATAAAATCAGGGATAACTCTATGGAATATAAGACCTGCAAAAAAGTCCTCATCAATAAGCTTTAAAAAGTTTTCAACAGTTATAGGTGCTATTTCGGGATAAAGCTCGGCATTCATTGCACGTCCGTCGGCAAGCTCTATTACTATATCAACTGTATTTTGTGTTAGCTCCTCAAGGCTTTTACTCTGCGGCGGTGCTGTTTGCACCACAGGTGTGGATATTGGTTTTTCATTATTAACCTTATCATTTGAGCACGAAGCACACATTATTAAACAAATGGTGCAAATTGCAAATAACAATACTTTTTTCATATTATTCCTCCGATTCTTCCTCATCGTCTTCCTCGTCGTCAAAATCTTCTTCTATCGGCTCTTCTATATTTTCTTCTTCCTCTTCTGCCGCCTCGGGTGCAACTGTTTCCTCCTCGTCGTCACGCTCTGTTATTGCAAGGCTGGCAATATTAACACCCTCTGCAAGACGCATAACTCTCACACCCTGTGTATATCTTCCGAGTGTGCTTATTTCATCGGCGTGCATACGAATAATAATACCTGCCGAGGTCATAATCATAATATCATTTTCATCGGTTACTACTCTTATGCCCGAAAGCTTGCCTGTCTTTTCGGTTAGTCGGTAGGTATAAATACCCTTACCGCCTCTTGACTGAAGTCTGTATTCTGCAAAGTCTACCTTTTTGCCGTAGCCATTTTCTGTAACCAAGAATAGCTTTGACTCATAATCAACAATACAAGCTCCAACAACAAAATCGCCCTCACGAAGTCTTATTGCTCTTACACCTCGTGTTGTTCTGCCCATTGAACGCACGTTCTTTTCAGAGAACTTAACTGCCATACCGTTGTGAGTGGCAACAAGCACTTCTCTTTCACCGTCGGTGCAATATACGCCAATAAGCTCGTCGCCTTCGTTAAGCTCAACTGCTCTTAAGCCGCCGTTACGTATTCTTGAGTAGTCCATAATATCGGTTTTCTTTATAAGACCGTTTCTTGTTACAAAGGTTAAGAAGTCGCCGTCCTCAAAATTACGTATAGGAATCATTGCACTAATCTTTTCCTCTTTATCTAGCGGAAGGAGATTTACAATTGCCATACCCTTTGCCTGACGGGTTGCTTCAGGTATCTGGTAGCCCTTTAATTTATAAACAATACCCTTTGTGGTGAAGAACAGAACATTATCGTGTGTTGAAGCTGCAAAGATATGCTCAACAAAGTCCTCCTCACGTGTTGCCATAGCGGTAATACCTCTGCCGCCACGCTTTTGTGACTTATACGCAGTTACAGGCATACGCTTAACATATCCGTTATGAGTAAGTGTTATAATACTGTCCTCTTCATCAATAAGCGATTCATCGTCGATATCATTAAATACTGCCTCAATATGTGTTCTTCTGCTATCGCCGAATTTATTTTTGATTTCGGAAAGATCCTCTTTTATTATATCCAGAACCTTTGCTTCATTTGCAAGGATTTCTTCAAATTCGGAAATCTTAACACAAAGCTCCTTATATTCATTTTCTATCTTTTCACGTTCCATACCCGACAAACGTCCTAATTGCATTTGTACAATTGCGGTTGCCTGTTCTTCTGAAAGGTCAAAACGTTCTATTAATGCTATCTTTGCCTCGGCAATGCCTGCAGACGCCCTTATAATTTGAATGACCTCGTCGATATTATCTATTACAAGACGATAGCCCTCCAATATGTGAGCTCTCTCTCTTGCTTTGTTAAGGTCGTAGGTTGTGCGGCGTCTTATTACATCTTCCTGATGAGCAATATAATAATCGAGCATTTCACGAAGATTTAAAACCTTTGGCACCTTATCCACAAGTGCAAGCATAATAACACCAAAGGTGTCCTGCATTTGTGTATATTTATAAAGATTATTTAAAACAACATTCGCGTTTGCATCTCGTTTTAAGTCGATTACAAGACGTATATCCTGTGAAGATTCGTCACGTGCAGTGCTCACACCCTCAAGCTTACCGCTGCTTGCAAGCTCGCAGATATGCTTTTCAAGCTTTGCTTTATTTACCTGATACGGAATTTCAGTAACAATAATTCTTGTTTTGCCCTTTGAATCCTCTTCAATTTCTGCCTTTGCACGCATAATAAGGTGTCCCTTACCTGTCATATACGCTTGTCTTATTCCCGATTTACCCATTATAACTCCGCCCGTTGGGAAGTCGGGACCAGGGATATATTCCATCAATTCCTCAATTGAAATCATAGGGTCATCTATAACGGCAATAATACCGTCTATAACCTCTGTTAAGTTATGCGGAGGAATATTTGTTGCCATACCAACAGCAATACCCGAGCTGCCGTTTACCAAAAGGTTTGGGAAACGTGAGGGCAAAACGTCGGGCTCCTGAAGCTTATCGTCGAAGTTTGGCACAAAATCTACTGTTTCCTTTTCGATATCTTTAAGCATAGATGCACTCAATTTCGACATCTTTGCTTCTGTGTATCTGTATGCAGCCGCAGGGTCGCCGTCGATTGAACCGAAGTTACCCTTACCCTGCACAAGCGGATATCTTAATGAAAAGTCTTGTGCAAGACGCACCATAGCATCATAAACCGATGAGTCGCCGTGCGGGTGGTATTTACCCAAAACGTCGCCGACGGTTGCCGCCGATTTTCTAAAATCATTTTCATACAAAAGATTGGCATCGTACATATCATACAGAATACGTCTGTGAACGGGCTTTAAGCCGTCTCGCACATCGGGAAGTGCACGGCTTACAATAACGCTCATAGCATAGTCGATATATGATTTTTTCATTTCATTGTTAAGGTCTACTTCAACTATATGTTGGTTTTCAATAGCCTCCATATCGAGTGTTAGCTCTTTGGATTTCTTTGCCATAATTTCCTCCATTTACCCTTATGTTTTTTCTTGGTATTTATATTATAATTGTATCATATTTTGGTTAAAATTGCAAGCAAAAACAGTGATTTATCTTGCAATAAACACAATTCTTTCGCTTTCGGGAGTTGCACTGTCAAAAGTCAGCTCGTTATATGTATTAATCTCTTTAAAACCTGCATTTTTGAGCAGATATTTTATTTCCTTTTCACTGTATGCCCTTTGAAGATGCCTTTCCTCAAAGCGACGATACCCCTTATCAGACTTTGTAAAAAATGTGAGCATCATATCGGATATGTTTTTATCCTCTATATATCGGTTTTGCCACGAATAAAAAATATCTTTTTCGGAGTGTATAAACGTGTTGTTGCCTATTATATTTTTTAATTTATGACGTGAGCTTATATCAAAAATCAACAGTGCGTTGGGGTCCATAAAACAAGTCTTTAGCCTTTTAAATATATTTTCGAGCTGTTTGGGTGATAAAATATAGTTAAAGCCGTCTATCATACACAAAAATGCACCCATAGATCCATAAAGGTCAAGCTTTGTAAGACTTTGATTAAGATAGAGAATATCAAGCCCGACTGATTTTTCACGTGCGGTATTGAGCATATCCTCCGATATATCAACACCCGTCATATCATAACCCCGTCTTGACATAGGGATTGTTATATTACCCGTTCCGCAGGCAAGGTCACACACAAGAGAAGGGTTTATATCATACATATCGAATATGTTTTCTATGTAATCTGCCCAATGCTCATAGTTTACATCTGCGTGCATAAGCTTATCGTATATGTGGGCAAATTCTGTATAACTTTTCAATTATATGCTCCTTTCTTGCAGAAATTTATCAATTAATTTTTGTGCTTTTTTAAACACATCACCCTCTGCATCAAGATAATTTATTCTCTCATCACGTCGAAACCACGTGAGCTGTCTTTTTGCATAGCGTCTTGAGCCAAGCTTTATCATTTCTATTGCCTCATCAAGCGAGTATTCACCATCAAGTGCACCCATAATCTCCTTATAGCCTATGCCCTTCATTGAATTAAGTGCGGCACTGTAGCCCATATCCATAAGGTGCTTAACTTCGTCTATAAGACCTTCCTTTATCATAATATCCACACGCATATTTATTCTTTCATAAAGAACATCTCTTTTATGGTTTATCATAAGCATAAGCGGAGTATATCGGCTTATGGTCTTTTTTGTGTTCTCCTGATGCTCCGAGATTGGTACACCCGTTGTTTTATAAAATTCAATTGCACGTATAATGCGTCTTAAATTATTAGGGTGAATTTTTTTGGCACTCACCTTATCAAACTCTGCAAGCTCTTTTAATAACACATCAACACCCTCTGCCTCTGCTCTTTTTTCAAGCTCCTCACGCAGTTTATGGTCGGTATCAATTTCGCCAAAGGTTACATCATTTATAACACTGTTTATATACAAGCCTGTACCCCCTGCAATTATGGGTAGCTTGCCCCTTTTTACAATATCCTCTATTGTTTTGTGTGCTAAAACGGTGTAGTCGGCAACACTAAATTCTTCGTGCGGCTCCAAAAAATCTATAAGGTGGTGCTTTGCTTTTAACTGCTCACTCTGTGTTGGCTTTGCAGTGCCGATATCCATATATTTATAAATCTGCATACTGTCGGCACTCACAATTTCACCGTTATATTTTTTAGCAATATCTATTGCCATGCCTGTTTTACCGCTTGCGGTTGGACCGCATACAACTATTACGGGTATTTTCATTTGGATAATTTAATCCCCATTTCATATATTATTTTGTGCGATCTACGCTATTTTAACATCCCTTAAGTTATTCTCTTAAATTCTTTTTCTATCTCCTTTTTTGACATAGAAATAACTATTGGTCTGCCATGTGGACAGGTGTTTATATTTTTAAGCCTAAATACCTCTTTAACAAGGCTTTCCATTTCCATCATACTCATAGAGTGATTTGCTTTAATTGCCGCCTTACACGCAATTGTGTAGCCAAGACGTTCATTTCTCTCGCTTATAAGCTCCTTTTTTGAGTTTGTGCACTGTGTTAAAAGCTCAATAAACAGCTCCTCAATATCGCCAACTGGCAAATCACACGGCACAGAACGGATTAACACCGTGTTTTCGCCAAATTCCTCACATTCAAAGCCAAGAGTGGTAAACACCTGCTCATTTTCATAGTACGCACCCATTTCAGCACCCGAAAGCTTAATTGCCACAGGCTCTAAAAGAAGCTGCGATACCACATCATTCCTTTCCATATCACGCTTAAATTCCTCATATTTTAAACGCTCGTGTGCAGCGTGCTGGTCTACTAAAAGCATTTTATCGTCTTTTTCGATTACTATATACGAATTAAAAAGCTGACCCACAACCACAAAATATTCATCAAAAATGTTGGTTTTTTCTTCGCTGTCATCGGCATTTTGTTGGGGTTGTATTTCACTTTGGATATACTCTTTATTTTTCTCTATCACCTCATATTCAGGCTTTTTCTCGTTAACCTCGGATGATGACTGTTTTGTGTCCTCGTATGATTTTTCGCAAACCTCCATAAGCGGTATTGCTTTTTCTATTGCCCTTATTTTTTGCTCCGTTTGAGGCGAAATAAAATTATGTGTCTGCTTTGGAAGCTCGTTTTTTTGCTCTTCCTCAATAGCCTTTTGAATTATCTGCTGCGGATTTATTTTATCTTCATTTCTTTTAACAAACGGGTTTTCTCTGGGATTATGATTTTGCGCCTTAGGCGCCTTCATCATATCCAACGGAATACCCAAAAAGTCGTCTGCTTTTTCCCCACGCTCTATTTGCGGCACATTCGGCAGCTCATAAAGTGCATTTTTTGCCGCATAGTAGATAGAACGGTATATTGTTTTTTCGTCGGAAAACTTTACCTCTAATTTTGTTGGATGCACGTTAATATCAATAAGCTCGGGATTGATTTCCACATTAAGAATTGCCATTGGGAATTTGCCAATCATAATCTGGTTTTTGTATGCCTCCTCAAGAGCACGTATCATAAGCGGACTTTTAACATATCTTTTATTCACAAAAAAGCTCTGGTAGTTTCTGTTTGGACGTGCCACATTTCCCTTGCCTATAACACCCGAGATTTTTATTCCGCCATCCTCATACATAACCTCGAGAGTGTTCTTTGCATAATCTCTGCCATATATGGTGTAAACAGCATTTGAGAGCTTGTTGTCGCCCGCACTGAAAAGCTGTTCCTTTCCGTTTACTATAAGCTTAAACGATATTTCAGGGTGTGCAAATATACATTTTGTAACAATGTCGGTGATGTATCCTGCCTCTGTTGAGTCTTTTTTTAAGAATTTTGCACGTGCGGGAGTGTTAAAAAACAAATCCTCAACCACCATTGTTGTGCCTGTGGGCAGTCCTGCCTCCTGTGATGTTAAGATTTCTCCGCCCTCACACGTAACACATATACCCTCACCATTCTCCTGTTTGGTGTAAAGGCTCACTCTTGAAACCGCACCAATACTTGAAAGTGCCTCACCTCTAAAGCCAAGGGTGTATATTGCGTCTAAATCCTCGCTTGTTTTAATCTTACTTGTTGCATGCCTTAAAAAGCAAAGCTTTGCGTCCTCTACGCTCATTCCTTTGCCGTTATCGCTCACACGAATATATTGTGAGCCACCCTTTTTTATTTCTATACTGATTGCACTTGCGTGTGCATCTATGGAATTTTCAATCAGCTCCTTAACAACACTTGCAGGGCGTTCAACCACCTCACCTGCGGCTATTTTATTGGAAACCTCTTTTGGTAATACATTTATTATTCCCATTATTTACCACTTGTATCCTTTCGTAAAATCAAGCATTTTACAGTTCCTTTGCCTTGTTTGTCAGCTCATATAATTTATTAAGTGCCTCTATTGGTGTATATGTTGTAACATCAAGAGTTTTTAATTCTTCGGTTATTTCGTTTGCAATATTCATACCCAAATCAAGCTGGTCGCTTACTTCCTCTTTAATTTTTACCTTTGAAGTTGTATTAGGCTGACCATCTAATATGCCCTGAAGAATTTTTTTGGCATTTGTTATTACCTCGTTTGGAAGTCCTGCCAATGCTGCAACCTCTATGCCGTAGCTGTCATCTGCACCGCCGCGTACAATCTTACGCAAAAATGTGATTTCATCGCCACGTTTTTTTACTGCAATACGATAGTTTTTTACACCGTCGAGCTTTTCTTCAAGCTCGCTTAACTCGTGGTAATGCGTTGCAAACAGTGTTTTTGCACCAATTCTTTTCTTGTTATGTATATACTCTGCCACTGCCCACGCAATTGAAAGACCATCGAAAGTGCTTGTACCTCTGCCGATTTCATCGAGTATTATAAGCGAATTTTTAGTTGCATTTCTTAAAATATGACTTACCTCGTTCATTTCAAGCATAAACGTACTTTGTCCCGAGGCAATGTCGTCGCTTGCACCCACACGTGTGAAAATTTTATCTACAACGCCAATATTTGCCTTTTTTGCAGGCACAAAGCTTCCGATTTGTGCCATAAGTGTAATTACGGCAACCTGTCGCATATATGTTGACTTACCTGCCATATTCGGACCTGTTATAATAAGTGTTCTGTTATCGTCACCGTCAAGATAGGTGTCGTTGGGAACAAATATTGCATTTTTGGTCATAGTTTCTACAACGGGGTGTCTGCCCTCTATTATCTCAATTTTTCCGTTTGTGTTGATTTCGGGCATAACATAGTTGTTTTTGTATGCAGTCTGTGCAAGCGAATAGTAGCAGTCTATGGCCGACAAAATATCAGCCACATTTTTTAGTCTGTCTGCCTCCTGTGCAATTTTTCTTCTTATTGCATCGTATTCGTGAGCCTCAAGAGCAACAAGTCTTTCAGCGGCTCCTAAAATACTGTTTTCTATTTCCTTTAATTCCTCTGTTATATATCTCTCTCCGCCCGCTAATGTCTGTTTTCTTATGTAGCTTTCGGGAACAGAATTCATATATGATTTCGATACCTCTATGTAGTATCCGAAAACACGGTTATAGCCAACCTTAAGTGTTGGTATTCCTGTTTTTTCTTTTTCCTGTGCTTCAAGCTCGGTAAGCCATCCGCTGCCTTTATTTTTAGCCTTACGCAAACGGTCAATTTCTTCGTTATAACCGTCCTTTATAACTCCGCCATCCTTTAAAATGGCAGGTGCCTCATCGGATATTGATGTATCTATAAGCTCACGTATATCCGATAAAATATCAAAATCCTTTAAAAGCTTTTTAAATGTTGCACACTCACAGGATGAAATAAGATATTCTATTTCGGGTAACACACACGCTGTTTGCTTTAGAGCAATTAAATCCTTTGGTGTTGCAGTAGCCAAAGACAAACGGCTTATTATACGCGAAATATCATACACCTTTGAAAGTGCTTCGCCAAGGTCGTCTTTAAGCATAGGATTTTTAACAAGCTCATCAACCGCGTAAAGTCTTTCATTTATAGCTATTGGGCTAACAAGCGGTTTTTGTGCCCACTGACGAAGCAATCTTGCACCCATAGATGTTTTTGTTTTGTCTATAACACCAAGCAACGAGCCTTTTTTTGCACCATCACGCATAGTTGCACAAATTTCAAGATTTCTTCTTGTTGCAACATCAAGGTCCATATAATCGCCCGCAGAATACACAGTAAGAGTATCTATATAGTCAAGGCTTTGCTTTTGGGTATGCTCAAGATAGCGAAGCATTGCACCAACTGCCCTCACCGACATAGGTTTGTCGTGAAGTCCAAGCTGTGCAAATGATGTTTTCTTAAATTGCAATAAAACCTTATCGGCAATACCCTCTTCATCAAACATATCGTTATTTTGCTCGTCTGTGTCCATATTAAACCTTGCTTCAATAGCTGAGCCCAAAATATGTGATGCTTCCTCATTTACAAGTATTTCTCTTGGTGAGTAACGTGCAATTTCGTCTAAAACACGTTCATTTTCATCAAGCTCGGTAACAAATATCTCACCTGTTGAAATATCTGAAACTGCAAAGCCCGAAACGTTTTTTTGCGTGTAAATCACTGCAAGATAATTGTTGCTCTTATCATCGAGCAGTGCCTCATCAATAACTGTTCCTGGTGTTACAACACGAATTACCTCACGTCTTACAATGCCTTTTGCAGTTTTGGGGTCTTCAACCTGTTCACAGATTGCAACCTTATAGCCCTTTTCTATAAGCTTTGCAATGTAAACCGACGCACTGTGATACGGCACTCCGCACATTGGTGCTTTTTCCTTTGCACCGCAGTTCTTTCCTGTTAGGGTAAGCTCAAGCTCTCTTGATGCAACAATTGCGTCTTGGAAAAACATTTCATAAAAATCCCCAAGCCTGTAAAACAGAATACAATCGGCGTATTCTGCCTTGGTTTCAAAATATTTTTGCATCATTGGGGTTACATCTGAAGGTTGTATCATTTTCCTTTATCCTTTCTAATGTGTATACAACTACCAAAAACAAAAGCTTTAATATCAGTGACAGCCACCACAGGTTGAGCAATCGTGTGTACAGTCGGGGTCTTGTCCTGTTATATAATAATTTATTATACGATTAATTTGACCCACAAGCTCATCGAAGGCCTTTTTTGTTTCTATATAGTTTCTGATTGTTTCTGATTTTTCCAAAACCTTTTCAAATGCCTCGGCATTTTGCTTTGTTGCCTCCTCACGTGTAAGCTTTCCGCTTTGCATATCACGTGCAAGGTTCATTCTTGTTATGTTATATTCCTGCATTAAAACCTGTGCAGTATCGTCGTCTGCCTGTGCAAGCTCTGCAGCTTTAAATGCCTTCATTTCTTCGCTTTGCTGTATCATTTCTCCAAGCTCGCGAGTTTTGTCTAAAATATTCATTTTCGTTAATCCTTTCTTTTTTGCGGGAGGGTGTGGAAACCCTCCCCTACGTTTTTATAAATTTTATTCGGTTTGTTGCAAACCGCCGAACCATACGTTGATTTTTAATTAAATATTATCCTAAATAGTCTGCGAGAAAATTGTTCAGATTGGTGCTCTGCAAAGCGAAGTCGTATTAACATACGTCGAGTTTGGCAGAGTGCCAAGATGGACAATTTTATGCAGACCATATCTATACTATTTTAGGACACCGTTAAGGCTCCAGGTTTTTGCTTCTGTTATTACTACATCCACATACTTGCCTATAAGCGACTCATCGCCCCTGAAATTTACAACCTTTGAGCTGTCGCATCTTCCGCTTAACATTTTTTCGTCATTTTTTGAGGCTCCGTCTACAAGCACTCTTTGTACTGTGCCCACATATGCATCATTCTTTCTTTTTGAGATTTCGTTTTGTACCTCTAAAAGCCTGTTGAAGTTTTTGTGGATTTCCTCTTCACTCAACACAAAGTCGAGCTTTGCGGCAGGTGTTCCCTCTCGCTTTGAATATATAAACGAGAATATGTTATCAAATTCAACCGTTCTTAACACATCAAGCGTTTCTTCAAAATCCTCATTTGTTTCGGTTGGAAAACCAACTATAACATCGGTAGATAGCGAAATATCGGGAATTGCCTTTTTAACCTTTTCAATCTTTTCCAAATATTGAGCCTTTGTATATTTTCTGTTCATTTGCTTTAATATTTCGTCGGACCCTGCCTGAAACGGCAAATGCAGTTGATGACAAACCTTGTCACATTCCTTCATTGCTTTTATAAGCTCGTCGCTTAAATCCTTGGGGTGCGACGTCATAAAGCGTATACGCTCCACACCCTCAACATCATTTACCATTCTTAAGAGTGTTGCAAAATTGATTTCTTGTTCAAGGTCCTTGCCATAGGAATTTACGTTTTGTCCCAAAAGGGAAATTTCGTGGCATCCGTTTGCAACAAGCTCTTTAATTTCGTTTATGATTGCGTGCGGCTCGCGGCTTCGTTCTCTGCCTCTTACATACGGCACTACACAGTATGTACAAAAGTTATTGCACCCATACATAACCGACACCCACGCCTTATGGTCGGTATCACGAAGCACCGGAATTTCTTCTGCAATTGCTCCGTCGATGTTTTCTATGTCAATAACCGTCTTTCTGCTTTGGTATGCATTATACAAAAGCTCGGGCATACGGTATAGCGCGTGAGGGCCGAAAACGAGG
>JAZRPB010000035.1:0-33003 GCA_045649025.1 Clostridia bacterium | reverse complement strand
ACCGCATCAAGACCCTCAAGGACTTGTATTTGGTTTTCGTCGTACTTTTCTTCGATTTTGTTTTCAAATTCGTTCATTGTTTTTATCCTTTCCTTTCCAATGGACATTTTTAATCTATATTAGTTGATAGTTTTGACAATTTTGCACGTTTTGATAATACCTGTGTTGACATAGATGAAATATATACGGTAATTTTATCTTTGTTTTTTGTTACAACGTATGATTTTGGTAGGTCCTCTGTTGCATACACCACACTGTTACTGTGCTGGGCGTGTGCTAAAAAGTTCTTGCCAAGCTTTGAAACGGTGGTGTTTTCAACATCGAAAATACCAACTATGTGTTGTGTGTTAACAACAGCATCATTTCCTATATGGACGTACATTAAGATAACCCTCCCATAAATATTTCCTAATATGTTATTTTGCCATTTTCAACCTTAAATAGCTTTGTATTTTGAGTGTTGTGTGCAATATCGGTGTCGGTGCTTGTGATAAGCACTTGCTTGTTGCGTATCTTTTTTGAAAGATACATACGTCTGTTTATATCAAGCTCACTCATTATATCATCAAGGAGTAATACGGGATATTCTCCTTTTTTGCTGTAAAAATAGTCGGCAAGAGCAATCTTTAAAGACAGTGTAACTGTTCTTTGCTGACCTTGCGAGCCGTAGACCTTTGCATCAGTGCCGTTTATATACAGGTCTATGTCATCACGTTGTATGCCATAGAGGGCAGATGCAAGCTCAATTTCACGTTGTTGACGTTTTTCTATATGCTCAAAGAAGGCTTCCTTTGATATTGTATCAAGCTTAATGCCAGGTCTGTATGAAATTTCCAGCTTTTCAGAGGATATTTCCTCTTGTATGGCACACACAAACTCACGAAGTGAATTTATAAAATCCATACGGTATTGCATAATTTTTGTGCCGTGCTCGGCAAGCTGTTCGTTCCATATTGATAGTGTTGCATCGGATTTCACCTTATTTTGCTTAAGTGTTTTTAAAAGAGTGTTTTTTTGCATAAGCACCTTGTTGTAGCTTATAAGCTCCGAAAGATAACCCGAATGAAGCTGACTGATTGCAGTATCGCAATAACGTCTGCGTGATGACGGTGAGCCTTTTACAAGGTTAAGGTCCTCGGGTGAGAACATAACAACATTAAGATAGCTCATTAGCTGTGAAAGCTTTTTTATTTGTATGTTATTTATTTTAATACTCTTTTTGCCGTTTTTTAAAAACCGCATATATGCAGTATAATCACGTGAGTTGTCGTGAAAGGCTATGGAAATTTGGGCATGGTCACATCCAAAACGGATAAGCTCCTTATCCGTTCTTGCACGATGACTGCGTCCATGGGCAAAAAGATATATAGCTTCAAGTATATTTGTTTTGCCCTGGGCATTATCTCCGTATATCAGATTAGTGTTTGGAGAAAACTCAATTACTGCATTATCGTAGTTTCTGAAATTATTTAAAGAAAGAGATGAAATATACATTTACTCTGCTCCAACATTTACCAAAACATCGGTATCATCAAACTGTACTGTTACAATATCGCCTTCACGGATTTTTTTGCCTCGCATTGTGCAGACCTCGCCATTTACAAGTACAATTTCATCTAAAATCATATCCTTGGCGTCTGCACCTGTTTGTGCAAGCCCAGAAAACTTTAAAAGCTGGTCGAGCTTTATATATTCAGTAGTGATATTTATATCAAGTTTTTCTGCCATATTTTATCCTCCAAACAGCATAGTGTGTTAATTTGAGTTTCTAGTAATGTTTATAACGCCCTGTAACTGCTTTATTTTTTTAACAAGTAACGCAAGGTCGGTTGTGTTTCGTATTTCAACACCAAGGTTTATTACTGCAACGTCCTGCTTGTTTATATAAGCATTCACCGACTTAAATGGTATTTTAAGATTTGCAAGAATGTTTGTTATTTCTAACAGAACACCATCACGGTTTTTACTTTCAATCTGTAATGTGGCAGTATATGATGTACTTCTCTCGGAATCCCAGCTTACATCTATAAATCTGCCTAAATCCTCCTCGCTCATATTTTCCTTACGCATATTCGGACAGTCGCTTCTGTGAACACTCACGCCTCTGCCCTTTGTGATAAAGCCAACAATATCATCACCCGCAATGGGATTACAGCAATGAGCAAGTCTAACAAGACAGTTATCTATATCCTTTACAATAATGCCATGACTTGTGAACGACTTGTGCTTTGCTGGTATTGTTTCAACGCTATGGCTTTCTTCGTTATATATAAGCTCAAGCTGTTTTTTTGTTTCGTTTTCTTTTTGTGTTTTAAGCCATTCCTCGCGTAGACGTACAACAACCTTCTGGGCAGTAAGTCCGCCATAGCCCACACTTGCAAATAAGTCGTCGAGCGAACGGAAGCCGTAACGTCTTGTGATTATATTAACCCATTCGGGCTTAAAAAGCTGTGATTGAGTATTACCAAGACGTCGAAGTTCTTTTTCAATAAGCTCTTTGCCTTGTTCAATATTTTCATCACGTCTTTCACGTTTAAACCATTGATTTATCTTGTTCTTTGCACTTGATGTTTTACAAAGTTTTAGCCAGTCACGGCTTGGACCGTGAGTGTTCTGTGTTAATATTTCAACAATTTCACCTGTTTGTACCTGATAGCTGTTTTGTACTATTTTGCCGTTTACCTTTGCACCACTCATTTTGTAACCTACTGCCGAGTGGATTGCAAACGCAAAGTCTATAACAGTTGAATTTGCAGGAAGCGATATAACCTTTCCTTGAGGGGTAAACACAAATACCTCGTCTTCAAACAAGTCAACCTTAAGAGTGTTAAAGAATACATCTGCATCCTCAACGCCTGTTTGAGTGTCGAGAAGATTTTTAACCCATTCAAGCTTGGAGTCGATGTCGCTTACTCCCGATTTTCCTTCTTTATATTTCCAATGTGCAGCAATACCGTTTTCAGCAATCTGGTGCATTTCCCAAGTGCGTATCTGAATTTCAACAGGTATACCGCCTGGGCCTATAACCGTTGTATGAAGCGATTGGTACATATTAGGCTTTGGCATTGCAATATAGTCTTTAAAACGCATAGGTACAGGTGTGTATAAATCGTGTACCATACCTAAAATTGCATAACATTCCGTAACAGAATTTACAATTATTCTTATTGCAAACAGGTCGTATAGCTCTTCCATTGTTTTATTTTTGGTGTACAGTTTTCTGAAAATACTGTAGAAATGCTTTGCTCTTCCTGTTACCTGACCTTCAATGCTCATTTCTTTGAGCTTTTGCTCAAAAATATTTATAACGCTTTTTATATGCGCTTCTCTTTCGCTTTTTTTCTGATTTATACTGCTTGCTATTTCGTTATATGCAATAGGGTCTATATATTTGAGCGATAAATCTTCAAGTTCAATTTTAATTTTAGACATACCAAGACGATGTGCCAAGGGTGCATAAACATCCAGCGTTTCTTTCGCAATTGATACCTGCTTATGACGTGGCATATAGTTTAATGTACGCATATTGTGCAGCCTGTCGATAAGCTTTATAATAACAACACGTATATCCTTTGCCATTGCAAGAAACATTTTACGCAGATTTTCAACCTGTTGTTCTTCTTTTGATGTGTACTTTATCTGTTCAAGCTTTGTTACCCCGTCAACCAAATCTGCAACACCTTTACCGAAAAGTGCAACAATATCGTCGTAAGTGTATGGTGTATCTTCAACCACATCGTGAAGCAGAGCTGCAGCTATTGTGGTTGCATCTAACGAAAATTGTGATGCAATGTATGCAATCTGAACAGGGTGTTCAATATATGGTGTACCGCTTTTGCGGAATTGATTTTTATGAGCATTTTTTGCTATCTTGTATGCAATTTCAATCATATCGGTATTTGCACTTGGGTTGTAGCCTTTGACCGATTGAATTATACTTTGTATTGTGATGTCTGTATCAACATTTTTTTCTAATGGCAGCACATCGGCATCAAGAATAGTATAATTTTCATTACTCATATCAATTCCACCTCCTGTAGTTTAAATTTATCTGCACTTAATATCCCTCAGGGTGAGCTGAACACTCTCATTATTCATAAAATTGTTTATTTCTAATGTAAATGCAATATCTATTATCGATTTTATTTTTATTTTTTCTATATAGTCTGCCATTCCAAAGCCTATACAGTTTATAGCTATGTTATCTTTAACAACACGTATTTTGAGGTGTTGCTTATCGTTACCAACGGCAGATATACCTATAACCTCTGCACCAAGCAGTGAAAATACAGGTTTTTCGTTGCCTGTTCCAAACGGCTCAAGCCTCGAGATGAGCTTTGCGTTCGGAAGATTTATACTGCGTGACGATAGGGGACAGTCTATCTTTAGATTAGGTATCATATCATCATCTGTAAGCGTGGATGCAGCATATTTATTTATCTTATCGCTGAAGCTGTCGAAGTCGGACATATTAATGCTCAAGCCTGCCGCAATGGCATGACCGCCGAAATCGAGCAGTGTGTCGGAGCAGTGTGAAAGAGCATCAAAAAGGTTCATAGACGGAATACTTCTTCCGCTTCCTTTTCCAATTCCGTTGCTGTGTGATATTAATATGCACGGCTTATAGAACATCTCGTTTAATTTTGATGCAACTATTCCTATAACCCCATGGTGCCAATCCTCTTTTGCAAGCACAATCACACGCTTTTTATCGAAGTTTATGTCTGCATTTATCATTTCTAATGCTTCGTTAAAAATTGTTTTTTCCATTTCCTGACGTTTTTTATTTTCTTCGTCGAGTGAAATGGCAATTTCCAATGCCTTTGAATAGTCCTTTTCCAATAAAAGCTCAACCGACGTTGTTGCACTCGATAGTCTGCCTGCAGCGTTAAGTCTTGGAGCAAGTGAAAAGCCTACCGTTACAGGTGTTATTGGCTTTGAAAGTGCACCGCTAACCTCTAAAAGAGCCTTCACACCAGGGCGTGTTGGATTTTGCAGAGCCGCTATGCCCTTATTTACAATAATTCTGTTTTCACTTGTTAGCGAAACCACATCAGCAATTGTACCAATAGCAACAATATCGATGTATTTGTTAAAGCATTGGTTTGTGTTAAGACCTAATTTTATGGCTAGTGCCAAAACAAGCTTAAATGCAACTCCAACACCCGCCAATGCCTTGAATGGATAATCGTCATCCTCACGCTTTGGATTTATTATTGCCTCGGCGGCGGTTGGTATTCTTTCCTTACAGGTGTGGTGGTCGGTTATTATAACATCCATACCTTGTAGCTTTGCAAACTCAACCTCGCCCACAGCTGTTATGCCGCAGTCAACAGTTATCATAAGCTTGTTGTTTGCACGTGAGAGTTTGTTTATAGCCATTATATTTATGCCATAGCCTTCGTCGCGTCTGTCGGGGATGTAGTATGAAACATCTGCACCGTTTGATTTTAAAAAGTCGTATATCAGGGCAGTGGAGGTGATGCCGTCCACGTCATAATCGCCGTAAATTACAATTTTCTCTTTGTTTGTTATTGCATTGTAAATTCGCTTGGCCGCTTTATCCATATCAAGCATATCATACGGAGAAATTATATTTTTTATAGATTTGGTTAAATAACTCTCAATCTCATTTTCAGGTATTTCTCTGTTTTGTATTATTGTTGATATGATGCGGGGAATTTTATATTTTTCTGATATTTTGTTTATTTGCTCTTGTGTGAGAGCTTTGTTCCTGTATTCCCATTTTTTCTCTAACATTTTATGCTCCAATGTAAATTATATATATACAATAATTATACCATTTTTTACAGAAAATTTCAAGTGTTTTATACTAAAAAAACATAAATAATGATATAATATAATGAAAAAAATCGAAAAGAGAAAAAAATAAAAAAAAATAAAAAAAACTATTGACAAAATTGAATTAATTTGGTATACTATCTTGGTCAGCCATAAGAGAAGACGTAAAAAATACAATTTGCGGGTGTAGTTCAATGGTAGAATTCCAGCCTTCCAAGCTGGCCGCGTGGGTTCGATTCCCATCACCCGCTCCATTATGTGTCTGTAGCTCAGTTGGATAGAGCAATTGCCTTCTAAGCAATGGGCCGGGGGTTCGAATCCCTCCAGACACGTTTGATTTTTGAATTGTACAAGCAGTTTGAAAATTTATGGTGGGTATAGTTCAGCTGGTTAGAGCGTCAGATTGTGGTCCTGAATGTCGTGGGTTCGAATCCCACTACCCACCCTCCAAATTAACCTTGAATATTAACAGGTTAAATGGGGAACAATAATAGCCGAGAAAACCATATAGGGATATCGCCAAGTCGGTAAGGCACCAGATTTTGATTCTGGCATTCGTAGGTTCGAGTCCTGCTATCCCTGCCAGGGCCATTAGCTCAGTCGGCAGAGCACTTGACTTTTAATCAAGTTGTCCGGGGTTCGAATCTCCGATGGCTCATAAAAAGCACCCAACAGGGTGCTTTTTTTGTGCCAAAAGAGGAGATTCGAACCCTGAGAGGGCAACGAGCGTAAAAAAATATGCCAGTGGCATATTTTTAGCGAAGTTGGTGCGTAGGCGGGTACTGCGAGCAAGAGGCTCGCGGTCGTCAAGCAGACAAGGCGACGAAGTCGACTGTATCTCCGATGGCTCACCATAGAAACAGAACGATTTAGATGACAATCTGGATTGTTCTGTTTTTTATTGTGTTTTGTTTTCCAAAAAATCAAGAAATTTTTTAACATTTCCGTATGCAGATTGCTTTTTGTAGTATGCATAAACCACATATCGTTCATCGAAATCTGCGACATCGAGATAGCTGACTTTTTCCGTGTTTGATATATCTGTATTTTCTCTTCCTAATCCTATTCCAATCCCGGATGCAATCATTTTTTCGTAGCACTGAATATCGTTGATTTGCGCAACGATATTCGGTGAAAACCCGGCTCTCTTGCAGGCTCGTATAAGTATCTTGTGCATATTGCTCTTTTCACTTAAAGAAACAAATGATTTATTATAAAGTTGTTTTAAAGTGAGCTTTCTTCCTAAGAGGGAACTGTTTGATGCAACTTTCAAACGGATACGCATATTAAAAAGTTCAAACATCTCATATTCATGATAAGTATCAGTTTTTTCATCTATGATGATATCATAGTTTTCAAAAGAGCTGTTCTCGTAATCAAAAACCGTTTTAAATGTTATATTTGGATATTGCTTACTGTATTCAATGATATAATCAGTGATTTTGTTTCTCATAGCACGAACCAGCATTTTAATTTCTCTTTTATCGGCACTTGTATCACTTAATTCCCTAACAGTCTGGTCTAATTCTGAAAAAACAGAAAAAAGCGTTTGTTGAAGCCTCTTGCCATTATTGTTTAATATGATGCGATTATATGCTCTGTCAAACAGCTTACAACCAAGTTCTTTTTCCAAAAGCCTTACCGAAGCAGAAACAGAGGAGGTTGGAACCATAAATTTTTCAGCAGTTTTAGTAAAGCTTTCGTTTTTGGCACTTTCAAAAAAATAACGCAACTGTAAAATTTCCATAAGAATTTACTCCTTTATCTTCATGTATCATAATTTTACCACATTTTTAAAGATGTTACAAGTAGAATTTATAACATTCTGTACAGTTTAGTAAAGCGGTGATATAATAAACAAAGACATAAAAAAAGAAAAAGGAGACGGAAAATGGCTAAAGCAGAAATTTTATTTTTGAACAACAAGGCAATGGACGAGCTTGGTACAAACGATATGTCCGCTGTTATTCATGATGTTGAGCGTGTATATACGTTGACTCAGCAAGGTGATGTAATTGCACCAGGTAAATGCGTAATGCGTTGGGGAAAAACTGTTGAAGATGAAAATGTATTGGGGCGTATAAATGCTATGCCGGGTTACATTGGCGGTGAATATGATATGGCAGGCATTAAGTGGATTGGAAGCGGTCCGCAGAACTTAAAAAAAGGTCTGCCAAGGGCGAGTGTAACAATTATATTAAATGATCCCGATACTAAACTTCCAATTTGCATAGCTGACGGAACAAAGGTGAGCACAATGAGAACCGGTGCATCAGGTGGTGTGGCAATAAAGTTTTTAGCAAAAAGCGATGCATCCGTCATGACAATCTGCGGAGCCGGTGCACAGGCACCAACTCAGCTTGAGGCAGCAAAAATTGCAAGACTGTCTATAAAAAAATTATACATATATGATATTATAATGGAAAACGCAAAACGTTTTGCCGGTTTTGTAAGTGAAAAATATCCTGATATTGAAGCTATACCAACAGATGATATTGAAAGTTCAACAAGAGAAAGTGATATTATTGACTGTGTAACACTTGCAAGTGAGCCGTTTATTAAGGGAGAATGGCTTAAAAAGGGCGCACTTGTTATGAATATGGCAGACTATGAAGTAGATAATGAATGTGTGAAGAAATCCGATAAGGTAGTTGTTGATTACTGGGAAAATGTTAAGCACCGCATGATAAGCACGGTCGCTCTTATGTGGAAAGACGGACAATTTAAGGACGATGACCTTCATGCAGAGATTGGAGAAATTGTAAACGGAAGCAAGGCCGGAAGAGAAAATGATGACGAAATAATTTATTTTAATGCGGTTGGTGCTGGAATTATGGATATAGCTGTTACAGCGCGTTGTTATAAAAATGCCCAAAAATCCGGCAAAGGTATAAAACTTCCTTTTTGGGAATAAAAATATTCCATTAAAACTATGACATCTAAACCATTCGCCTCTTCCAAAAACAAAAACCGCTTAAAGCCTTATATTTCAAGGGTTTTGGCGGTTTTTTTTGTTGTGTTTTTTTAAAATTAAATTTGCTCTGTTTGGTGCTCAAAAGTGCTCGAATGTGCCATAAAAGTGGGTCAAAAGTGGGTCAAAAATTATTCATATATTGATTGATAATATCCACAGATTTATCCGTCATTTCTTTTGAAAAATCTGTGTAGGGAAGTTTTATAATAAGAAGTGTTTTTTTGTTAGTTCCTTTAATTCCTTGCATTCTTTTTCTATATCGTCTGCGCCAAAAATGGCCGACACAAGTGCCACTCCGTCAACTCCCGACCCTGAAAGACTATGTAGGTTATTTTTATTTATACCTCCTATTGCTACAACGGGAATTGATACGCTTGTGCAAATTTCTTTTAATGTATCATACGAAACATCATCTGCATCAAGCTTTGTGCTTGTTGAGAAAACTGCACCCACACCAAGATAGTCGGCACCGTTTTTTTCAGCTTCCGTTGCCTGATGTACTGTCTGTGCAGAAACACCTATTATCATCTTGCTGCCCACTTTTTTTCTTACATCATTTAATGTCATATCGTGTTGACCAACGTGTATGCCGTCGGCATCGCACTCTATTGCGATATCAACATTATCATTTACAATAAATGGCACATTATATTTTTTGCAAAGTGAATTTATTTCAATTGCCTCTTTTAGAAAATCATCATATGCCATATCCTTTTCACGTAGCTGCACGCACGTTACACCGCCACGCAGAGCACACTCCACCTGTTCATAAAGCGTTTTATTTTGTGTCCATGTCCTATCGGTAACGGCATATAAAAGCATAGCATTCCTACATAAGCTTATATTTTGCATTATTATCCAAATCCTCTCCGTTTAAATTATACATTGCATCTATAATGTAGTTTCTGTAAGATGCATTTCCGTCTGTTTTGGTGAGTCGTTTGTGTGCAATTTCGCCGCAGACACCCATGGCACAAACTGCTGCTGCAGTTGCAGCTAAAGTATTATCACTGTTTGCACCAAGGAATGCACCAATCAGTGAACTTAATTGACAACCTGTGCCTGTTATAGAACTCATCATAGCATTGCCGTTAAAAATGCAATATGCCCTGTCTTTGTTGGCTACAATATCAATCTCACCTGTAATTGCAATAATTGCACCTGTTTTTTTTGAAAATTCTTTTGCAAATGCAACGGCATTTTCCAAGGTGTTTAGTGTCACCTTGTCTGCAATATCTGCGTCTACTCCCTTTGTTGTGCCACTGCCTGTTGCAAGTGTTTTTATCTCGGATATATTACCACGCACAACGGTTGGTTTAGTGTCCCTTAAAATTGTAAGTGCGGTTTGTGTGCGTAACACAGATGCACCTGCACCAACGGGATCGAGAACTATTGGATGGTGTAGCTCTAATGCTTTTTTGCCTGCCGAAAGCATAGCGGGGATAGTTCTTTGGTTTAGTGTCCCTATATTAATATTTAATGCATTGCAGATTGAGGTTATTTCCTCTACTTCTTCTATATCGTCCGACATAATAGGTGAGCCACCACACGCAAGCAAAATATTTGCACAATCGTTTACAGTTACATAGTTGGTTATGTTGTGCACTATTGGTTGATTTTTTTTCACATTTTCAAGTAATTCTTTAAACATTTTTATTTCCTCCTTTTAATAAAGTTAATACTTTGTTTGTTATAAAGCTTATCAGGGCAGTTATAATCATAGCTGGCACAGTTGAGCCTAATGGCATATCTATTTTCATAAATATTCTGTAAATTAAAAAGCCAATAAGCCATATTATTAAGTTTGTTGTGTTGAATTTTGCATTTGAACAGTTGTTTTTGATTATAAAATAATCTACTACAAGTATTGCAATCATAGGTGAAAATACAGAGCCGATAAAATATAAAAATCCCTCAAATTGCCCCACAGGAGCAGATATTGCCAGAACAGTTCCTATTACACACACAATTAATGCGGCAATTTTCTCTTTCACTTTTTTGCTTATGCTTACACAGCTTACTCCTGCGGAAAACACATCCAAAAAAGTTGTTGTAACAGTAGAAAAAACTATTACTATAAGTGATGTAATTCCAAGACCGCATTTAATCATTATGGAAACAATATCATTTTCGCCTGTTATAATAGCAGCACCCATACCTATAAAATACATACAGGAGCTTACAATAAAATATGTAATGGAGCTTGCTAATGATGATGCAACAGGTTTTTTTGCATTTCTTGTATAATCTGATATAAGAGGCAGCCATGAAAGCGGCATAGCAATCGATAGCTCCACTGCCGCACCAAAGCTTATTGCAGTGTTAAATGAAGAATTATCACAATTGCCTGTAAAAATCATAATACTGATTATTATTGTTAAAATAAACAGAGCACACATAGAAAAGGTGTTTAATCTGTTAAGGTTTTTTATATCAACAATAATCCATACAACAATAAGTATACCTATTACCACACTCCAAAGCCATTGTCCGCCAATATTTAAAATCGAATTTGCTGCAGCAGCACCGTTAAAAATCATTATGGAGGTCCAGCCAATAAGCTGTAATATATTTAGCACCGAAAACAAGAGAGAGCCTTTTTGACCAAATGACATTTTAACACATTCCATCGAGCTTTTTTCTTCTTTACCGCCTATAACTCCAGCAAGAAAAAGAAGAGCACAGCCTATTGCGTGACCAATAATTATAGCCAATGTACCTTTTGCAAAGCCCAGGGATGCAAATAACGTGCCCGTTAATATTTCAGCTATTGATACTGCTGCACCAAACCATATAAGACAATTTGAAAATACAGATGTTTTTGTTTTATTCATAAGCGTATTTCTCCTCACTGCAAAAAAATAAAGAATTACCCAAAACGGTAATTCTTCGAAAAAAGCAAATCAAATTAAATTAACTTCCTACGACGGCATTATCCGTATCAGGTGTAAGGGTCGAAGCTGATTGCTTCCTCTCAGCCTGTCATAACAAGCTCCCCTGTGTAAAATGCATTGTATCACAGTTTATTTGTTTTGTCAATATTTTTTCAAAAGTTTCTAGATTAAATAAAAAGAGTAAAAGATATTGACAGAAATGTGAATTTGTTGTAAAATATAACGTATTATATCAATAAAATAGGGGATAAGAATTATGAATTATAAAAAGTATAAGAGAATGTATCACGAAATTCCTTTGCAAACGAGGGATTGGCCAAATAACAAAATAACAAAAGCTCCAATCTGGTGCAGTGTTGACTTGCGTGATGGTAATCAGGCATTGTATTCGCCTATGACTATTGACGAAAAAATTGAATTCTTTAAGTTCTTGGTTAAGCTTGGTTTTAAAGAAATTGAGGTTGGTTTCCCTGCTGCCTCATCAACAGAGTACGATTTTGTAAGAAGACTTATTGATGAGGATTTAATTCCCGATGATGTATCAATTCAAGTGCTTACACAGGCAAGAGAGCATATTATAACAAAAACGGTTGAATCGCTAAAGGGTGCAAAAAATGTTATAATTCATCTTTATAATTCGACTTCTACATTGCAAAGAAAGGTGGTTTTCCGCAAGGATAAAGAGGAAATTAAAAAGCTTGCAATTGATGGTGCAAAGCTTTTGGTATCACTTGTTGAAGGTCAGCTTGAGGGAAATGTAAGATATGAATATTCACCCGAAAGCTTTACCTGTACAGAGCCTGAATATGCGGTTGAAATCACAAATGCAGTGCTTGATATCCTAAAGCCTACTCCAGAAAGAAAGGTTATAGTAAATCTTCCGTCAACTATTGAGGTTGCAACTGCAAATGTGTATGCCGACCAGATTGAGTATATGTGCAAAAACCTAAACAATCGTGAAAATCTTGTTATCAGCCTGCACGCTCATAACGACAGAGGAACAGGCGTTGCATCAACAGAGCTTGCTATGCTTGCAGGTGCCGACAGGGTTGAAGGTACAATTTTTGGTAACGGCGAAAGAACAGGTAATGCAGATATAATCGTGGTTGCACTCAATATGTTTGTTCAGGGAATTGACCCCGAGCTTAATATAGATAATATTGATGAAATTGTTGCTGTATACGAAAAATATAACAGACTTCCAATTCATCCGCGTCATCCGTATGCAGGCGATATGGCATATGTTGCATTCTCGGGCTCACATCAGGATGCAATAAAAAAGAGTATGGATTTATATGAAAAGGAAGGCTCAACCACCTGGGCAAATCCGTATCTTACAATAGACCCCACAGATATAGGCAGAAAATATGAGCCAATCCTTATTAACAGTCAGTCGGGTAAGGGCGGAGTAAGCTATATTATGGAAAACAAATATGGCTATACACTTCCAAAACCAATGCTTGTTGAATTTTCGGCAATTATTAATGATATGTCCGATGCAAAGCATACAGTTTTATCAAATCATGAAATACATCAGGCATTCAAGGATATTTATGTTAATCTTGAAGCACCCTTAAAGAGTGTATCTTATTATTCAAGTGTAAATAATAACGACACACAAATTACTGCAAATCTTGTGTATTCAGGCAAGGAAACTGCAGTAATGGGCGTGGGTAACGGTCCGCTTGATGCTATGTGTAACGGTTTAAGAAAGCTGTTGGGCATAGAATTTGAAATTTCAAATTATACAGAACATACCCTTGAACGTTCATCTGCATCACGTGCAGCGGCATACATTGGCGTTCATCGTATAGGCGACGATAAAACACATTGGGGAGTAGGCGTTGATGCAAATATCAACACTGCTTCAATATATGCATTAATAAGTGCAGTAAATAAAATGTTGTCATAGTGGATGTTAAAAAACTCCAGATCGCCAAAAAGCGAAATTTGAGTTACAATATCTTTAAAAATAACTTGAAAATTTTAGATTTTTATACTAAAGTAGGAAAATGGTGCGTTTCGCACCATTTTTCTTATGATTTAATTGCTTTTTGGCTATGAACAAACCTCGCTCCTGCGACGCTCTCAATACCTACGGTTTTGTCGCTACAAATTGCGTTGCAATTTGTTGACCTCGACGTACCCTTGTACGCCTTCGGGTTACCCAAAGCCTATGCTTTGGCTCGGTTTGTCCATTCTGAAGCTTTTTACCTATCCACTTTATATTACAATTATGTTAAATTCTTAAAAACCTATTGACAAAATATATCAAAATAGTGTATAATAAAACAAATGTTCGGTATAATGTAAATATACAGAAAGGAAAAGATAAAAATGGCAAAAACAGAGAAAACAACAAAGCCTGCAGTTGAACGCAAGGTTGATGAAGAAAAGAAAAAAGCTCTTGAGGCAGTATTTAACGTAATAGAAAAGGAGTATGGTGCAGGTTCAATTATGAAGCTTGGCGACACACACGTGTCAAGTGTGGATTCTATACCCACAGGCTCTTTAACGCTTGATATGGCTCTTGGAGTTGGCGGTATGCCGCGTGGAAGAATTATTGAAATATACGGTCCTGAATCATCGGGTAAAACCACAGTGGCACTCCACGTTGTTGCCGAAGCACAAAAAATGGGCGGCGAGGCTGCATTTATTGATGCTGAACACGCACTTGACCCTGTTTATGCACAAAAGCTTGGTGTTGATATAGATAATTTGATAGTTGCACAGCCCGACACAGGCGAGCAGGCACTTGATATTGCTGAAGCACTTGTAAGAAGCGGTGCTTTGGATGTTATTGTTGTAGACTCTGTTGCGGCACTTGTTCCAAAGGCTGAAATTGAGGGCGAAATGGGTGATGCCCATGTTGGTCTTTTGGCACGTCTAATGTCACAGGCATTAAGAAAGCTTACTGCAATTGTTGCAAAATCAGGTGCAGTTGTAATCTTTATAAACCAGCTACGTGAAAAGGTTGGCGTTATGTATGGAAACCCCGAAACTACTCCGGGCGGACGTGCACTTAAATTCTTCTCATCTGTAAGACTTGATGTAAGACGTCTTGAGGTTATAAAGAATGGTACTGAAATTATAGGTAATAAAACAAGAGTTAAGGTTGTTAAAAATAAGGTTGCACCTCCGTTTAAAGAGGCGGAATTTGATATAATGTATGGCGAGGGTATTTCAAAAACAGGAAACATTCTCGATATGGCTGTTGAGCTTGGTTTTATAAAGAAATCGGGTGCGTGGTTTAGCTATGATGGCGAAAAGATTGGACAAGGACGCGACAATGTGCGTAAATATATGCAGGATAATCCTGAATTCTGTGATAATATTGAACGTCAGGTGCGTGAAGCATTAAGCACCTTGGAAACCCGTGAGATTGTTGAAAAAGACCAAATTTAAGAGTAATTTTTTAATTAATGAGGTTATGTTTACTGAAAATAAATTTTTGTTGTAAAATATATTGACGTTTTTGTGTTTTTTTAGTATTATTATAACATAGTTATTTCTGTAAATAGAATTAAGACATCGTATATAATATAGATTAGATTAAGTACGACGGATATTATTTAAAGGTTTTACAAAATATCTGTTGATGTCTTGTTTAAATTAAAAAATTAAGGGGGTACTTTTTGTGGTATCAAGTAACGTAACAATACAAAATTCAGTGGGACTCCATGCAAGACCGGCAACATTCTTTATTCAAAAGGCTAATGAGTTCAAGTCAAGCATTTGGGTGGAGAAGGATGAAAGAAGAGTTAATGCAAAGAGCTTGCTGGGTGTTTTGTCCTTAAATCTTGTACAGGGTGCTGTTATTTCTATTGTTGCTGACGGCAGCGACGATGCAGAGGCTGTAAAGACTCTTGTTGAATTGATAGAATCAAACTTTTCTGAATAATATTTGAATTAAGGTATTAATAACTCTGCATAATGTTTATGTGGAGTTATTTTTCGTTATGTATATATTTCTTTAGTGGGTGAAAAGCTTTATGTTTAATTTAGAGGAAGAGCTTAAAAACTTACCCAACAACCCCGGTGTGTATATAATGCACAGTGCAGATGATACCGTTATATATGTGGGTAAGGCAAAAATTCTTAAAAACAGAGTAAGGCAATATTTTAGAAAAAGCTCTAACCATACGCCAAAGGTGTTGGCTATGGTTTCAAATATTGCCTATTTTGAGTATATTGTAACAGATTCTGAAACAGAGGCACTTGCTCTTGAATGTAACCTTATAAAAAAATATAAACCAAAATACAATATTCTCTTAAAGGACGACAAGCAATATCCATATATCAAGGTTACAATAAATGAAGATTATCCGAGAATTTTCAGCACAAGAAGACTGCTTCACGACGGTGCTAAATACTATGGACCGTATATGGGTAAGGGTACAGTTAAAAATATGCTTGAAATTGTGCAAAAGCTATTTAAACCGCCAACCTGTAAAAGAAAGTTCCCGCAGGATATTGCAAAGGGCAGACCGTGTCTTAATTATCATATAAATAACTGCTTTGCACCTTGCACAGGAAAGGTATCAAAGGAAGAATTCCGAAAGGTCTTTTTTGAAATATGCAGATTTTTAGAGGGTAACCATAAACAACTCATTAGTGAGCTTGATGAGGAGATGAGACAGGCATCGGCACAGCTTCGTTTTGAAAGTGCCGCAATGCTTCGCGATAAAATACGTTCTATAAAGGATATAGAGGAAAAGCAAAAAATCATTAATACCGATAAGAACACTCAACAGGATATAGCTGCAATTTCAAAGGGTGAAAACATTGCATTTTGTGAAATGTTCTTTGTTCGCGGCGGCAAGGTGGTTGGCAGAGAAAGCTATAAGCTAAATAATGTTTCGGGTACTGATTATGGCGAAATTATGACTGATTTTATAATACAGTTCTATGAAAACAGTGAGTTTATACCCGAGGAAATTATAACGGAATATGAAATTAATGATAGTGATGTTGTTTGTGAATGGCTCCGTGAAAAAAAGAAAAAGAAGGTTTCAATTATAACACCAAAAAGAGGCGAAAAGCTTAATTTAGTGAAAATGGTTAAGAAAAATTCCGATATGGCACTGCAAAACTACAAAATAAGGCAGTTAAAGGAAAAGGAAAACAACTCACTATTAGAAACAATGGCAGAGCTGTTGGGGCTTAATAACACGCCAAACAGAATAGAGGCATATGATATTTCAAATATTCAGGGTGCAGACAATGTTGGTGCAATGGTGGTGTTTGAAAATGGTAAGCCTGTAAAGAGAAAGTACAGACTGTTTAAAATAAAATCCTTTGATGGTGCAGATGACTACGGTGCAATGCGAGAGGTAATATACCGCCGTTTACGTAATGCTATGGAGGAAGAGGCTGCAATAGAAGAAGGCAAAATGTCAAGGCAGGATGCACGGTTTTTGCCGCTTCCCGATGTTATTTTACTTGATGGCGGAAAGGGACATCTTAATGCTATAAGCTCACTGCTTGATATGACGGAGCATAACATACCTGTTTTTGGTATGGTTAAAAACGATAAGCATAAAACCAGTGCTCTCCTGTCAGTAAGCGGTGAAATAGCCTTAAATCCGATGGGCAGTGTGTTTAAGTTTATAACAAGAATACAAGACGAGGTGCACAACAGTGCAATTTCATATCACAGAAAGCTACATTCTAAAATAGAGTCCGAGCTTGATAATATAAAGGGCATCGGCGAAAAAAGAAGAAAGGCATTGCTGTCTTATTTTGGCAGTGTGGAGAAAATTAAGACGGCAAATATAGAAAAGCTTTCAGAGGTTGTGGATAGAAGAAGTGCCGAAAATATATATAATCATTTCAATTCGTAATCTGGTATAGGGAGTAATGTTAAATGAGAAAGATAATATCTTTATTTATGACTGTGATTGTGATGCTATCACTATGCAGCTGTGATGTTATTGAAAATATAAAGGGATATTTACCTCAAAGCGAAAAGCACAGCAACACAGAGGTATTAAATAACGAAAAATCTCAAGATGTTGCAAATGCAATAAATATTTGTATGTATGATTTCGACACGTTTAATCCGCTTCTTACGGCTTCGCAGTCTGTTAAGGATGCAATGAAGTTTGTGTATGAACCATTGTTTGCACTAGATGCATCGCTTAATCCTGTTGCGGTGCTTGCAAGCGAGTACTGGTTGAGTGATGATGGCAGATGTATAGATATAAAGCTCAAGGACGGTGTTTCGTGGCACGACGGCACTGCATTTAATGCATATGATGTATCATATACAATAAATTGTATACTTAAAGGTCAGACAAGCTACACACTTAATGATGTTGCCTCGTGCAGCATTATAGATAATATGAATGTGAGAATTAACTTTAATCATAGCCTGCCAAACGGTGCAGCACTTCTTACATTTCCTATTATAAAAAACAGAACATCAATGACACCAAATTCAGCATATTTGCCAATTGGTACAGGGCCGTTTTCATATTCGGGGAAGGTGAGTGTGGACAGGTATATGCTTCTTGCGTCTGATTACTACTATAATCAAAAGGCAAAAATAGGCGGTGTGTATATTGATGTTGTGCCCGACCGAGACAGGTATTTTACAATGTTTAATTCGGGCAATGCAGATGTATGCAATGCTTCGCTTATAGAGGATTATCAATATACGCCAAAGGGAAATATACAAATAAATGACTATATTTCAAATGAGCTTATATATCTTGGAATTAATAATAGCTCGCCCTTTCTTTCAAGTAAAAATGCAAGACAGGCAATATTCTGGATGATAGATAAAGAAGAAATAGCACAAAAGGTTATGTATTCAACCATACAAGCGGTTGATGTATCACATAATCCGTCATCGGTGTATTACACGCCAAGCAATAATATCCGCACAGACTCAATAAAAGCACAGGAGCTTTTAGAGGCTGATGGCTTTGTTGCACAAACCAAGGGCTATACAAAGGTTGTGGGAGGTATTAACCAACAGTTAAGGGTTACATTGCTTGTTAATAAGGATAATGCGGGTGATGTGATGATTGCCCAAAAGATACACGATAATCTTAATATGAACGGAATAAAGATTGTTAGTGAGGAATTGCCTTATGATGTGTACACACAGAGAATACAGGCAAAAAATTACGACATCTATCTTGGCAGACATAATATGAGTGCAAATATGGATGTTACTGATTTACTTGGTGCTTCAAACAAGCTTGGATATAATAATGTAACAATAGAAATGCTTATAAGTCAGCTTGGAACAACACGTGATGAAACGGATAAAAAGGCATTGTATCAACAACTGCATGATGTATTAAGTGATGATATGCCAATAGTTCCGATTGCATTTAAAAAGGATAAGATATATACAAGTGCAAGAATAAACAATGTATCACCAATGGGTGCAGATGCATTTTATGTTAATTTGCAGAATTGGAGTATAAAATGAAAATAATGATAATTGGCGGCGGTGCGGCAGGTCTTATTGCCTGCGGTGTTGCTGCAAAGAGTGCTGATGAGGTTATTTTGATTGAAAAAAACGACCGACTTGGAAAAAAGCTTTTAATAACAGGGAAGGGCAGATGTAATATAACAAATGCTGCAGAAATTGAGGATATGATACTTCAATATCCCACAAACGCTAAATTTTTATACAGTGCCCTGTATTCCTTTACTAATGATGATATTGTTAGCCTTATAGAAGAAAATGGTGTTAAAACAAAGGTAGAACGTGGTGGCAGGGTGTTCCCTGTAAGCGATAAGGCTTCAGATGTTGTTATGGCATTAAAACGCTTTGCAATAAAGCATAATGTAAAGGTTATATCATCACGTGCACAAAAGCTTGTTATAAAGGATAATAAAGTGTGCGGAGCACTTGTTAACGATAAGGTTATTGAAGCGGACAAGGTGATAGTTTGCACAGGCGGTAAGTCATACCCTGGCACAGGCTCAACAGGTGACGGATATAAATTCGCAAGAGAGGCAGGTCATACAATAACCCCCTTAAAACCATCTCTTGTGCCACTTGAAACAGAGGAGGCGTGGGCTAAGTCTGTTATGGGCTTGTCGCTTAAAAATACAGCAATAACGGTCTATAATTCAAAAAACAAAGCAGTTTATGAGGATTTTGGCGAAATGCTCTTCACGCATTTTGGTGTGTCGGGACCCATAATTCTTTCTGCCTCGTCAAGAATTAAGGATTTAAAGAATGAAAAGTATTATATAAAAATAGATTTAAAGCCTGCACTTGATATAGCAAAGCTTGATTTAAGAATTTTGCGTGATTTTGAAAAGTATAAGAAAAAACAACTTTTAAATAGTCTTGATGACCTATTGCCAAAAAGTCTTATAGATGTTATAATAGATTTATCGGGAATTAATCCGCATAAGAATGTTTGTGAAATAACAAGAGAGGAAAGAGCATCACTTGTGTCAACAATAAAGGGCTTGAAGCTTACAATAAAAGACTTTAGGCCAATTAACGAGGCTATTATAACCTCGGGCGGAATAAAGGTGTCGGAAATTGACCCGTCAACAATGCAATCAAAGCTCATAAAGGACTTGTATTTTGCAGGCGAAGTAATAGACGTTGACGGATACACAGGCGGATATAATCTTCAGGCTGCATTTTCAACAGGTTATCTTGCGGCACAAAGTGCAGTTGAGTGTGTGTAATTATAAAAACGGAAATGGAGAAAAAACTATGGACGTAAACAGTAAGCAGGTATGCAGGGCAGCAATAAAGCTTGCATTAAGTGAAAACAGAGAAGAAGAAATGCACCTTAAGGAAAAATACATCAAAAGCGGAATAAAAACTGTTGCCATTGATTTTGGCGGTTGTTTCGACAGTGCAGTTAAAAAAATATTGGAAAGAGCAGTTGTTGCCTCACAAAGAGAGGGACTTATAAACGACAGCCATTTTGAAGAGGGTGCAGTTGCAGGTGCGGCACACGAGGCTATGCGTCAGATAACCGAAAAGAGTGTTGGTTTAAATCTTGGGGGTAAAATTGGTATTGCCCGAAGTGATGACCATATAAGTGTATGTGTATTCTTTGAAATAGGCTTACTAAACCTAAACGATAATGCAATCGGACTTGGCCACAGAGCAATGTCTGTTAATTAAGGCTACGGAAAGGGAAAAGGATTATGAGTTATATTTCTGTTGCAATTGATGGTCCTGCAGGTGCTGGTAAAAGCTCTGTTGCAAAGGTTGTTGCAAAGGAAACAGGCTTTGTGTATGTGGATACAGGTGCAATGTATCGGGCGGCGGCATATGCGGCAATTCAAAAAGGTATTGATATAGAAAATAATCAAAGTGAAGTTGAAAAATTGGTTGGCAATATAGAAATAGCACTTACATACCATAATGGTGTTTTACAGGTGTATCTTGACGGCGAGGATATAAGCGATAAAATCCGTACTCCTCAAATAAGTAAGGGTGCGTCTAATGTGGCAACAATGGGTGGTGTAAGAGAAAGGCTTGTTTTAATGCAACGGGAAATGGCAAAAAAAGCCGATGTTATAATGGACGGCAGAGATATTTGCTCAACAGTTTTACCCAACGCAACAATTAAAATATTTTTAACGGCATCTGTTGATACACGTGCAAAAAGACGTTTCGATGAGCTTGTGGAAAAAGGCGAGAAATGCGATTTTGAGCAAATCAAGTGTGATATTATTGCTCGTGATAAAAACGACAGCGAGCGTGAAATTTCGCCGTTAAGGAAAACTGATGACTCGCTTCTTATCGACACAAGCGATATGACCTTTGATGAGGTTGTGGATAAAATAAAGAATTTAATAAAGGATGTATCACTTTAATGTGATCTGGTGAAGAATATGTTTTATAAATTTTGTACAACTGCATGCAGAATATTTTTGCATATATTTTTTAAATATAGAGTTGTTGGTAAAGAAAATATACCGTGCGAGGGAGCGTTTATTTTAGCACCCAATCACCGCAGTAATTTTGACCCTGTTATGGTAGGCTCGGCATATGGCAGAAAAATAAATTTTATGGCAAAGTCGGAGCTTTTTAAATTTAAGCCGTTTGGTGCCCTATTAAGCAAGCTTGGTGCATTTCCCATACAAAGAGGAAAAAGCGATGTTGGTGCAATAAAGGGCGCATTTTCAATCTTAAAGAGTGGCAATGTTTTATTGATGTTTCCGCAAGGCAGACGTTATAAAGACGGTTCACGTGGGAAATTGAGAACAGGCGTTACCGTTATAGCCCATAAAATGCAAGTGCCGATTGTGCCTGTGTACATAGACAGTGATTATAAATTCAGACATAAGGCAATAATAAACTTTGGAGTGCCTGTTACCTTTGATGAATATTATAATCAAAAGCTTGATGATGCTTTAACACAACAGCTTACCGAGAAGGTGTATGACGGTATATTTATGCAACCACAGGAGAGTTGAAATGGAGATTAACGTTGCAAAAACTGCAGGCTTTTGCTATGGCGTAAAACGTGCGGTTGAAAGTGTATACAAAGCAATAGAGGAAGGCAAAAAAATTGCAACAATAGGTCCTATAATACATAATCCTCAGGTGATAGAGGATTTGGCGGATAAGGGTGTTTTTTCGTATGAAAGAGTGGAGGATATTCCAAAGGACTGTGTTGTTGTTATACGTGCACACGGAGTAGCACAAAGCGTGTATGATGAATTGAAGGATAGGGAGTTTATTGACCTTACGTGCCCGTTTGTTTCAAAAATTCATAAAATTGTTGCAAATGAGTACGCAAAAGGCAGACAGATTGTTATAATAGGTGATAAAAATCATCCCGAGGTTATTGGCATCAACGGTCATTGCTCTAATAGTGCATATATAACCTATGATGAGAATGATACAATTGATGAGTATATTGCAAATAAGGATATTTCCATTGTAGCACAAACTACAATAAAAAAAGAAATTTTTGTGCAAAAAGTACATTTTTTAAAAAATGCTTGCAAAAGTACCCAGATATTTGATACAATATGTAGTGCGACTAGAGATAGACAAGAGGAAGCGGACGAGCTTTCGAGAAAGTCAGATGCTATGATTGTTGTGGGAGGTTATGAAAGCTCAAACACAAGAAAGCTATATGAAATATCAAAGCAAAATTGCAACCTTACCTATCATGTCGAAACAAGCGAGGAAATTCCTTGTTTAAATAATATTAAAAAAGTAGGTATTACCGCAGGTGCGTCAACGCCCGGCAGTATTATCGAGGAGGTAGTAAAGGCTATGAGTGAAACAGTAAAAAATGAAGAGTCTTTCGCAGAACTGTTTGAACAGTATGAAAACAAGACTCTTAACAACGGAGACATTATCGACGGAACGGTTGTAGAGGTTCGTAACAATGAAGTTATCGTTGATTTAGGAGGCTTCAAGTATAACGGACAATTGTCGGCCGACCAGTTGACAGATGACCCGTCACTTAAGCCGTCTGATGTTGTAAAAGAAGGCGATACGTTGAAGGTTTACGTTGTAGGCGTAAACGATGCTGAAGGCAAGGTTGTTCTATCAAGAAAGAAATTGGTAGCAATGGAAAGCTGGAACAAGATTAAGGCTTCATTTGAAGCAGGCGAAGTTCTTGAAGGTAAGATAATTAAAGCTGTTAAAGGCGGTGTTATCGCTCTAACAGACGGCTCACAGGTATTTATTCCTGCAAGACAGGCTTCGCAAAAGTTTGTTCAGGATCTACAAACTCTTGTTAACACAACTGTATCGTACAGAATTATTGAAATCGACGAGAGAAGAAGAAGAGTAATTGGCTCTGTAAGAGTTATTCTTGATGAGCAGAGAAAGGCAGTAGAGGATGCATTCTGGGCAGATGCAGAGCTTGGTAAGAAGTACCAGGGTACAGTTAAGTCACTAACTTCATTCGGTGCATTTGTTGATATTGGCGGCGTAGACGGATTAGTACACATAAGCGAGCTTTCATGGAACAAGATAAAGCATCCGTCAGAGGTTGTAAAAGAAGGCGATGTCCTTGAAGTATACATCAAGGAACTGAATGCAGAAACAAAGAAGATTTCTTTGGGCTTCAAGAAGATTGAAGATAATCCTTGGGTTATTGCACAAAACAAAATATCAGTAGGCGATGTTATAAAGGTTAAGATTGTTAGAATGATGCCATTTGGTGCATTTGCCGAGATTATTCCAAACGTTGACGGTCTTATTCACATTTCACAGATTGCAGATAAGAGAATCGGCAAGCCTGAAGATGAGCTTGAAATAGGACAAGAGGTTGAAGTTAAGGTTACTGAAGCTGATTGGGATGCAAAGAAAATCTCATTAAGTATCAGAGCTTTAATTGAGCCAAAGGAAGAAGAAACTGTTGCCGTAGAAGAGGAAGTAGTTGAAGATGGCGAAGCTCTTGTATATTCAACAGACCCTGAGGTAGAGGTTGAAGAGCCTATCAACGTTGAAGAAGACGCTGAATAATTAGTATATTATGAACAGTCACATTTTATTGTGGCTGTTCTTTTTTTGAAAAATTTTAAAAAAACTATTGACAAAGTATGTTAAAAGGGTTATAATACAACCAATAACAGTGACGAAGACGGCAGATATACTGAAGTGATGAGAGATACGGCGGTTGGTGTGAGCCGAAAACGGAGTATATTGTAGCCTTTCACTTCCGAGTTGGAGCTGTGAAAGTTATAAAACGAGTAGTTTCTCCCGAGAATGCTGCGTGAGTGCAAAGAGCTTAATGGAGCTTAAAGTGGTATAGGTAAATATCAGTTACCTATGCAAGAAGAGTGGTACCGCGGATTAAATAATTCGTCTCTTTAGCAAATTTTTTTGGATTTGTTAAAGGGATTTTTTTGTTTTATCTTTCAGGAAATTACTACAATTATGTTGTAATTTCCTGAATTACAAAAAAGTCTACCTATGGAAGTGAGCTTGTAAACGATAGTCACGATAGTGACTTTTTTATAAATCACTTTTTAAGCTATTGCACACGAGAAGAGTTCAAGGTATTTTTATTTTAGAGGAGAAGATATAAAAAATGCATTTTAAAAGTGTATGTAAATTTTACGAAATGTAATTTCATATTATAAAAAAAGAAAGGATGAATAAAAATGAAAATATCAGAAAACAAAATATACAATCCCGAAATAGAGTGTATGGACAGGGAAAGTATTAAAAAAATTCAGGATAAAAGACTGATAGAAACGGTTGCTCATACATATAACAATGTTCCGTTGTATAAAAAACGTATGGACGAGGCGGGTGTAAAGCCTGAAGATATAAAAGGAACAGAGGATTTGCATCTTCTTCCGTTTACAAATAAAACAGATTTACGTGACGAGTTCCCGTTTGGACTATTGGCAGTACCGCAAGAGGAAATTGTAAGAATACAAGGCTCATCAGGAACAACAGGAAAACCTATCGTTTCGGGCTACACACAAAATGACGTTGATGTGTGGACACAAATGGTGGCACGTTCTTTAACTGCCGCAGGTGCAGGCAAGGATGATAAAATTCAGGTTACATACGGATACGGCTTATTCACAGGCGGTCTTGGAGCACATCAGGGTGCATCGGAGGTTGGTGCAATGGTAATTCCGATGTCGAGCGGTAACACGCAACGTCAGCTTATGATGATGCACGATTTAGGTGCAACAATGCTATGCTGTACACCGTCCTATGCCATTTTCCTTGGTGAGTCGCTAAAGGAAATGGGCTATGACCTTAAGGAATTCAAATTAAAGTCAGGTTGCTTCGGTGCAGAGCCATGGACAGAGGAAATGCGTGAAAAGCTTGAAGGCTTGTTTGACATCAATGCATATAACATTTATGGTCTAACGGAAATCGGCGGACCTGGTGTTGCGTTTGAATGTTGTGCAAAAAATGGTATGCACATAAATGAAGACCACGTAATTGCAGAAATAGTAGACCCCAAAACAGGCGAGGTTTTACCGTATGGCGAAAGCGGCGAATTGGTATTTACCACCATCACAAAAACAGGTATGCCTATGATAAGATACCGCACACACGATATTTGCACGCTTGATGCAACTCCGTGCAGCTGTGGCAGAACACACGTCAGAATGAGCAGAATAACAGGAAGAACAGATGATATGCTTATAATACGTGGCGTAAATGTGTTCCCGAGCCAAATTGAAGAGGTGCTCCTAAAAATTCCAGGTATTGCACCGCACTATATGCTTGTTGTAGACAGAGTAAATTCAACCGACAGATTAGAGGTTCAGGTTGAGCTTACCAATGATATGTTCTCTGATACAGTTTCGGATATTGAGAAAATTCAAAGAAATATCACCGAGCAGATTAAATCTGTTACTGGCGTGTCGGCAATGGTTAAGCTTGTTCAGCCAAAATCAATTCCACGTTCCGAGGGTAAAGCAAAAAGAATTATAGATAACAGAGGGCTTACAAAATAAGGAGGATTAGAATTATGTTTATTACGCAGATTTCGGTATATCTTGAAAATAATAAGGGTACACTTCGCACACTCACAAAAGTGTTGGGAGAAAATGGCATAGATATTCTTGCCCTTTCTATTGCAGACACAACCAATTTCGGTATTGTAAGATTGGTTACAAGAGAAGCAGATACACAAAAGGCAATTGAGATATTAAGAGAAAATGGGTTTATTGCAAAAACTAATGATGTAATATGTGTTGCAGTTCAAAACCAACCTGCAGGACTTGACAGTGTTCTTAAAATTATAGAAGATAGTAATATTTCTATTGAATATATGTATTCACTAAATTATATTATAGGTAATAAGGCACTTATTGTTTTAAGGCTTTCAGCTCAAAATATGGAAATGGAGCAGATTGCAGAGTTAATTACATCAAAGGGCGTGGCAATGATAAACCAGAATAATATAAACAACTTATAATTAAATGGGCAGCTTGACAGTGTATTTTCAAGCTGCCTTTTTATTAAAAAGTAAAAAAATCAATAAAAAGTTTTAAAAAAGTATAGCAAAATTAAAAAAAGTGTGATATACTAAATTAAAGAGGTAAATTAATATATAAATCAGGAGGGCAGACGAAATGGATGAAATTTTTGATAAGATAAAAGAGCGTGCAATAAAAGCAAAGGACGAGGCTGCTAAAATAACAAAGCATATGATGGGCAAAACAAATGATGTAATAAGCAAAACAAAGCTGTCGTTTGCAATTTCCGAGGCAGAATCAAAAATAAAGGATATATATGTCACAATAGGTAAAAAGATGTATGATTTATACACACAAAACGGTGAAAGTGATGAAGAGCTTTTAGAGTGCTATCAGAAAATTGACGCACTAAACAGCGAGATTGCAGAGCTTAAAGAAAAGATTTCGGAATTGTATGATGCAATTGTTTGCGAGTGTGGCGAGCATAATAAAAAAGAGGCAGTATATTGTGCAAAATGCGGTAAAAAGCTTGCAAATAACGATGAAGTAAAAAGTGTTGATTATATGGAAGTGTAACCAAAGCATATACGAAAGGGAATGTTTATTACAATGATGACAAAAATTGATGAACTCAAAGAAATGGCGAAAACAAAAATTATAGGTAAAATCCTTGGCGATAAGCCGAGTGAAAAAATAGAGCCATACAACGGTGAAAATGCAACATACAGCTCAAGCGACGAAGAATATGAAGAATTTTTAAAGAACCTTAATGTTATCACCTCCAACTCAAATGAAAATGGCGAGGTGTTTCCTGTTGAGGATACCCATAGCTTCAAGTTAAACAGCGAGGAAAAACAGGAAGAGGTTGATGTGGCAAAGAAAGAAAATGCATCTATTGACGAGGATGATGAGGACGCTCCAACAAGATATATGAGTGCGGCAGATGATAAAATATTTACAATTCTTACAAGTGTGGAGAGATTAACCAATATCGTGGAAAACAGCGATATAAGAAAAGAGCATACATTAGATAAGGTGCTGGGTGAATTAAACTCAATTAGAAATGAGATTGAGGAAGTTAAAAAGGATCAGCACAAAATACAAAACAACGTCAGTGACATAAATAAAGTGAGTGACAGTGTTTTTGATTTAAAGAATGCGCAACAAAGTGCGAAAAATTCAATTAATGCATTGGAAACGGCATTTAACAGAATGAAGAATAAGTATATAACCTGTATAACACTTTTGAGCATACTTTGCTTTATTATAATAGCACTTCAGGTTTTAAATTTAATTAGCTAATATCAAAAAAGGCAGTCAAAAAATTACAATATTTGATTGCTTTTTTTGTTTATATATACAAAATTAGTAAAAACTATTGGCTTTTTGTTTGAGATGTGATATAATTGTAAGGTAGTGTGGTCTTATAATTTAAAAAATGTATTATGGAAGGATGGTAGTAAATTATGGATTTACAATTAGCACAAACAGTCACAGGCGTGGCGTTGATACTGTTTTCACTGGTTATGATTGCAATTGGTGTATACAGTTGGAGAAAAACAAAAACAATAGAGGGCTTTTTGCTCGGGGGAAGAAACATAGGACCGTGGATAAGTGCATTTGCATATGGTACAGCATATTTTTCGGCAGTTGTATTTGTAGGCTATGCGGGAAAGCACGGCTGGGATATTGGACTTGGCTCTATATGGATAGGTGTAGGTAACGCAGTGTTGGGTTGCTGGCTATCATGGAAGGTGCTTGCAAAGAGAACAAGAACAATGACACACACTCTTTCTTCGAAAACAATGCCCGAATTTTTTGGTAACAGGTTTAATTCAAATGCCTTAAAAATAATTGCGGCTCTTGTTATATTTATTTTTCTTGTTCCGTATTCAGCTGCGGTATATAAGGGATTGGGCAGTATGTTTGCAACAATATTCCCATCAGTTCCTGTTTCAATGTGGATGCTTTTAATAGCAATTCTAACGTCAATTTACTTAATTTTAGGTGGATACCTTGCAGCTGCATACACAGATTTTCTTCAGGCTATTATAATGATTATAGGTGTAATTGCAATGGTTATTGCAGTTGTAAAATATGATAGCGTTGGCGGATTTTCAAATCTAATTGATAATTTAAAGGCAATACCCGATAACGGTGACGGTATAACAGGTCAAAATCTTATAAGCTGGTATGGTGGAAGCAGCTTAAAGTTTTTGTGTGTTAATATTTTGCTAACAAGCTTTGGTACTTGGGGATTACCGCAAATGGTTGGTAAATTCTACGCAATAAAAGACACAAAATCAATTAAGACAGCTACAATTGTTTCAACTATATTCGCATTTATTATTGGCTGCGGAGCGTACTTTGTTGGCTCAATGTCAAGACTTGTTTTAAATAATCAGCTGCCGTCGGGAGGTCACGATGCAGTTATTCCCACACTTTTAACAACAGCACTTGGTGGTAACCTATTCACCATTATAATACTTGCAGTAATTTTATTGTTATTGCTTTCTGCATCAATGTCAACTCTTTCGTCGGTGGTGTTAACATCTGCTTCAGCAGTTTCGGTTGACCTTATACCGTCGATTGCGAAAAATTATAGTGAGAAAAAACAAATGTATGTAACAAGAGGGCTTTGCTTCTTGTTTGTGGCACTTTCATACATATTCGCAACACAGAATATTGCTATAATAGTTAATATAATGTCGTTTAGCTGGGGTATAGTTTCAGGTGCGTTTATTGGTCCTTACATATGGGGCTTATATTCCAAAAAAACAACAAAAGCAGGTGCTTTTGCAGGTATGATTGCAGGACTTGGCATTGTTATATTATCAACAATAGTGATTACACTTCAGGGTGTGTGCGGCGACGGTCAGACGCTTGCAGTGGCATTTAAGGCGGCATCATCAAAGGCTCCCGAAATGGGATGTGCTGCAATGGCTTTGTCTGTTATTGTAGTTCCTGTGGTATCGTCATTTACAAAGAAGTTCAGCAATGAGCATATAGAAAAGTGCTTTACAAAGTAATCTGAAAGCATTTTATTAAGGAGAAAATAATGGTAATAACAAATTTACTTGAAAATAATGCAAATAAATATCCAAACGAGGTTGCACTTGTTGAAATTAATCCCACTGTTTTAGAACAGTCAAGGGTTACATGGAAGGAATATTCCCTGATTGAAACAAACCCAATGGGTGCACTTAGGGAGGAAATGACGTGGCTTGAATTTGAGAAAAAAGCTAATCGCTTTGCAAATCTTTTGTTAAGCCGTGGCATAAAAAAGGGCGACAAGGTTGCAATTTTATTAATGAACTGTATGGAATGGTTGCCTATATACTTTGGTATTTTAAAGGCAGGTGCTCTGGCAGTTCCGCTAAACTACCGCTACACAGCTGATGAAATAAAATATTGTATTGAGCTTGCAGAGGTAGATGTTCTTGTGTTCGGCTCTGAATTTATTGGCAGAGTAGAAGAAATTTGCGACAGAATACCAAATGTGAAACAGACATTTTATGTTGGACCAGCTTGCCCAAGCTTTGCAGAAAGCTACGACTATCTTGTGAAGTTTATGAGAAGCATAGCACCGGATGTTAAGCTCACACAAGAGGACTATGCTGCAATATATTTTTCGTCGGGTACAACGGGCTTTCCAAAGGCTATACTACATAATCACGAAAGTCTTATACACTCCGCAAGAGTTGAGCAAAATCACCATGGACAAACAAAGGATGATACATTTTTATGTATACCGCCTCTATACCACACAGGTGCAAAAATGCACTGGTTTGGAAGCCTTATTTCAGCGTCAAAGGCGGTGTTGTTAAAGGGTATACGTCCTGAATGGATTTTGCAGGCAGTGTCTGATGAAAAATGTTCTATTGTTTGGTTATTAGTACCGTGGGCACAGGATATTTTAGATGCAATTGATCGTGGTGATATTAAGCTTGAAAACTACAAGCTTGACCAATGGCGTTTGATGCACATAGGTGCACAGCCTGTTCCGCCAAGTCTTATAAAGAGATGGAAGGAAAAATTCCCAAGTCATCAGTACGATACAAACTACGGCTTAAGCGAATCAATCGGACCAGGATGCGTACACCTTGGAGTTGAAAATACACATAAGGTTGGTGCAATCGGTAAAGCAGGATATGGCTGGGAAGTAAAAATAGTTAATACAGATGGTGAAATAGTAAATAAGGGTGATGTTGGCGAGCTTGCAGTGAAGGGCCCCGGTGTTATGCTTTGCTACTATAACGATAAAAAGGCAACCGACGAAGTCTTAAAGGGCGACTGGCTTTTAACAGGTGATATGGCAAGAGAGGACGAAGACGGATTTATCTATCTTGTAGACAGAGCAAAAGACGTTATCATAACAGGCGGCGAAAACCTGTATCCTGTACAAATTGAAGACTTCTTAAGAAAGCATAATGCAATAAAGGACGTTGCGGTAATTGGCTTGCCAGATAAACGTCTTGGCGAAATTGCAGCGGCAATAATTGAAATTAAAGATGGTGCAGTATGTAGTGAGGACGAAATAAACAATTTCTGCCGTGAACTTCCAAGATATAAACGTCCTAAAAAGATTATATTTGCAGATGTTCCGCGTAACCCCACAGGAAAGATAGAAAAACCAAAATTAAGAGAAAGATATTGCACAGAAAGTCTAGTTGAGTCACAAATAAAATAACATTAAAATGCCCGTTAATGTGTAATTGTACGGGCATTTTTTAAAACATATATAAAGGAGTTTAAATGTATGGCAATGTTAAAATTAAAGCCCAGCTTCAAAGATTATTTATGGGGCGGTCACAGACTTGTTGATGAATATAACAAGGAATATGATGGGGAAGTACTGGCAGAGAGCTGGGAGCTATCCTGTCACGGTGATGGTCCATCATACATAGAAAATGGCGAAGATAAAGGCAAAACACTTTCACAATATATTGAAAAGTATGGCAAAAAGGTGCTTGGTACAAATTGTGAAAAATTTGACAATTTTCCGATTCTTATAAAACTTATAGATGCAAAGGATAACCTGTCTGTTCAGGTTCATCCCGATAATGAGTATGCACAAAAGAATGAAGGTCAATACGGTAAAACAGAGATGTGGTATGTTGTTGACTGCAAAAAGGGAGCACAGCTATATCACGGTTTTAAGGGTAATGTGAGTGAGGAAGAGTTTAGGGCAAGAATAAAAGATAATACTCTTACAGATGTTCTTAATGCAGTTGATGTAAAAAAAGGAGATGTGTTCTTTATAGAGTCTGGCACAATCCATGCAATTGGTGCCAATATACTTATTGCAGAAATTCAGCAAAATTCAAATGTTACATATCGTGTGTATGACTATGGCAGAAAGGGTGCAGACGGCAAGGAAAGAGAACTGCATATTGATAGGGCAATTGAGGTCACAAACAGATGTGCACCTAATATAAAAAGCTTTTCACCGCATATTGCCTCCTGTGAATATTTCACTGTAGATAAGCTGTTTTTAGATGGTGATAAGGTTTCATATATGAGCGGTAATGTTGATGAGAGCTCGTTTGTAAGCATACTTGTGCTCGACGGTGAGGGTGTTATAGAAGATAAAAACACATCAATTTCATTCAAAAAAGGTGATAGCTTGTTTATGAGTGCAGGAAACGGTGAATATAAAATAAAGGGTGTATGCGACGCTCTTGTAACGTACATAAAATAAAGGAGATTTAACTATGAAAAGGCTGTTTAAATTTATTAGCATACTATCAATTGTTATTTCAATGACAACATCAGTATTTGCACAAAATCCAAGTGTTTATCTTGATGGAGTTAAGCTTTCATTTGATGTTGAGCCGTTTATAGAAAATGACAGAACACTCGTTCCAATGCGTGGTATATTTGAGGCTATGGGTGCAACTGTGGCGTGGGAGGAAACAACGAAGACAGTTTTAGCCACAAGAATTGTTGATGAGGTTGAAAAGCTTGTTGTGTTGCAGATAGGTAACGAGAAGGCGTTTATAGATGAAAAGCCCACAGAGCTTGATGTGGCGGCAAAAATAGTAAACGACAGAACCTTTGTGCCAGTAAGATTTATTGGTGAGTCGTTGGGGGTAGATGTTGACTGGAATGATGATGAAAGGGCAGTAATTATAACAACAAAAACGGAATAGACAGCATCATAATAAGGTAAAGAGTATATATTATCAATCAAAAAAGCAAGTCATTTTTTAAATGACTTGCTTTTTTAATCCGGAGAAGGAGGGATTTGAACCCTCGCGCCGCGCTAACGACCTACACCCTTAGCAGGGGCGCCTCTTCAGCCTCTTGAGTACTTCCCCAATTTGGCTCCGAAGGTAGGACTCGAACCTACGACCAACCGGTTAACAGCCGGTTGCTCTACCACTGAGCTACTTCGGAAAAATATATGATAAGACTCGCTTATTAGGCATGTGCTCTAACTAGCTGAGTTAATTTTTCTTTTACATATGG
>JAZRPB010000034.1:0-27020 GCA_045649025.1 Clostridia bacterium | reverse complement strand
TTTGTCTTTGCATTTCCCGGTAGTACACCAAATAAAACAAGGTCAATCAAACCGCCTGAAAAAGTCATACCAACAGCTACTTTTAGAATGTGCATTAGCATAAAGGAAAGACCTGCAAAAATACAATGAACAATATAAAGTGCCGGCGCTACAAATAAAAACGTAAATTCTAGTGGCTCTGTAATACCCGTTAAGAAAGATGTCAAAGCAGCACTAAATAAAAGACCGCCTGCAACCTTTCTTTTTTCAACTCTTGCTTTTTTATACATTGCATATGCAGCACCCGGTAAACCAAATATCATAAATGGGAATTTTCCTGCCATAAAACGTGTGGCTGAAACTGAAAATACCTCTGTTGATTTTGAGGCAAGCTCTGCAAAATAAATATTTTGTGCACCTTGTATTAATTCGCCGTCAATTACTGCACTTCCGCCAAGTGCAGTTTGCCAAAACGGCATATAGAACACGTGATGAAGTCCAAATGGTATCAGTGCTCTTTCTATTATTCCGTAAATCCATGTTCCTATATATCCCGAATTTAGCACCAGGTTACCCAGCTTTGAAATCCATATTTGAACAAATGGCCATACATAGAACATTATAATACCAACAACAAGATACACAAGTGCACTTATTATTGGAACAAAACGCGTTCCGCCAAAGAAAGACAGTACCTGTGGCAGCTCTATTGTATAAAAACGATTGTGAAGTGCCGCAACACCAAGACCTACTATAATACCGCCAAAAACACCCATTTGCAATGTTGTTACACCAAGAACAGAGGTTACTGAATTTTCAGGCATTGCAGATGGTCCTCCATATGCGCCAATTAATGCACTGATTGAAGTATTCATAATAAGATACGCAATTGCACCCGACAAAGCTGCAACCTCTTTTTCACGCTTTGCCATACCTATTGCAACACCCACAGCAAACAGAAGGGCAAGATTGTTAAATACAACACTGCCTGCACTGTTCATAATATTTAATATGGTATATAAAATATTTCCTTCGTGAATAATACCTGTTAGGTTGTATGCTTCAAGCATTGTTGCGTTTGTAAACGAGCTTCCAACACCTAATAATAAGCCTGCAACGGGCAACAGTGCAATGGGGAGCATAAAAGAACGTCCCACACGTTGCAGAACTGAAAAGAATTTACCTTTCATATAATGTATCCTTTCTTGTAATTAAAATTTGACATTAAACCAATCATATGATAAAATTTATTTTGTATTGCTTATTATATACACAGGAGATAATTTTATTCTTTTATATATTGAGGTGAAAAAATGGCACATTATGTAAAACACTTTTGCACAATAACAAAGCATAAAATTGCAGTTGCAAATTTATGCTTTAAGGCAGGAATACCAATAAGAGGCTTGTTGCACGATTTATCTAAATACTCGTGGACGGAGTTTATAATGGGTGCAAAATTTTATCTTGGCACAAAAAGTCCAACAGAGGCTGAAAGGGCAACAATTGGCTATTCAAAAGCATGGATGCACCATAAGGGGAGAAATAAACATCATTTTGAATATTGGGTTGATTATAATCCTGCAACAAAAATGCCAACGAGTGTTGAAATGCCTCTAAAATATGTTAAGGAAATGTTTTGCGACAGGATTGCTGCAAGTAAAGTATATCTTGGCAAAGCATATACGAATAATCAGCCCATAGAATATTTTTTAAGAGGTAATGCAAAAAAGAATATGCATCCAAACACGGCAAAGATTTTAGGCGAATGGCTTACTATGCTGCAAGAGGACGGAGAAGAGAAAACCTTTAAATATATAAGAAGCCTGAAAGGATGATATAGTATGAAGCATATTTTAAAACTAATTTATTCAAATAAATTCATAGGATTTATTTTGATTGCATTTCAGTTGTTTTTTATTGCGTGGAGCTTCAACTTTTTTGGCGATGTTGGAAATGGAAGCCGTAATGTTGTAAATCTTCTTTCATTTATTATTCCGCTTGGACTAATTATATATGAGTTAAACCGCCATTGTGAACCCGCCTTTAAAATTACGTGGTTTGTTATTATTGCTGTATTTCCATTTTTTGGTGTTTTTCTCTACATTTTTATTCGTTTCAATGTAGGTAATAAGATGATTTTAAAAAAGTACAATCTTTTAAGAGACGACATTGCCAAAAATCTTAAACAGGATATGAAGGTACTTGATGAAATAAAGGAAAATAACAGTGAAAGCATAGGGATAATTAAATACTTAAAGGAATGTAGTGATTCACCTGTGTTTAAAAACACAGCTGTCGATTATTTTTCTCTTGGCGAATATATGATTGACGATATAAAAAATGAACTCAAAAAAGCAAAAGAATTTATATTTATGGAGTTCTATATTATTAATGCTCATATGAAAAACACCCAAAACCCTCATGTGTGGGATGAGGTGCTTGAAATTCTAAAGGAAAAAGTTGAAGAGGGCGTAGAAGTACGTTTGATGTATGACGGTATGGGATGTTTGGGTATACTCCCAAAGGACTATGATAAGGTTCTAAACAACATGGGTATAAAATGCAGAGTTTTCTCACCAATTGTTCCCTTGCTTTCAACTCACCAGAATAATCGTGACCACAGAAAAATATGTGTAATTGACAGTAAAGTGGGGTATACAGGCGGAATTAACCTTGCTGATGAATATGCAAACAGAATTATACGTTTTGGGCACTGGAAAGACACGGGTATAAGGCTTTGCGGAGAGGGTGTATCAAGCTTGAGTGCAATGTTTTTACAGGTGTGGAATCTTACGTCGCCAAGGGATTCAGATGAACAACTAAAAAAATATATAAGCATATCTAAACGCTATAAAGAACAGGACGCACAGGGCTATGTTATTCCATTCACCGATACGCCTCTTGATGATGACGAGGTGGGTAAGAGGGTATATATTGATATTTTAAATAATGCAAAAGATTATGTTTATATTACAACACCATATCTTATGATTGATTATGAAATGCAGGAGGCCATGAAGTATGCGGTACAACGCGGTGTTGAAGTATCAATTATTATGCCGCATATTCCCGATAAGAAATATGCATTTTATCTGTCGAGGATATACTATTATGACCTTATAAAAGCGGGGATTAAGATATATGAATATACCGAAGGCTTTGTGCATGCAAAGATGTCGGTAAGTGATGACAAAAAAGCATTGGTTGGTACAATAAACCACGATTTTAGAAGTCTGTATCTTCAATATGAGTGCGGTGTGCTGCTTATAGATGCACCGTGTATAGCAGATATTAAGGATGATTATATACAAACACTGAAAAAATCAAAACGTGTAACAATGGAAGTGTATAAATCGTTTCCAATGTGGCAAAGACTTGTTGGACACACGCTGCGTATTGTTGCACCGTTGATGTAATTTTAATAGGAGGTGTTGCGTTAAGCAACACCTCCTATTATTTTAGCCTTGGTAAACTAACTTATTTTCAATCATTTCGTCAACATTTTCGCTGTTCCACCACGCACCTGAAATATCAACATTACCATTTACTGCTTTACCTTCTATCGCATTTACTGCTTCTTCAACTGCCTTATAGCCAATTTCATATGAATTTTGTGCAACAGAGCCAATAAGCTTTGGTCCGCTTGTTTTCCTCATCCATTCAATTTGCTTTGTGCCTGCGTCATATCCGCAAAATACTAATTCATCATATTTATTTCCCGAACCTGCAATCGCATCATAAACCTGCTTAACAACACCCTCATTACTCATAAATATTGCCTTTGCACCCTTTTCATATAATGCCTCAAGAGCTGAACGATATGCATTATCGGCATCACCTGGCTTAATTTCGTGTTCGATTTTTACCTTACCCGCAGTTTCGCTATTCGACTCTGCAAGCTCCTTAAATTTATCTATAAAGCCGTTTGCTCTGTCAATTCCTGTTACAGTTTCGTCGTGTTGAATAACACCAACAACATAGCTGTCACTTTTTGCGATTTCATCTTTTATATTGTTGTAGAAATTTTCCGAGGCAACACCCGCCGCAAGATAGTTGCTTGTTGCCACAGATGAAATAATCGGGTTTTTATTTGCACTATCAAGCGTTTTTGTGTCTGCCTCCCACACACCGCTGTCAAACTCTACAACAGGTATATTTCTTTCATATGCCTGCTCAAGCATACCCACAAAGCCTTCGCCGATTGTTGCCAAAACTATACCCTGTACATTGTTTGAAAGTGCAGTTTGCAGCATTTCCTTTTGCGATGGTAAATCCTTTGCTGACTCGCTTGCAGGACCTCTGAAGGTTATATTGTAACCATATTTTTTGCCTGCTGCCTCCGCACCTGCTCTTACAGATTGCCAGAATGCGTGTGATTCACCCTTTGCAACAACAGCAATTGTTTTTCCTTGGTTTGTATTAGCCGTGCAACCAACAAGCGATACGCCAAGCGTAGCCACACATAATAGAGATGTAATTTTTTTTAAAACATTTTTTGATATCATTTCATTATTCCTCTTTCCTTGTTTTGTATTTAATATTCTGCCATTATTTCAATTAATTATTAATTTTTAGATGCCTTTTTGTTTTTTATAACGTCCATAAGAACGGCAATAACAACTATAATACCTGTAAGCACATATGTTACATATGTTGAATTGAGGTTTAGGTTGAATTTTGCAAGTGCAAAGTTAAGCCCGCTTCGTATTACAACAAGCATTAAACTGCCTATTACTGATCCTGAAACAGATGCAATACCTCCCGCTGCACTTGTTCCGCCTATGTATACACCTGCAATTGCATCAAGCTCCATTCCGTTACCTGTTGCAGATGCAACCGTAACAAAAGATGCCGACCAGAATATTGCAGCAATACCTGCAGATAGACCGCTTATTGTGTATGCTATAATCTTATAGTTTTCTGTGTTAATACCGGAAAGTCGTGTTGCTTCTTCATTTGAGCCGATTGCAAGAATATATCTGCCTATACGTGTTTTATACATTAAATACATACATAATAACATAAATCCAATCACCCAGAATATTCCCACGGGTACACCGTTGTATCGTGAAAATACATTGTTAAACCACGAGCCGTCGGGGTAGAATACGTTTGGTACAGACACAATAAGTGCACTTAAGCCTCTTGAAAACATCATTGTTCCAAGAGTGGCTATAAATGGCGGCAATTTAAGCTTTGAAACCAAAAACCCATTTGTGAGCCCGAAAATTATGCCTGTTAACACCATAACGGGTATTGTTAAATATAGCGGCATACCGTTCATATACAGTTTACCTGCTATTACAGATGATGCAATAAGCACTGTACCAATTGATAGGTCTATACCGCCTGTTGCAATAACGAAGGTTACACCAAGTGAGAGTATTGCATATGGTGCAAGTGATTGTGCCATACTTACAATGTTATACTTATCAAGAAAGCTTGGGTTAAGCATACCGAATATTGCAATTAAAACAATAAGTGCAACTATAATTATAACGTTTTGCATACCGCCTTTTAATAAAAGTTTTTTTGTTTTCATATTTTGTTTTCAATCCTTTCTGTGTATAGTCAGTCACGCTTTGTTGCAAGTGTCATAATGTTTTCCTGTGTTGCGTCAGCAATATTGAGCTCGCCTGTTATTTTACCCTCACACATTACAACAACTCTGTCGCTCAATCTTTGTATTTCCTGTAATTCAGAGGAAATCATAATTATTGATTTTCCTTGTGCGGCAAGCTCCTCCATTAATGTATACATTTCACTTTTTGCACCAACATCAATTCCGCGTGTTGGCTCATCAAAAATAAATATATCCACATCCTTTAAAAGCCACCTTGCCACAATAACCTTTTGCTGATTACCTCCCGACAGATTTTTTATGAGCTGTTCCATTGAAGAGGTTTTCGTTCTTAATTTCTTATTCACCTCTTCAGCTTGTTTTTTTGCTTCATTATCATTAATAAAACCAAAGGAAGTAAATTTATTAAATGAGGAAATAATCGTGTTTTCGGTTATAGATTTTATTAAAAGTAATCCGTAGTGCTTTCTGTCCTCCGAAAGATAGCAAATTCGGTTTTTAACTGCGTCTTGTGGCTGTTTTATGCACACCTTTTTATTATTAATGTAAATTTCTCCGCCATCAATTTTATCTGCGCCATAGATTGCACGCATTGTTTCGGTTCTGCCTGCACCCATAAGCCCCGAAAAACCGAGTATTTCACCTTTGTGCAGTTTAAAGCTAACATTTTGTACAGAGCTTCCTGCACAAAGATTTTTTACCTCCAGCACTACTTGAGCATCGCTTTTTACATTGCTTTGTTTTTTTTCTGCACCTAATATTACACGTCCAACCATCATTTTAATAATTTCATCCTTTGTTGTATTTTTTGTGGTTAATGTGCCGATATACTCTCCATCACGCATCACGGTCACTCTGTCGGATATTCGTTCAATTTCGTCCATTCTGTGTGAAATATATATCATTGCAATGCCTTTTTTCTTTAGGTCGTTCATTATTTTAAATAATTCTTCAACCTCGGGTTGTGTAAGTGCAGCGGTAGGCTCGTCAAGAATTAAAATCTTTGAATTGTGAGAGATTGCCTTTGCAATTTCAACCATCTGTTGCTTGCCAACTGTGAGCGAACCTAACTTTGCACTAGGGGATACATTCATACCAATTTTTTTAAATAGCTTTCTTGTTTCCTCCTCCATTTTAAAATCATCAATATATGTACCGTTTTTTATAGGCTCTCTACCAATAAAAATATTTTGTGCAACGGTAAGATGATTCATCATATTTAACTCCTGATGAATAATACTTATACCTGCCTTTTGTGATTCACGTATATTTTTGAATTTAACGTTATTTCCAAATAGCTCAATTTGTCCGTTATCATATGTATATATTCCGCATAGTATTTTCATCAGTGTGGATTTTCCTGCACCATTTTCGCCCATAAGTGCGTGTACTTCTCCTTTTTGTAATTCAAAGGCGGCGGATTTCAGGGCATATACGCCTGAAAATTGCTTTTGAATTTCCTTCATTTTAAGCACAATTTCGCTCATAGCTCATTCCTTTCTTTATAATTTAATATTTTTGCTTAAATATTGAATAATAAATTCAAATATAATTAAATTTTTATTCATTATTTGTATATATTGTACAATAAATGCATTTATATGTCAATGTAAATTTGTGGAAATCAAATAGCAAATAATACCAAAAAACACACAATATGTAAAAAGTAAAATAATGCAGATAATATAAGTATCAAATACAATTATGCGGTTGACAATTATATGAAAAAATGGTATAATATGTAGTTGTATTATAATCAAAATTATTTAGGAGTGGAACTGATGATTACAGGCAAACAAAGAGCATATTTAAGAAAAATTGCTCAAAATTTATCACCGATTTTTCAGATAGGAAAAGAGGGCGTTACACAAAGTGTTGTTGACGCACTTGATGAAGCACTTGAAAGACGTGAAATTGTTAAGGTGCATATCCTTGAAACTGCATTTATAGACACAAGAGAAACCTGTGATGAGCTTGCAAAACTTATTGGTGCAGAGCCTGTGCAGGCGATTGGTAATAAATTTACATTATACAGACAGTCATCCACGCAAAAATATCGTAATATAGAAATACCCAAAAGATGAAAATAGGAATAATGGGCGGCACCTTCAATCCCATACACAATGCTCATATATATATTGCAAGGTCTGCAAGGGAGCAATATGAGCTTGATAGAATTGTATTTATGCCAAGTGGTAATCCACCGCATAAAACTTGCGTAACAGATAAAAAATACCGCTATGAAATGACAAAGCTTGCAGTTGGTAATGAGTTTGATGTAAGTGATTATGAGGTTAATAAAGAGGAATATTCCTACACATTAAATACCTTGAAGTATTTTCATACAATATATCCTGATGATGAAATTTATTTTATTATTGGCGAGGACTCATTAAATGATATATTTGATTGGTACAAGCCTAATGAGATTGTTAAATTATGTAAACTGCTTGTTTTTCCAAGAGTGTCATTAGAAAATACTACAAAAACCGCTAAAGAGGTTATGGGAAAATTAGATGCAAGAATATATGTTATTAATTCACCGATTTTTAATATTTCATCAACAAAAATACGTGAAATGATAAAAAACGGTGATGACGTGCAAAATTTAATTTCTAAAGAGGTGCTTAAGTATATCAATGAAAATGAATTATACAGATAAAGAAATTAAAGAAAAGCTTGAAAAACTGCTTTCACCGCAAAGATATGCACATACTCTTGGAGTGAGTGAAACTGCAAAAAAAATGGCACATATGTATGGTGTTAATGCAGATAAGGCCTACATTGCAGGACTTTTGCACGATTGTGCAAAGTTTGGCACAATTGATGAGCAACTAAAAAAATGTAAGGAATTAGGGCTTGAAATAAGCAGTGAAGAATATATGTGTTTGCCTGTTATACACGCACCGCTCGGAGCAAAACTTGCACAGCTTGAATATGGCATTGAGGATGAGGAAATACTTAATGCAATTAGATTTCACACTGTTGCAAGAGAGGGAATGTGCGATTTGGAAAAAATTATATATATTGCCGATATGATAGAGCCAACACGTGATTATGCCGAGGTTGGCTATTTAAGGGAAACGGCAAAAAAAGGACTTGATATTGCAATGGCACAATGTCTTGGTGAATGTATTATGTTTAATATAAAAAAGAAAAAAACTGTTCATTCAAATTCAATTAAATGCTGGAATGAGCTTATGAGTAAGGAGATAAGAAATGGATAGATTAGATATCATAAAAAAAGCTTTGGAGGATAAGAAAGCTACAAACATTGATATTTTAAATGTTTCGGAGCAAACCTCATTGGGCGACTATTTTGTGGTTGCCTCCTGTCAGTCAACAGTTCAGGTAAGAGCCTGTGTTGATGAGGTTGAAGAAAAGATGGACGAGGCAGGCTTTGTTGTTAAGCACAAAGAGGGTTATCGAGGCGGCTCGTGGATATTAATGGACTATGGCGACATAATTGTACACATTATGCAACAGGAAACAAGAGAGTTTTATGCCATCGAACGCTTGTGGGACGATGCAGGAAGCACAAATAAAGATGAAAACAATTAAGAAGGAGTGTATATAAAACAATGGAAAGCTATAACTTTAAAAATATCGAGAAAAAATGGCAGGATAGATGGGAAGATGCAGGAATATTCCATGCACAAACAAATTCTGATAAGCCAAAGCTGTTTACAATGATAGAGTTTCCGTATCCGTCGGGTGCGGGCTTGCACGTTGGTCATCCAAGAAGCTATACTGCATTGGATATAGTATCAAGAAAAAGAAGAATGGAAGGATATAACGTTCTTTATCCGATTGGTTGGGACGCATTCGGTTTGCCAACCGAAAACTTTGCAATAAAGAATAATGTACATCCCAAAATTGTAACAGAAAAGAATATTGCAAACTTCACAAGACAGTTAAAAATGCTTGGCTTTTCGTTTGACTGGTCAAGAGAAATAAACACCACAGACCCTAAATACTATAAGTGGACACAGTGGATATTTATGCAGTTATTTAAAAAGGGACTTGCATATAAACAGGAAATGCCAATAAACTGGTGTACAGGTTGTAAGGTTGGTCTTGCAAATGAAGAGGTTGTCAGCGGTGTATGTGAAAGATGCGGCAGTGAGGTTGTTCAACGTAATAAGAGCCAGTGGATGCTTAAAATTACCGAATATGCACAACGTCTTATTGATGATTTAGACGATATCGACTTCCTTGATAAAATTAAGACACAACAAAAAAACTGGATAGGTAGAAGTGAGGGTGCAGAGGTCACCTTCAAGCTTTCATCAAATGATGATTTGGTTGTGTATACAACAAGATGTGATACGCTTTTTGGTGCTACATATGTTGTTATGTCGCCAGAGCATGAGCTTATAGGAAAAATAAAAGACCAAATAGAAAACTATGATGAGGTTGAAGCATATAAATCTGACGCCGCTAAAAAATCAGAGTTTGAAAGAACTGAAATGGCTAAAGACAAAACAGGTGTGTGTTTAAAGGGTATATATGCAATAAACCCCGCAAATGGTGAAAAGCTGCCTGTATGGATTTCCGACTATGTGCTTGTTACCTACGGTACAGGTGCTATTATGGCAGTTCCTGCACACGATGGCCGTGACTGGGAATTTGCAAAGAAATTTAATCTGCCAATTATAGAGGTTGTTTCGGGCGGTAAGGACGTACAGGAGGAAGCATATACCGACGTATATAAGGGTAATATGGTAAATTCAGGTTTCCTTAACGGCTTATCCGTTCAGGAGGCAATACCAACAATGATTAAATGGCTTGAAGAAAAAGGACTTGGCAAGAAAAAGGTTAACTTTAAGCTTCGTGACTGGGTATTTTCAAGACAAAGATATTGGGGCGAGCCAATTCCGTTGGTTTATTGCGAAAAGTGCGGTTGGGTTGCAATACCTGAAAGCGAATTACCGCTTACATTACCTGAATTAGAGCATTTTGAACCTGGTGAAAATGGCGAATCGCCGCTTGCAAAGGCATATGACTGGATAAACACAACCTGTCCGTGCTGTGGCGGTAAAGCTCAAAGAGAAACAGATACAATGCCGCAATGGGCAGGCTCAAGCTGGTATTTCTTAAGATATATGGACCCACACAACGATGATGCCCTAGCTTCAAAGGAAGCACTTGAATATTGGTCACCTGTTGATTGGTATAACGGCGGTATGGAGCATACAACATTGCACTTGCTATATTCAAGATTCTGGCATAAGTTCCTGTATGATATTGGTGTTGTTCCAACAAAGGAGCCATATCAGAAGAGAACATCACATGGTATGATTCTGGGTGAAAATAACGAGAAGATGTCAAAATCAAGAGGCAACGTGGTTAATCCCGACGAGGTTGTGGATGAATTTGGTGCAGACGCATTCAGAACATATGAAATGTTTATAGGTGCATTTGACCAATCAACTCCATGGTCGCAACAGGGCCTAAAGGGCTGTTATAAGTTCCTTGAAAGAGTATGGAACATTCAGTCGATGGTAACTAATGAAGAGGGATATAGTGCAGAGCTTGAAAAGTCGATTCATAAATCAATAAAGAAGGTCGGCGAAGATATCGAAAAAATGAAGTTCAACACTGCAATTGCAACTATGATGAGCCTTGTTAATGATTTCTATAAAAAAGGCTCTGTAACAAAAACCGAATATATGACACTTATTACATTACTAAATCCTGTTGCACCTCATATGACAGAGGAATTATGGGAAATGTATGGTGGAGAGGGCTTCTTGTCTATTCGTGAATGGCCAAAGTATGATGAAGAAAAAACACACGATGACCAGGTTGAAATAGTTGTCCAAATTAATGGTAAAATTAAGGATAAGGTTATGATAGATGCAGGTCTTGACCAAGAGGGGACACAAAACGCAGCAATGGAAAGCGATAGAATAAAGAGCCTTATAGAAGGAAAAACTGTGGTTAAGGTTATCGCAATTCCAGGCAGATTGGTTAACATAGTTGTTAAATAAATATAAAAGGGACACAAAAAACAGACGGAGATAGGTATGAGTATTAATGCAAAACAGAACATAAAATGTCCAAAGTGTTCTCAAATGTCGGAGATTACAGTTTGGAGTTCAATAACTGTTAAGGATAGTGCAGATTTAAAACAAGATTTACTTGGCGGAAGAGTTAATATCTTCCGCTGTCCGTCTTGCTCTCACACCGCACTTATGCCAACACCAATGCTCTATCATGATGAGGATAAAAAGCTGTTGTTTTCATTTTCTCCTTGTGATGATGTAATATTGGAGGAGCAATTGTATGATAATATTAAAAAAACCTCCGAAAGCTCGGGTGAATTAAAGAACTATGAGGGCTATAATTTAAGATTTATAACAAAATATAACGAGTTGCTAGAAAAAATATTAATATTTGAAAATAACCTTAACGATAAAGCAATTGAAGTTATAAAGCTTATGGTGTTGTCGCAAGACCTTGAAAAAGCACAGTGGCGTGATTGTCATTTTGGTAAAATTGAAAATGATAATATAGAGTTTATGATTAGCGATAAAAAAGAAAATCAGATATATACCTCATCAGTTCCAAAGCAGAGCTATGATTTAATCTACACACAATTAATAGAAAGCGGTATGAAACCGTATAGCTTTGATTGGGAAAGAGTAAATGCTGCATATGCAACAAAGCTGCTCAATGGGTTTAATAATTGATTTAGGAGAGCATTTTATGTGTAAAAAAGAAAAATCACAGGAGGACTCATCTGCAGTTCTTGCCGAGCTTGTTTTACCATATCAGGCAAATAATGCAGGAAACGTGCATGGCGGAGAGATTATAAAGCTTATGGATTCAACTGCAGGTGTGGCTGCTCAAAAGCATTGCCACACTAATGTTGTTACTGCAAGAGTGGATGAATTGTGCTTTAAAAAGCCTATATTAATAGGTGAGTATGTTGTTTGTACTGCACGTGTTGTATACACAGGAAAAACATCTATGGAGGTTTTTGTAACGGTTGAGTCTGAAAACCTTGAAAGCGGTAAAAAACAAATAGCGTTAACTGCATTCTTTACAATGGTTTCGTTAGATAAAAATGGTGAACCATCCGAAATACCGCCAATTTCACAGGGTGATGATGCTTATTCAAAGCTATTATATCGTCAGGGCGAGAAGAAATATATGGAATCTAAAAAACGTCATAAATTAACCGACTGATTTTTTAAGGAGTGTAAAATATATGCCTGAAAAAACAAATATTAAGGTGCTTGTACAAAATCGTAAGGCAAAACACGAATACTTTATACTTGAAACATTTGAATGTGGTATTGAGCTTTTTGGAACAGAGGTCAAGTCGTTAAGAAACGGTAAAGCAAATCTTGCTGACTCGTATGCAAGTATTGATAATGGCGAGGTTTTTATAAAGGGTATGAATATAAGTCCGTTTGAACAGGGTAATATATTTAACCGTGATCCGTTAAGACATAGAAAACTTTTAATGCATAAACACGAAATCAGAAAGCTTATAGGTCAAATTCAGCAACAGGGCTTAACGCTTGTTCCGTTATCTGTTTATCTTAAAGGCTCATTGGTCAAGGTTTCTTTGGGACTTTGCAAGGGTAAAAAACTTTATGATAAGCGAGAAGATATTGCAAAACGTGATGCAAAACGTGACGCCGAAAGAGCAATCAAAAACAGATTTTAAAATTAATTAGAAAAAAATACCATTAAAAGGTATTAAAAATATAAATATGGTAAAAATAAGGTATACAAACGTAATTTATCTTGTGAAAGCAGAAAGGTTCAATTATGAAACGTATATCTTTTTTTATTAGTGCTTTAATACTAACAATGCTATTTGGTACAAGCAGTGCATTTGCATTATCCAAAATTGGCTCACGAGGACAAGAGGTTATAAATATACAAACAAGACTTAAAGCATGGGATTACTACCATTACAGTGTAGATGGTGCGTATGGTTGGCGTACTGCAGACGCAGTAAAGAAATTCCAAAAAAAGCACGGACTAACGCCTGATGGCATATGCGGACCTGCCACACTTGCTAAAATTGGCTTAAATACAGGAAGTACATCATCGTCAAGTTCATCAAACTATTTAACCCTGCTTGCAATGCTTATTAACGGCGAGGCAAGAGGCGAAAGCTACGAAGGACAGGTTGCAGTTGGTGCAGTTGTTTTAAATAGAGTAAAGCATTCATCCTTTCCCAATACAATACCTGGTGTAATATATCAGCAGGGTGCATTTACTGCTGTGTCAGACGGTCAGATTAATAAGCCGATTGAAAGCTCGTGCTTTAATGCGGCACGTGATGCACTTAACGGGTGGGACCCTTCAGGCGGTGCAATTTATTATTTTAATCCTGCCACAGCAACATCAAGCTGGATATGGTCACGTCCGTTTATAAAGCAAATAGGTAAGCATAGATTTTGTATGTAAAATTTATCTCTCAAAAGTATAATTCTTTTGGGAGATTTTTTGTTGCATTATTTTGTTTTTAATGTTATAATTGACACATACGGAATTTTATTTTATAAAATCCCTAAAGCCTTTCGGCTTTTTACGGTCTTTGACCGCTGTGTCAATTGACGGTGTCGCAAAAATGCCCTTGCAAGCAAGCATTTTTACTCCTGGTAAAATAATTTTGTGGCATCTTGTGCACAAATTTTATAATATAGTAGTATAAATATATATATATAAGGGGAAGGTATGTTATATGTTTGATTTTATTGTGAGTAAATACATAAAAAATAAAGATAATATAAATGATGCTGCCATAAGACAGCTATATGGCAAATTAAGCGGTGTGTTTGGAATTTTCTGCAACCTTGTGCTTTTTGTGCTTAAATTAATTGCAGGTTTTATTACAGGTGCAGTATCTGTTTTAGCAGATGCATTTAATAACCTGTCCGACGCTGCATCATCAATTGTAACTCTGGTTGGTTTTCATATGGCAGGTAAGCCGGCAGATTCGGAGCATCCGTTTGGTCATGGCAGAATTGAATATATTTCGGGTATGTTTATTTCATTTGTAATAATTATTATGGGCTATGAGCTTTTAAAAAGCTCTGTAACTAAAATAATACATCCACAGGCGATTGAATTTAATTTACTGTCAGTTTTTATTTTAGTTTTTGCAATATTACTAAAGCTCTGGATGGCATATGCCAATAATAAGCTTTCAAAGAAAATATCATCAGAAACTATTAAAGCAACTGTAATTGATTCGTTAAGCGATTGTGTGTCAACAGCTGCAGTGCTTGTAGGAATGTTTTTGTATAAATGGTTGGGATGGAATTTAGATGGATATTTGGGATTGGTTGTTGCTATTTTAATTATTATTGCAGGAATAAAAACCATAAAGGATACAGTTGGCCCTCTTCTTGGAGCAGTGCCCGACAAAGAAATTGTTGATACAATTTATAAAATTGTTGGTGAAGAAAATAAAATAATTGGTACCCATGATATGATAATACACGACTACGGTCCGGGTCGAAGAATGGTGTCGTTGCATGCTGAAGTGGCTCATAATATAGATATTTTAGAAGCACACGATATGATTGATAATGTTGAAAAAATGATAGAGGAAAAATTACATTATGAGGCAACAATTCATATGGATCCCGTTATTGTAAATGATGATGAAATAAAATCAGCACGCGAAATGGTTGAGGATATTGTATATAAGTTAAATCCATTATGGAAAATTCACGATTTTAGGATGGTTAGAGGCATAACTCACACTAATTTATTGTTTGACCTTGTTGTATCGCCAAAGGAAATGAGTAAAGCGAAGGAGATTGAAAAAAATATTAAAGACAAAATAAATAAATATAACTCGCATTTCTTTGCAGTTGTTAAGGTTGAACAAGGATATGTTTGATTATAAAACGCTAATTTAAATTGAATATAAGTAATTAAAAACACGTCACATATTTGTGACGTGTTTTTTATGGAGCTGACGAGAATCGAACTCGTGTCCGAAAACAAGTCCACCCAAGCTTCTCCGAGTGCAGGTTATGAAATTAATTCCCCTTAACAAAACCTCATAACCAAGGCTATGCTAAAGGTAGCTCTTAATTCATGGAAGAGGTTAGAGCAAACCTCAACTCACGTTCACCGAAAAATATTATGCCAAGCCCTATGAGTCGGTAATCATAGGGGAGACAACGCCGCAATTAGGCAGCGTAAGCTAATTTATTATTGTTAGCGTTTATATTTAAAGTTTGAGCCTTATTAAAGCGGCTGACTCGTCCGCTACTCGCTACTCGGGATTCATCATCCCCGTCGAAACCATTGCAGCCCCATATAAAAACACCAAGCAATTTGATGTACCTATAGTATACCATAAGTTTATGCAAATTGCAAGGTGTTTATTATGTCTTTTGATGTAAAATAAATGTGAATTTTGTTATATTTTTATTTAATTATTAAAATATGCATCAATTCCTTCCGCAATAGCTTTACCTATTGCATCGGAGCTATTTTGCAGTATAGCAAGGTCGGATGCGTTATCGTAAAAACCAATTTCTAAATATGCAACCAAAACAGGTGATTTACAAAATAGTATTGTTGTGGGGAAACCTTCATATCTTCCGCCTGCTGCTGCCGCAAGACCTGTGCTTGCAACAATTTTATCGTTAATGGATTTGCCAAGTGCATTACTTGCATCTATGTAGTTTTGCGGTATTTCACCTTGGTCATATACTCCTGAAAGTGCCATATAACAGCTACCACGTCCGCCGCCTGCATTTGAATGTATACATATAAATGCATCTGCATCAGGTGAGAGTGATGTATCTTTATTTGGATAGCACGAGGCAATTCTGCGTGTTATAGATGGGTTTTCGTTGTTGGATGAGCGTGTAAGCCTAACAGTATAACCCATCTGTTCAAGATATTTCTTTGCAGCAAGTGTATTATTTAAAGCAAGGGTTGGCTCTGTTTCTCTGTCGCCATAGCCTATTGGATACCAGCACCCGCCATTTGATGGTGCTCTGCCGCTGCAGCCGCTGCCCTGACAATCAACCCACGTTGTGCCTGATTTCCAATGACGCCATTCGCCCCACGCACCTCCGTTTTTGACCCAACCATTGCTTTCCTTTTCTGCATCACTCATAAGCGATGATGATTTTCCGTGCCCTGCATCAAGAACAATTACACGTCCGTTAGATGAGGTGCCTGTGTTGCTCTGTGGTGTTGTAGCATTTATTGTTGGAACTGTTGTGCCTGGCTCGTTTGATGGAGGTGTGAGTGAAAACTCCTCCTCGTTATTTGCATTATTTTTAGTGTCTTCATTGTTGTCAAACAATGTGCAAACGATGGTGTTTGAGGCAGTTCCAATTGTGCATGAGCCAATATTATTTAATGCACTAACGGGTACTAGATTATAGTCTTTGGTTGCATATGATATAACACGCACATCATTTATATACACATTTTCAGTGGGGTAGAATACCTTTTCTTCCTCCTCTAACATAGAAAGCTTTGAAAGGTATTTTTTGTTTATACCCGCTTCTTTGCCTGTTGTTACATAAACTGAATGAGTGCCTTTATCCTTTGTGATATTAAAGTTAAATAACTCCAAATCCTGTGCAACAATATATACACTGTTTTTAAAGTCATATGATGAGATGGGCTGATTGTTAATACTTACCGACGTAGAGGATGTTGTAAGCTTTCCCGCAATGTTACCTGCGGGCGATTGTCTGTCTGAATATATATCTATAAAAAGAGAAATCAGGTAGCAAAATAAAACAGTACATATTACAGATATAAATATATTTCTTGTGCGTCTACTCATTTTCTTTAAGCCTCCTTGGTTGGATAAACTTATTTTATCACAACAGAGTAAATAATGCAAGAAAACAAATAAAACTGTAATATATATGTTATTATATTGATAGTTTAGCTTCTTTTAACCACCTCAACACCTGTGTAGTAGTGCTTTAATATATCTGCATAGCCAAGCCCTGATTTAGCTAAATGGTTTGCACCGTATTGGCTCATTCCAACGCCGTGTCCATTGCCCGTAACAGAGAAAATTATATTATCACCTTCTTGTGTGATTTGTGTGTTTGTGGAACGCAGATTATATATTTTACGCAGCTGCGTACCCTCAATTTCTTTGTTGCCTATTTTTAGCGTTTTTATACTACCTGTGGCTGTGCGTGTAATGTCGGAAAATAAAATATCATCAAATTTTACATTCTTTATATTTTCTGTTGCTAATTTCTTAAAATCATCAGCAGTATATGTTTCCTCGCTCTTAAATCTTGGCGATGCCTCCTCGCCATCCGATTTTACACTAACAAGATAGGGGATATCCTTACCCCATACATCTTTTGCGTTTTCAGTGTTACCTGATGAAGTTGAATGAAATACTGCATTAATTACATCGCCATTATATGTTATGACCTCGTTTGCAGTTTCAGAAATTGCATTTTTTATCTTTTGAGCGTTTGTTTTTGCACTATCACCCCAAACCTCTGATTTCTCATTTATATCTGTCCACGCTTGACAGTGTGTGAAATCAGTACATATAAATGCACCCTTGTGGTATTCGTCGTCTTTATTGTTTTTTAGTTTATATAGTGTATATGTACGTGCTGCAACTGCCTGTGCCTTTAAAGCTTCGTTTTCAAACGCAGCACTCATTTCTGCACACACAACACCTGTAAGATATTCTTCTAAATTTATTTTTTTTACACTATCCTCTGTATGAAAATATACATCAATAAGGTCATCATCTTTTTTTGAATTATCAATTAAACCGCCCATCATTGCAACAATAATAAGCGGCAGTATTAAACATATAAAAGCTGAACTTATGGTTAAAAACAGTATTTTTTTCACGTATATTAACACCCCTTTTTTTAAAATATATTCGTGCTTTTATTTTAATATGAAAAAAGGTTGTTAAAGTAATTTAAACTTTAACAACCTTTTATTAGTTCTGTTTTCTAACAATACTGTATTCATCGCCATTTTTAAAGTAGGGGCATTTTTTGTGATGGCTCATAATAAACCTCGACATTTCATCCTCATCAAGTATCATTGAACACACATATTCTTCATATTCTTCGTCATATTCGCAAAACATACAGTACTCACATTCATTTGAATCAAACAAGGTATCACCTCAATATCAGTTAAGACCTACTGCCTTTTTAAGCTCATCAACCTTATCAAGCTTTTCCCACGAAACACCAAGATCTTCTCTGCCTAAATGACCGTAGGCAGCAAGCTTTTGGTATATTGGCTTTCTTAATCCAAGATTATTTATTATTGCATAAGGACGCAAATCAAATACCCTGCGTACTGCTTCTTCAATTTTTTCTTCATCAATTATGGATGTACCAAATGTCTCTACCATTATGGAAACAGGGTGTGCCACACCTATTGCGTATGCAAGCTGAACCTCGCACTTCTTTGCAAGCCCTGCACCAACAACATTCTTTGCAACGTGACGTGCAGCATATGAGGCACTTCTGTCAACCTTTGTTGGATCTTTACCTGAAAATGCACCGCCGCCGTGTCTTGAATAACCGCCATAGGTATCAACAATAATTTTTCTGCCTGTTAAACCACTGTCGCCGTTTGGACCGCCAATAACAAATCTGCCTGTTGGGTTAATAAAAAACTTTGTGTTTTCATCAATCAAATCAGACGGAACTGTGGTTAATATAACCTCACGCTTTATATCCTCGCGTAGCTTTTCAATATCTACGTCGGGTGAGTGCTGGCTTGATACAACAACAGTATCAATTCTTAAAACCTTATCACCGTCATATTCAACAGTCACCTGTGTTTTACCATCGGGACGAAGATAATCAAGAGTGCCGTTTTTGCGTACTTCGGTCAGCTTCTTTGCCATTTTATGAGCAAGAGAAATTGGAAGCGGCATCAGCTCGGGTGTTTCATCACAGGCATAACCAAACATTATGCCCTGATCGCCTGCACCTGTTGAGTTTTCGCTATCATTTCCACCTTGTTCTCTGTTTTCGTAGCCTGAATTTACACCCTGTGCTATATCGGGTGATTGCTCGTCAATTGCAGTTACAACTGCACAGGTTGTTCCGTCAAAGCCATATTTTGCACGGTCATATCCTATATCCAAAACAACATTTCTTGCAACCTTGGGAAAATCAACATAACAGTTGGTTGTTATTTCACCCATTATTGATATAATACCTGTTGTGCAGGTGGTTTCGCATGCAACTCTTGCAGTTGGGTCCTTTTCAATGATTGCATCTAAAATTGCATCTGAAATTTGGTCGCATATTTTATCGGGATGTCCTTCTGTCACTGATTCAGATGTAAAAAGTCTTCTTGACATTATTTTTCCTCCTTCAAAGTAACTGCCACATCAAAAGATGCAGCAGTGGTTATTTGTTTTTATCTTAATCTTCGTTATCGGCATTTGGATTATAATCAATATCATCAAGTCTGTGGAATGTGTAATCCTGTGATATTAAATAATCAATTATATCATCAAGCGATGCCACTGAATTCTTCTTTGTTGAAGAATCGTGCATAAGTGAAATTAAGTTATTGTAACCGCTTGAATATTGCTTAAATAATGTAACTAACTGTTTTTCTGTTTTGGAGCCGTTTTCATCGCCGTTAGAAGTGTTCCAATCGCAGAAATAATAGTCATTATCTGCAAGCTCCTTTATAATATCTTCTTTAATATCATCATATGTGTTATCAGAAGAATATTCGGGTGAGCCGCCAGGCAAGCGAACTAATTTGAATAGGGAATCATCTGCATCTAAAACAGTTTTAATTTGCTTTTCGGATTCCTCTAATTTTGTCATAAATGAGTCCACGTCCTCGTATAATGAATCATAATCCTCTGTTGCAATTCTGTTTGCGATAAGATGACCTTCTTCATATACACGTCTTGCAATATCGGGATTTTTTTGAACAAGCTCACCTGTCATAAAGAATGTGGCTTTTATATTATAACGTCTTAATACGTCAAGCACCTGTGTTGTTAATGTTGACGGACCATCTTCAAAGGTAAGGTAGCAATGCTTTTTCTGGTTTGCATCTGCTATAATTTGTATCATTTCATTTTCCTCTTGAGGAGTGGGAATACCTAAAAGCTCGGCAGTCTCTTCAGCTGAAAGGGATGCGTTCATAACATAAGCGCCTGTTTGCACACCGCCGATTGAAGCTGTTATGGTAGTATATGCACTGTTTGATTGTGTATCAGAAGCCACTTGCTCTGTTGTGGCTTGCTGTGTTGTATCTATATCGTTATTTGAATTACTAATTGATGATGCTATTGCAAAAATAATAAGAACAAGTGCAACTGTCATAACAGTAATTGAAATGCACATACGTATTCTCTTTCTTCTTAAACGTTCACGTCTGCGTCTTTCACGTGCACGTGCCTCGAATTTATTACTTGTGGCCATATTGTTCCTCCATTCTGGTAAATGAAATTAATATAAAAAATGTTCTAAAATTTACCTCATAAGTTTAGATAGTATATATTATATAACAAAATGTTAAAAAATTCAACAAATTTTTTAAAAAAGTTTAAAAAAAATTAAGGAGGCAAAAGTATGAAAAAAATACTGCTGATTATGCTTGTTATTTTAATGTTGTGTGGATGTAAAAATAAGGAAGTCATAAACAAGATTGAGTTAGAAAATTCATCAATATCAACACATACACAGGAAGCAGATAAAGGTGAGCAAAATGAAAAAAAAGAGGTTGATTATATGAATGCACCAACTAAAGCATATGGTTGGGGGTTTGTACGAAAAAAAGGTTCGCCGCCGCAAATTACAATTGAAGAGCAGGAGCGGCTTGCTAAATACGATGCATATTATCTTGGAAAAACATCAGAAAAAAACATATACCTCACATTTGATGAAGGTTATGAAAACGGATATACTTCTAAAATATTAGACACTTTAAAAGAGCTTGATGTTAAAGCAGCATTTTTTGTTACTATGCCATATCTTGAAGGTCAACAGGAATTAGTAAAAAGAATGATTAATGAAGGTCATATTGTTGGTAATCATACCGTACATCATCCAAATTTGAGTGAATGTAGTATTGATGAAATAAGACAGGAGTTAGATATATTAAATTCTAAAAGTGTTGAGCTTTATGGCTATCAAATGAAATATATGCGTCCTCCCGAGGGTGCATACAACGAAAGAGTGCTTGCACTTGCAACTGATATGGGATATAAAACAATATTCTGGAGTCATGCATATAAGGATTGGGATGTAAATGTTCAAAAGGGAAGAGAATATGCAATAAATCAGGTAATACCATATCTACACAATGGTGAGATTTTGCTCCTGCATGCTGTTTCAAAGGATAATGCAGATGCATTAAAGGAAATAATTTTAGAGGCAAGAGAAAAGGGATTTTCATTTAAATCACTTGATGAACTATAAAATAAGTCACTGTTGTGACTGTGGTTGGCATAGTTTGCTCAAATATGTGGATTTTTCGCTAATAGGAAATTACAACAAAAGAGTAAAAATCTCCAATTTAACAAAAAATGCAATATTTTTTCTGAAAATATTGCATTTTATATAAAATTTCTGTATGTAATTTGTGAATTTTTTTAAAAATTTTGTCTTGATTTATTATAATAGGTGTGATATAATTTTGACATAGTTTTTTTCAAAGGTGTCTGCGCTGATTCTTGGAACGGTGTGGACGCTTTTTTCGTTTCAAAGCAAGTTTAAATTATTTCACCTAATATGAATGTATCGCACAACTTTATAAGGTGAACTTTTTTTATTTCACCCACAAGTCCAGCTTGGTAGGGAACTTTAACTGTAATATAATTATCAGTTTTTCCCTCAAGCATATTATCTTTGGTTTTTCTTTCGAATAATACATCTGTGCTTTTGCCTATAAAACCTTCTAAAAACTTATGTCTTAATTTTGCACATTCCTCTATTACTATTTTAGAACGCTCCTCTTTAATTTGCGAAGAAACCTGATTTGAATATTTTGCTGCAGGTGTGCCACGTCGTTGTGAATATTGAAAAACGTGTGCATCAGCGAATTGAATTTCTTTAATAAATTCCAATGTTTTTTCAAATTCTTCGTCTGTTTCACCAGCAAAGCCTACCATAATATCTGTTGTTATTGCAACATCTTCAAATGCATTGCGAAGTCCATCAACAATTGTTTTAAACTGTTCTGTTGTATATTTTCTGTTCATACGTTTTAGTGTTTCATCACAACCAGATTGCAACGAAATATGAAAATGGCGACACAGCTTATTTGAAACACTTATCTTATTAATAAAATCAGCATTAAGTGTCATTGGTTCAATAGAGGAAATGCGTATTCTTTCAATACCATCAATTTTATCAACATCAAGTAATAGTTCATCTAATGAAGTGTTCTTTTTATCAAGACCATATGATGCTATGTGTATACCCGCTAATATAATTTCCTTAAAGCCATTTTTAGCAAGTGTTTTTATCTCGTCAATAATCTCTTGCTTGTTGCGGCTTCGGATGGGACCTCTTGCATATGGAATTATACAATATGAACAGAATTGATTACAGCCTTCCTGCACCTTAATAAATGCACGTGTTCTGTCGGTATACTTTGTTATTTTTAACTCCTCAAATTTATGTGTGTGCATTATGTCACTAACAAGGTTTATATGTGAATTACAATCAAGGGTATTAACAATATTAACAATATTTTCTCTGCCTTGTGTACCTATAAGCAAATTTACCTCATCCATTGTTTCAATTTCATCGGCGGCGGTTTGTGCATAGCAACCTGTAACAACAATTATAGCTTCGGGGTTTTCCTTTTTTGCTCTCCTTATCATCTGACGTGATTTTCTGTCGCCAATGTTTGTTACGGAACATGAATTTATAATGTACACATCAGATTTTTGAGAAAACGGCACAACATCATAGCCTGCATTTATAAACAGTTCTTCCATTGCTTCTGTTTCATATTGATTAACCTTGCAACCCAATGTGCAAAATGCGATTTTTTTTGAATTTATCATATTTCCTCCGAGTCTGCATATAATGTATAGTTACAATTAAATTATATAAAGTTTTATAAAAAATGTCAATAGGGTATTGACTAATTTAAAAAAGTGAGGTAAAATATGTATATGGTCAAAAAAGATAAAAGACCATACAGTTATTTGTTTTAGGAGGGTTCTTTATGAAGTCATTTAACATTTTATTAAGTTCAATAAACGATGTAAAAGATTTTGTTAATATTGTAAGTAAATATGATGCAGATATCGACCTTACATCAGGTAGATATGTTGTTGATGCTAAATCAATTATGGGTATTTTTAGTCTTGACCTTTCAAAGCCAATTAAGCTTGAAACACAAGATAATGAAGGCGATAAGTTACAAGCAGAATTATCAAGATTTATATGCGATTAATTAATATTTTTATTTGTGAATATTTAATAAAATCAAAAAAAAACGAGGTTAAAATTCCTCGATTTTTTTTGTAAAAAAAGTTAAAATTATAGTTAAAACATTTGTTTCATTACATACAAATAAAAATTATATATGTTTTATGTTGTATGCACAAAGAACCTCATTGTGAGATTCTTTGTGCATTTTAGCAATTTTGTAAACATCCTATTATTTCTATTTAATTTTCTCCGCCTCCGCTAACATATTTTCAATAAAAATTCCATAACCACTTGTTGGATCATTCACAAAAACGTGTGTTACAGCTCCCACAATTTTACCATTCTGCAAGATGGGTGAGCCACTCATTCCCTGTACAATGCCGCCGGTTTTATTTATTAATTCTTTATCTGTAATTTGTATTATCATATCCTTGCCGTTTGTTGCATTGTTATTGATTTTTTTAATTTCAATATCATACTGCTTTATTCCGTCTCTTTCGATTTCTGTAAGAATTGTTGCTTTACCTTCATTTATTTCCTCTGGGTTTGCAACTTTTATCTTTTGTGAAGTAACGCTTTCACCTTCATAATCACCAAATATGCCGTAGTTTGTATTAGATTTTAATTTGCCAATATCTGTATTTATAAAATCACATTTAAGCTCGCCAATTTTTCCTGTGTTGCTTTTTATAACATCTGTTACGTTAGTGTTAATTATACTTCCGCAATTGACTGGAACAAGCATAGCAGTGTCTATATCACATATTCCATGGCCAAGAGCAGCAAAGGTATTTGATTGCGGATCAATAAATGTTAAAGTGCCAATTCCTGCACTGCTATCACGAAGCCATAAACCAAGTGATGGACCATTATTGGTTATAATTGGTGTCACACTAATTGTTTTTAAATTTCCTCGTCTTTTTATTGTAAAATTAATATTATTTGTATTTTCGCATATAATAGATTTTAAAGATTCAATATTTTCTATCTTTTTGTTGTTTACTTCTAATATTATATCACCCTTGTTAAATTCTTCAATACGTTTTTTTTGACCGTTTTCGTCTGTAATTGTGCATACATCAATCACTATTAAGCCATCAGTATGCAATTTTACACCAATTGCCTTACCAGATGGATACACATATAAATCCGAACAGTAAACACATGGTGTTAAAAATAAATAAAAACTAAAAAATAACAAGAAAAATCGTTTCAAACACATACCTCCTTTCATAAGATTATGTTGACCTTATTCAACATATATATACTTTATAACATATTGCAGAATTGGTTTAAAACATATAGTATATTGAAAAAGGACGCATTTTGCGTCCTTTAAATTTTGCATTGCTTATCCCGTTTTGTGATTTTTTTAATTATGACAAAAATTACAATTATCTAAAACGTAATATATTTAGCAAAATAAATCTTAGTATTAAAAAAAGCATAAATAAACATAGCAAAAAAATGTCGTTTTTTTTAAAAATCTATTTACATTTTATTTTTAATATGATATAATTTAGTGTAATTGTATAATATTATAATTTTACATAAATTTAACAATTTGGAGGAAGAAAAATGAAGGAACTAACACTGTTAAAGAAGAATGACCCCGAGGTTTATGAGGCAGTAATGAACGAAACAAACCGTCAGAGAAATAAGATTGAGCTTATTGCATCTGAAAACTTTGTTTCTGAAACTGTTATGGAAGCAAGCGGTACTGCACTAACCAATAAATATGCAGAGGGTTACCCGGGAAAGCGTTACTATGGCGGATGTGAGCACGTTGACGTTGTAGAAGACCTTGCAAGAGAAAGAGCAAAGGAAATATTTGGTGCAGGCTATGCAAATGTTCAACCTCATTCAGGTGCACAAGCTAATATGGCTGTATTTTTTGCACTGCTCCAACCCGGTGATACCGTATTATCGATGAGTCTTGATCACGGTGGACACTTAAGCCACGGCTCTCCTGTTAATATGTCGGGCAAATATTTTAACATTGTTCCTTACGGTGTTAGTGAAGATACAAATGTAATAGATTATGAAGAGGTAAGACGTCTTGCATTGGAATGTAAGCCTAAACTTATACTTGCAGGTGCATCGGCATATCCAAGAACAATAGACTTTGCTAAATTCTCTGAAATTGCAAAAGAGGTCGGTGCATACTTAATGGTAGATATGGCACACATTGCAGGTCTTGTTGCAACAGGCTGTCATCCGTCACCAATGGATTATGCAGACGTTGTTACAACAACAACACATAAAACATTAAGAGGTCCAAGAGGCGGACTTATTCTTACAAACAACGAAGAATATGCTAAAAAAATCGATAAGGCTATTTTCCCTGGAACACAAGGTGGTCCTCTTATGCATGTTATTGCCGCAAAAGCAGTTTGCTTCGGTGAAGCATTGAAGGATGAATTCAAAGAATATCAGAAGCAAATCGTTAAAAATGCTTCTGTGCTTGCAGATAACCTTGTTAAAGAAGGATTTAAGCTTATCTCTGGCGGAACGGATAACCACCTTATGCTCGTTGACCTCAGACCTTTCGACCTTACAGGTAAAGAGTTTGAAAAACGTCTTGATAAGGTTTGCATCACCGTTAATAAAAATGCAATTCCCGACGATCCTCAAAGCCCATTCGTAACAAGCGGAATCCGTGTTGGAACCCCTGCCGTTACTTCAAGAGGTTTCAAGGAAGAAGAAATGGTTAAAATCGCTTCTCTCATGAAGCTTGCCGCAACAGAATTTGAGGCTAAAGAAGACTTCATCAGAGCAGAGGTTAACGCTCTTTGCGAAAGATTCCCTATCTATTAAGATAAAGATATAAAAAATGTTATTGCCTGAATGGAAACCACTTTGATGTCTTTCCTTGGTTGGCGAAACGATGAGTGAATATTTTGCTGATAAACCGCTTTCGGAATCTCCGAGGGCGGTTTTACTTTTCGGAGATGTTTGATTTTAGAAGAGAGAAAAAATGGAAAACAAGCAAAAAACGAGTAATAATTTAATGAGTAATTATTGACAAATAAACGCTGTTGTGATATATTAGAAATGTTATAATGTGAGAG
>JAZRPB010000033.1:0-60287 GCA_045649025.1 Clostridia bacterium | reverse complement strand
CATGGCAACCATCTATGCCGAGGCAATTCTTGCTCAGGAAACAAGAGTGGTAAAAGATGACGGAACTGTTCTAGGCGGACCCGTGTATTACATAAAAACCGCATTCAAAGGCAAATTCGGCTCATTTTTGGCAATATTCTTTGCCATTGCTGCCACTATAGCACTTGGTTTTACAGGAAGTATGGTACAATCAAACTCAATAGGAAGCACCTGTTCAACTGCCTTTGGTATTCCATCGTGGGTTGTAGGTATAATAATTGCTATACTTTCCGCATTTATATTTATAGGCGGGGTTAAAAGAGTTGCATCGGTAACAGAAAAATTAGTGCCGATAATGGCTGTATTGTATTTAGCACTTGGTATTATTATTCTTGTTGCACGTGCAAAATATCTTCCCGAAGCAATTGGTATGATATTCTCATACGCATTTAACCCTTCTGCAATAATCGGCGGCGGTCTTGGTATGGCATTGAAGAGTGCAATAAGCCAGGGAGTAAAAAGAGGTCTTTTCTCAAATGAAGCAGGTATGGGTTCAACACCTCACGCTCACGCAATGGCAAAGGTAGATAAGCCTCACGACCAGGGTGTGGTTGCAATGATTGGTGTGTTTATCGACACCTTCGTGGTACTTACCATGACAGCACTTATTGTTATATCTACTCTATATGCAGGAAACGGTCCTATTGCAGATGCATCAAGAGCAGCATTAGAGAGCAATGTGGGTGTATTAGATGCAATTTCAGCACTTGGTATCGACAAAACAAATATGGCACAGCTTGCATTCCAGGGAACCTTCGGCACAAACGCTGGTAATATCTTTGTTGCAATTTGCTTGTTATTCTTTGCATTCTCAACAATTTTAAGCTGGAATATGTTTGGTAAAATCAACGTTGAGTATTTGTTTGGAAAAAAAGCAGTAACGGTATATTCGGTAATTGCAGTTATATTCATATTTATGGGTTCATTCCTGTCAAACGACTTGGTTTGGGAGTTATCTGATATGCTTAATCAGCTTATGGTTATACCAAACGTGATTGCACTTGTTGCTCTTGCAGCTATGGTTAAGGTTGTTAAGTCCGATAAAAAGAAATAATTAAAAACAAACTAAAGGGCCGCCTCACTAAAAAAGTGAGGCAGCCTTTTTAATAGCTCAATGTTTTAGATATTACCAATAAAACTGTCCTGATTTTTTTACGCAAGATATGGGTCATCCCACAACTTCAAAGTTTGACCCAACCCCTTTTTCTTGGCATTTTCATATAATTCATATCCCCAAGCCACATCCCACACAGGCATACCGCTGGCAATAAAACAAATTCTATCTTTTTCGGACACTCGTCCCTGAGCTGTACCGCAAATTATATCACCCAAGCTCACACCTTCAGTAATGGGAGGCAGCTTTCCTTCATACATAAATTTATAGATCTGAACAGCAATACCATTAATAAATCTTTCGTTTTCAGGAAGCAAAAGATGTTCATCAAAGTATACCTCATGCATTTTAGTATTATCCCAAACTGTTTTAGACGAAGTGAAATATTCCTCGTCAACAGCACCTCTTCCCGAAAAGATTAGAAGAGAACCTTCCTTAAGCCAATCATTATTAAGCTGAATAGGCTTTACCGATGAAGCTGCAACACTTACAATATCTCCTGCTCTTACAGCTTCCTCAAGAGAAGTTACACCTCTTGCTTTGATGTTGTATTTTTTGCTCATTTCATCTGCAAAAGCTTCTGCTTTTTCAAGTATAAGGTCACACACCACCAGTTCTTTTACATTCTTTGCCTCTTGTATAATTCCCTCAAAACAAGCCTTACTTACAGGACCGGCACCAATGCAGGAACACACCGACGCATTTTTATTAGCAAGGTGTCTGGTGGCTACACCGGGAACACAGCCTGTGCGGACAGAGCTGATTAAATTACCAGACATCAACGCAATTGGTTCACATGTATCGGCATCATTAAGCATTACCATCAAAATTGAACGTGGTAATCCCCTTTGTGGATTAATTATATTTGAGCCGTACCACTTTTCTCCTGCCACATTAAAACGTCCACCAACATATGCAGGCATCGCCAGAAATCGTCTGTCAGGAGCATCCTTTGGCATATTAGGAAATGGACTTTCTTTGGGGAACTTCATCATAATACCGTGAGAATTATGTTTATCTCCACCCATAACATAGTCGCCTTTGCTTAAAAGACGGAACACTTCCTCTTCAACATCAATACAACGTCCATAATCAAGAACGCCTGCTTCAATCATTTCCTCTTCATTAAGGTACAAAAATTCTGTTTTCATTGTTTATCTCCTCTATTTGTATTTTTTAATACATTTTTTAAAAGCTTTCATTCGCTTTTTTCTCTATTATATCAGCATATTTATAAAAAGTCAATGCTATATTCTCTTTTTATAAACTTTTTAAAATGTATTTTTTACTACAAGATATTGATTTTTCCTAAATTTTGTGGTATTATTATAATAAGTGAGGTGTTTTTTTTGAAGATAACAGAAACAATCAAATCCAATATTCATCATATGACGAAGTCAGAACAAAAGATCGCTGCATACTTTTTAAGCAATCCTAACACTTTTGCCTTTAAAACCCTGGATGATATTGCAGCAAAAATAGATATTAGCACTACTTCTGTTATACGGTTTTGCCGCAAATTAGGTTTTTCGGGATACAAGGCTTTTCAGGATTGTGTGCGTACAGATTTTAAATACCAGTTCACTCTTCCCGAGAAGCTTAACAGAACGGTTAACCCCAAAACACATAACATTCAATTACCTACAACCGCACAAAACGCAATTCGCTGCATTAATCAAACATTTGAGCATATTAATACGGAACAAATTTCTAAAGCTGTAAATACAATTATTAATGCAGAAAGGGTGTTCTGTTTTGGACTTAAGGAATCATTTGCTCTTGCTCATTATGCATATACACGATTTTTAACTATCCGCAGCGATGTGTATATCCTATCCGCAGGACAAGGCGGTGAAATTGAATCTGTATTGAGTCTTAAAAAGAATGATGTTTGCATATTCTTTTTGTTCCACCGATATACAAAACCTGCTCCAAAAATCCTAGAGCTTCTAAAAAAGCAGGGTGTAACTGTTATTCTCATAACCTCACCACCATACGATGAGTTGGAGCCCAATGCAAGCATATTATTCCCTTGTTGCGTTGATATCAACGGCATAAAAAACTCTGCCGTCGTACCGATTTGTTTAATAGATCATCTTTGTAACTCCGCTATTATCACAAACGGAGACAAAACTCTCAATTATATGAAAAAATCTGAGGCACTCTTTAAAGAATTTATATTTTAGGTGAAAGAAATGATGCAAAAACAACTATCTAAAGGATACATTTTTATTATACTAAGTGCAATAATTTTTGGTCTTATGCCACTTATGGCAAAATTCATTTATGCCCAAGGAGTTAATTCTGTTTCTCTGGTTTTTTTGAGAAATATACTCTCTTTGCCGATTCTTGCTGCTTTAGCTATTTATAAAGAAAATGGTATAAAAATTGATATACGTGCTTTGCCGCAAATAAGTTTTATTGCAATTATGGGATGTTGCATAACTCCCCTTTTGTTATTTACCTCATACAACTTCATTTCGTCCGGAACTGCCACAGTATTTCATTTTATTTATCCCGCTGTTGTGGTAATTTGTGAAATTATCTTTTTAAAAAGCAAAAAAAATTATATTCACATCATAAGCGTAATAATATGCATAACAGGTATTTCATTATTCTACAATTCTAACGACCCAATTAACCTAAAAGGCAGCATTTGTGCTCTGTTATCAGGAATAACATATGCTATATATGTTATATCTCTTTCAGTTTTCAAAAACAAAAAGACATCAATTTTTGGTTTCAGTTTGCAGGTTGCGGCTATTTGCTCTATAATTATGCTTGTTATATGTATTGCTACCAAGCAGTTAACTTTCCCACATTCTGTTTTCGGATGGTTATTAACAATATTTTTCGCATTTGCATTAAATATTGGAGCTGTAGTATTGTTTCAAAAAGGAACTTTCTTAATTGGAGGCAGCAGAGCATCTATCCTTAGTGCACTTGAACCAATTACAAGCGTTTTAGCAGGTACTCTTATATTTGATGAACATTTAAGCATTATTACAATTATAGGAACAATTTTGGTGATTGCAGCAAGTGTTTTAATTTCTATTAATGATATTCAAAATTCAGCCACTTAATAAAGTGAAATCAATTACTACATAAAAACACAAACCGAATGACGCGGACTTTAATCCAAATCATTCGGTTTATATTTTAAAAAATATTATTGTCTTATAAACATTTGTGTCCAATAATTTCCGTTTGCAACATATCCAACACCAATTTTTGTATACGAGGAATTTAATATATTGGCACGGTGTCCTGAAGAATTCATCCAAGCATTCACAACATCTTGAGGTGTTTTTTGACCTCTTGCTATATTCTCTGCTGCACTTTTATATGATATACCAAAATTTCTTATCATATTAAAAGGTGAGCCATAAACGGGACTTGTGTGCGAAAAATAATTGTTATCTTTCATATCCTGCGACTTGAATCTTGCAACTCTGCTTAATTCCCAGTCATATGTAAGTGTTTTTAACCCGTTCTTTGCTCTTATATCATTTACAAGCTTTATTACTTCTTTTTCATAGCTTGTAACTGTCTGTTCAGCTTTTGGAATGTTTAAAATCTGTCCAGGATAAATAAGTTCGGGATTAGTAATGTGTGGATTTGCATTTTTTATTTCGCTTAACCCCACCTCATATTTTACTGCAATCTTCCACATACTGTCACCCTTCATAACTATGTATTGCTCCATTGATTGAGCATAACAAGGAAACACTGCTGTTATTTGAAATATAGCTATTAGAAAAATTAAAATCTTTTTCATTTTAATACCTCCTGAATTTATTGAAGCCACTATATATGTGACGTAAACATTGTAACATATAAACTGTATATTTTCAAATGTAATATATGGATTGGAAAAATATCCAAAAAAATCGGAACAAGCGAAACTTGTTCCGACGTGATGGATAGGATGGTTTAGATGTATAATGTTTTTAGTCGATATGCTAACTTCGTTTGCTCGATATTTTTACTTTCGTAAAATCGATATGTTTTTCGGACAGTCGAGGACGCCTGTCCCTACAAACTCGATATGATATAAATCTCGTTGCCGTAAGGCAACATATCGAGTGCGTTAGCACATATCGTGTCATTTATGACATATCGAAAATCTCGACAGAGATTTATATCGATGAAAAAAGACTTGTCAATCGACAAGTCTTTTTTCCCAAAGGAGAGGATGGGATTTGAACCCACGGTACGCTATTAACGTACACAGCATTTCCAATGCTGCGTCTTAAACCACTCGGCCACCTCTCCAAAAACAACTGTTATTATAGCACAACACAAACAAATTGTCAAGTGATTTTATCTTTATGTTTTTAAAAATTATGAGGTGTAAAACAGCCGTTTTACACCTCATTTTTGAATTTAACGCGTCCGCACATTTGTCGCAAATCATGGTAAATGTGCAAGATGGGCAATTTTATTCCTATGTCAAAGTTTGAAAGAAAATTGTGCAGGTTGTGCATTTACCCGATTGCCGCGTATGCTTATACGCAAATGAGGGTAAATACGCAAGATGGGCAATTTTATTCAAACTTTAGCCTTCAACAATTCTTTGGGTATCTATTGCTATCATCAATTCCTCATTTGTTGGAATTACAAGTGTTTTAACAGTTGCATCATCAGCACTTATATCAACTGTACCTCTTGTGCTGTTCTTTGCACTATCAATCTTTATTCCCATAAATTCAAGGCCTTCTATTATATCTGCTCTTGTTTGTGCGTCATTTTCACCAACGCCAGCAGTAAATACAACTGCATCTACACCACCCATAGCTGCCGCATATGAGCCAATGTATTTCTTAACTCCGTAAGCAAACATTTCTAAAGCAAGCTTTGCTCTGTTGTTACCCTCTTTTGCTGCTGCACTAAGGTCACGGAAGTCGGATGAAACCCCTGAAATACCAAACACGCCCGATTGCTTGTTCATAACGTTATCAACCTCTTTTGAGCTCATACCCTTGTTTAGCAGGAATGTAACAACTGCAGGGTCCATAGTACCTGTTCTTGTACCCATAACAACACCGTCAAGAGGAGTGAAGCCCATTGATGTATCAACACACTTGCCGCCGTCAACAGCACTTATTGATGAGCCGTTACCCAAATGACAGGTTATGATTTTAATGTCTTTTGCATCCTTGCCCAAGAACTTTGCAGCCTCTTGTGCAACATACTTGTGGCTTGTTCCGTGGAAGCCATACTTTCTTATCTTATCCTTTTCATACATTTCGTATGGTAAGCCGTACATATATGCTTTAGCAGGCATTGTCTGATGGAACGCAGTATCAAAAACACCAACCTGCGGCACACCTGGCATTATCTTTTCGCAGGCATTTATACCAATTATGTTTGCAGGGTTGTGTAGCGGTGCCAAAGGAACGCACTCTTCAAGTGCTGCCTTAACGTCCTCTGTAATTAAATATGAATCTGCAAAGGTTTCTGCACCATGTACAACTCTGTGACCTACCGCACCAATTTCGTCCATTGATGATATAACGCCGTGTTCTTTGTCAACAAGTGCGTCTACAACCATCTGGATTGCATCGCTGTGGTCCTTCATTGGCTTTTCTATTTTTACTTTATTGTCCTTTGCAACGTTTGTGTGCTGAAGGTTTGAGCCTTCAATACCTATTCTTTCGCAAAGACCTTTTGCAAGTACATTGTGTGCACTCATATCTATAAGCTGATACTTTAATGATGATGAACCTGCATTTATAACTAAAATATTCATTTTCTTATTTCCTTTCTGTGTTTACTTTATAACTGTTAAATTAGCAAGATGTGACGAGCCATTTTGTTAATTCATTGCCTGAATAGCTGTTATTGCTATTACCCCTGCAATATCCTCTGCAGTGCAACCTCTCGAAAGGTCATTTACAGGCTTTGCAATACCTTGCAAAACGGGTCCGTACGCTTCTGCCTTTGCTAGTCTTTGAACAAGCTTATAGCCTATATTACCTGCATTAAGGTCTGGGAACACAAGCACATTTGCCTTACCTGCAACTGATGATTCGGGAGCCTTTTGCTTACCAACAGATTCAACAATTGCTGCATCAAGCTGTAATTCGCCATCAAGCTTTAATTGTGGAGCTTTTTCCTTTGCTAATCTTGTAGCCTCCTGCATTTTTTCAACAAGCTCACTCTTTGCAGAGCCATATGTAGAATACGAAAGCATAGCCACTGTTGGTTCAGCACCCACAAGGCTCTTGAATGATTGTGCAGATGAAATTGCAATTTCACTAACCTCGTCTGCAGTTGGATTTTGGTTTAATGCACAGTCTGCAAAAATAAATGTTCCGTTTTCGCCCATATCACAGTTTGGTACATTCATAATAAAGAATGCAGAAACAAGCTTTGTGCCAGGAGCAGTTTTTAAAATCTGAAGAGCAGGTCTTAACACGTTTGCTGATGAGTTTACCGCACCTGCAACCATACCGTCTGCATCTCCGCACTTAACCATCATAACACCGTAATACAATGTATTCTTAACGGTTTCTGTTGCCTGTTCGGGAGTAACACCCTTATTTTTCCTTAATTCATAAAACATTTGAGCATATTCAGCGCTCTTATCACTGTTTTGGGGGTCGATAATCTGTGCACCGCTTATATTCGCACCCTCACTTGCTGCCATAGCATTAATTTTATCAGCATTACCCAATAAAATTATCTTTGCATATTTTTCATTAATGGCAATTTCAGCAGCCTTAATGCTTCTTAATTCTTCTCCCTCTGCAAGAACAATTGTCTTTATAGATTGTCTTGCTTTTTCTTTTAGTACGTCTGTAAATGTTTGCATTATTTTATTCTTCCCCTTTTTCTAATAATATACATCTATTATATACCTTTTTCTTACATTTTTCAAGTATTAAATAAAAAAAATATTAATATCCTCTTAAGAGATATTAATATTTTTCTACGGCAACGGATTGCCCAGTTTTTTTACCAGCTCGTTGGCTCTTTTCAATTGCCTAAAACGATACTCACCCACCCAATGAGTGTCGGAGCCAATGCTTATTTCTATACCGCTATCACTTATAAGCTGACGCTTTTTCTCATTTGTGAGAAAATCGTAATAATAGTTATAATTCCCCGATGTGTTAATTTCCCAGAAAATATCTGCATTTTTTAATTCTTCTATAATATTTAATCCGTACTTTTCGCCGAGTTTAAAAATATCGGTGTGGGCAAGTCCCACCTTGCACTTAAACAGCTTACGCCATTCCAGAAATTCGCAAAAGTCCATTGCACCCTTTGGAGCATCAAGACTTTCAAACAACACATAGTCAAAGCAGCTTGCAGCATCTGCTATTAAATCGTCGGGCTTTGGGCGTGTGCCTATTTCGAGGCCACACAATACTCTTATATCATTACTGTATTTCACCTTACAATGTTGCAAATGCATATAATACTCGTTTAATCTGTTGCCAATAGAAAACTGATGATCGCATATTCCCACAATATCAACATTATGTCTTATTGCATTTTCGATAACTTCTTCGGGTGTATCGCTGCTGTCGTAGCTAAACATTGTATGGTTATGTAAATCTATAATCAATGGTATTGCCCCCTTCCCAATATAATACGTCATTATATATTGTAACACACTTTTTTTAATTTTACAAGGGGTATAAATCTTTTTTTACACCTCCTATCACATTATGGAATATTGACAAAAAATCCTTTTTGTGATAAACTTTTTAAAAAATGAAAGGCAACTTAAAAATGGATAAGAGTGAATTTATAAAAGGTAATTTCGGCATTAGCGATAAGATTTTAGAGCTTGTTGACAGAGCCGAGCAAAAAATATCAGCACAGTTTAAAGGGGTTGAAGATATTGCACAAATTAATCAGCTAAAGGTTATGAAGGCGTTTTGTGATAACAACATTTCAGAAACACATTTTACCTCCACTTCAGGCTACGGCTACGACGATATTGGCAGGGACACTTTAGATAAGGTATATGCACAAATTTTCGGTGCAGAGGATGCCCTTGTACGTTACAGCTTTGTAAATGGCACACACGCACTTTCAACAATGCTGTTTGGTATTCTGCGACCAAACGATTTGCTTGTTGCTATAACAGGCAAGCCTTACGACACGTTAGAAGAAGTAATAGGCATTGCGGGAAATGCAGGTGATGGCTCGCTAAAAGATTTTGGTGTTGACTACAAGCAGGTTGATTTAAAGGACGGACAACCCGACTATGATAAAATAAAAGAGGTTTTATCTCAAAATACTGTAAAAGCAGTTATGATACAACGTTCAAAGGGCTATGGTTGGAGACCTACATTCAGTGCCGAAAAAATTGGTAAAATAATAAACTTTGTAAAAGAAATTTCACCCAACACAATTTGCATTGTGGATAACTGCTACGGTGAATTTGTGGACACAAAAGAACCCACAGATTTTGGTGCAGACCTTATGGCAGGCTCTCTTATTAAAAACCCAGGCGGCGGTATTGCGCCATCGGGCGGTTATATTGCAGGCAAGGCAAAATATGTTGAGCTATGCTCGTATCGTTTTACATCTGTGGGAATTGGTAAGGAATGTGGTGCTTCGCTTGGTATGAATAAGGTTTTGTATCAGGGCTTATTCCTTGCTCCGCACATTGTTTCACAAGCTATAAAAACAGCTCTGCTTTGCTCGGCGGTATTTGATGAATTAGGCTTTGAGGTTGACCCAAAACCTACCGAGAACAGATATGATATTATTCAATCTATAAAATTCGGCACTCCCGAGGGTGTTATAGCGTTCTGTCAGGGCATACAAAAAGGCTCGCCTGTTGACAGCTTTGTGACTCCAATGCCATGGGATATGCCTGGTTATCAGGATCAGGTTATTATGGCAGCAGGTGCTTTTATACAAGGCTCATCAATAGAATTAAGTGCCGACGGACCCATTAAGCCTCCGTACATTGCATATATGCAAGGCGGTTTAACATACGAGTCTGCAAAATTAGGAATAATGTTTGCAGCACAAAACGTGCTTGAGAATTGTTGAGCACGCAAAAATTGTAAGCAACGCCCCTTTTAGCAATAAAGAAATAAATTTAATTAACGATATTTAAATATGTTAACAGCAAAAAGCGAGGTTCACTTTTGTGTCCCCTCGCTTTTTTGTATAATATTTTATTTTATATGCAAACTATATTTAACCATATAGTGAGGATTAAATATGTGAGCAGACGAACAAGAAACATAAGTATTATAGTTTTTTCATCTTTAATTATTCTGATTTTAATTGGAATATTTACTGTCCCTAAATCCAATATACCACACGAGCCATTGGGTGAGGTTATGCGTGAGGCAGTATTACACGAAAAACACAAGGTTAACTTTTTTGGTATAAATGTAAACCCTGCACTTATATCTGCATATATCGTAACAGGTATTATTTTTGTTTTTGCACTTGTTGTACGAATTTTTATAATACCACGTTTTAAATTTGTACCGTCAAAATTTCAGCTTATTCTTGAGGAGGGTGTGGCAGCATTTGGCAAAATTGCAAGCTCTAACAGTCCGCACAGGAATAGTTTTTTAGGTGCATATATATTTTGTGCAGGTGTATATATTTCGGTTGGCACGCTTTTTGAGCTTTTGGGTGTGCAGGTAATATCAACGGAGGGCAGACCAATTATGTTGAGTGCTCCCCTATCCGATATAAACGGTGCAATTATGATGGGTTGTCTTTCCTATATAATTATATTATCGGGCGGTTTTATAGAAAACGGCATAAGAGGGATTGGACGAACACTAAAGGATTTCTCACTTACCGTTTCAATGAGCTTTCGTATTTTCGGAGCACTTTTAAGTGGCACACTTGTTAATGAGCTTGTGTATTATCATATAAATTTAAGCTTTATACTCCCGATTATTGTTGGTGTTTTATTTACCATACTGCACGCAATCATACAGGCGTATGTGTTAATAATGCTCACCTCACTGTTTTACGGCGAAGTATCAGAGCCATCGAAAGGAGGCTTAACGTGAAAAATCACGTTAATCCTCCGGCGGATTAAATTGCACTGCCGAATTTTTCGCACCCATAAAGGTGCGAAACGGCAATGTGCATAATTTCCATTATACGCCTTGTCTGTCCATAAGCAGGGCGGTATAATATTTTATTACTATTTGTGGACAGAAAGGCTATGGAAATTAAAATGAAAACAAAACTAATATTTATATTATTTGTTATAACAGCCGCACTCTGTATTATGGAGGGCATATGCTATGCACAGGAAAATTCAATAGAAGTTGCATTGGAAGCCACAAAGGGCTACAAGGCATTAGCCTCGGGCATTGCTCTGGGGCTTGCCGCAATAGGCGGTGCAATAGGTATGGGTATTGCAATTTCCAAAGCAACAGAGGGGATTTCAAGAAAGCCCGAGGCAGAAAATAAAATACGTAATACTCTTATGCTCGGACTTGTTTTTATAGAAACTGCAATAATTTATGCACTTGTAATATCTATATTGATTATATTTGTACTTTAAAAGGAGTTTATTAATATGCCGTTAAATATTGACCTTGTACAGATACTTCTTCATCTATTAAATTTTGTGATATTGTTTGCAATAATGTATTTTTTGCTGTATAATCCTATTAAAAATTTTGCAGATAAACGCATTGAATATTACAAAAAACTCGATGAAGAAGCAAAAAAATAATTTGTTGAAGATAACCTCATAATTCACCGACCACACTCATATATTGTAGAAAGAAAGGTCGGTGGATTTTGTGAAGGATTACATAGAAAAGAGGGCAATTGAATTAGCACAGTATATAATAGAAAATAACACAACCGTACGAAAGACTGCGTCGGTTTTTAATATAAGCAAAAGCACAGTTCACAAGGACGTTCACGAGCGTCTGTTAAAAATAAACCCACAGCTATATAACGAGGCAAAAAAGGTGCTTGATACAAATAAGGCAGAACGGCATATACGCGGAGGTCTGGCAACGAAAAATAAATATCTTCTAAAAAGAGAGACCACGAAAAAAGCATAAAAAAGCGGTGTAAAAATTTTACACCGCCTTTTTTAGGGGATAGGAAAAAAAGATGCAGAATGAACAAACCGAACCAAAAGCAAAGCAAATGCTTTGTTTTTGGGTTACCCGAAGGCGTACGAGGGTACGTCGAGAGGTGAGGTTTGTTTGTAGCAAAAAGTCAAAAAACAGGAAAATTAAAAATAATGAAATTTTGGTTGTTTTCTTGCGTTTTCAATAACAATGAAATCAAATCATACTATTAATTTACTGACTTTTTGCGGTCTGCGCTTTTTTTACATCCCCGTCGTTTTATCTGCCTATTATATTTCCTTCTTCGGAAATATTTTCTGCCTTAAATCTTTGTATCTTTTGTGTTGTTGTTTTTTCAAACGGACGTAATCTTATACTAAATTTAACAATACGTTTGTAACCCTGAACAATGTCATTTACCTTTGCAATTTCTTCCTTTATTACACCAACAAGCTCATCTTGTGTATAATCCTTGCCAAACTCTGCCTCAATTTCGGCATAATTAGGAATTATTTGTGCAGATATAACCACATCATCGGCGTTTTCTTTACCTAATATCAAGCTTTCCTCTATGTACTTGCTTCTGCCCAGATATGCCTCAAGCTCTTCAGGGAATACATTTTTACCGTTCTTTGTAATAATAACACTCTTCATTCTGCCTGTTATATGTAAGAATGAATCATTATCAATATATCCCAAATCGCCACTATGATACCATCCGTCAACAATCGCATCGGCAGTAAGGTCGGGAGCATTATAATAACCCAACATCACATTTTTACCTTTAATAAGAACTTCGCCAACACCTTCGGCATTTGGGTTATCTATTTTTAACTCAACGCCTGGTAACGGCAAGCCTGCCGCATCATCCTTATATAAAATATCACGGTTAAGTGCGGCAATAGGTGCACACTCTGTTAAGCCGTATCCCTGAATCATCTGTATACCAAAATTTCTGAAGCCCTTTGGGATTTTGGGGTCGATACCTGCCGCACCGCTTATGAATACCCTTAAATTTCCTCCGAAATTATCGTGTATTTGTTTGAACAGCTTTTTGGTAATATCAATACCAAAGATTTTGAGAAAGTTACTTAACTTTATTGCAAAGTTTACCTTTTTTCTCATTCCGTTTTTATCGATGGTTTTATTTATTGTATTGTACATTTTCTCAAACAACAACGGAACACCCAAAACAACAGTAGCCTTTGACTCTTTTAAATTATTAACAATGTGCTTTAATCCCTCACAATGAGCAATAGTACAACCACGATAAATTGCACACAAAAATCCGCAGGTACATTCATATGTGTGGTGTATTGGCAAAACAGAAAGGAACACATCGCCAGGTCCAACATAAAACATTGTAACCATCGACTGCAGATTTACACATATTGTACGGTGGTTGTGCATAACACCCTTTGCCATTCCTGTTGTTCCCGAAGTAAATAGCAATATCGACAGTTCTTCTGCATCAATTGTGGCATCAAGATACCTTGTATCTCCGTTTTTAAGAAGCTCTCGTCCTTCTTCCACAAGCTTGTCGAACTCCTCGCCCATAGGAACCTTATACTGAACCTTAACATCATCTGTAATTGTCTTTACATTGGGTGAATAGATAATCATTTTAACATCTGCAATATCTATAAGATTTTCCATTTCTTCTTGGGGAAGCTCCTTATCAAGAGGTACAACAACACCAACACCGCACACTACCGCAAGGTATGTAACCGCCCAGCTATATGAGGCCTCACCAACAACTGCAATTCTTGCACCCTTTAAGCCCATATCAATAAGCTTTGTTCCAAGAGCGTTTATATCCTCCATATACTGCTTATATTTTATAGGACTGTATACTCCATCCTTTTTTACCAAAAAGGCTACTGTATCAGCATATATTTCACAGCTGCTGCGTATCATATCTCTCAAATCGGTAATTTTTCTTGCCTCATAAAGAGGTTTTTTGTAAATTGATAAGTTATCCATTAATTCGTTCCTTTCTTTCATAAATCAAGCCATATCGAGTGTAAATGTAAACTTTGTGTATTTTACGTTGGAGCCTTCTTTTGCATTGTTACATTCAACCCATACGTTTTGCTTATGCATTGTTATTATATTTTTAACGAGTGCAAGTCCAAGACCTGCACCGCTTTTTTCTTTATTTCTCGACTTATCTGTCTTATAAAAACGATTAAATATATTTCCCAAATCGGCACTGTCTATTCCGCTTCCGAAATTGCCTATTGAAACATATATTTTACGTTTTTCAAGTCGTGACGATATTGTTAATGCAGTATTAGGATAGCTAAATTTTATTGCATTATCCAAAATATTAAGTATCACTCTGTTAATACAGTCCCTGTCGCCTATTGCAACAAGCTCATCGTCTGAAATGTCTATATTTAAATCAAGATTTTTATTGGAAATTTTGCTCTCTAATGCTATAATGCATATTCTTATAAGCTCATTTATATCAAACTGCGAAATATTGAGCTTATATTCACTGTTCTCCATTTTTGAAACCTCGAACATATCGTTAACCATTCTTGACAGACGTTTTGCCTCTTCAAGAACAATCTTTAAATATTTCTCTTGATTTTCATATGGAATTGTACCGTCTAAAATACCTTCAACAAAGCCCGATATGCTTGTCATTGGTGTTCTTAACTCGTGCGATACATCCGATACAAATGCCATTTTCTGTGCCTCGGATTTTTCAAGTGAATCTGCCATAAAATTAAAGCTTGAGGCAAGCTGACCAATCTCATCGGTGGAATTTACACTCACACGCTCACCAAAATTACCCGCCGCAATATCACGCACTGCGTTATTTATTTTCAAAATCGGCATTGATATTTTTTTCGATTGAATATATACCATCACAAACGAAATAAGAATAGATATAAAGCAAAACAGGCCAAATATCCATATAAGCACTGTTGACTCACTTCGTATTCTTGGCATCCACGCATTTATAAACACTGCACCAATGCGGTTACTTCCGTAATATATTGGCACTCCCACACAAACAACTTTTTTGGGATACTGACCGCCGAGCTTGCTTCGTTCCACAACAGTTTCGCCATTAAGGGTGCGCAATGCATACTTCTCGGGTATTTTAATTTTCCTGTTTGTTGTTTCTGTTACTTCGCCGTCGTTATTTATAATTATTATATCTGATTTTAGGTAGTGTCCCCATCCGTCTATTGTTTCTTTAAATGCAGCTCTTGCACGTGTATCAACTTCATCTATATGCATTGCCGCCGTCCACTTTTCTATATCACGTGTTATCTCCATTATATCATTAACCTTTTGATTAACAAAATAATTACCGATAAGTGCACTCACTGCAAAGAACATAATAATTTGCACACACAAGAAAGTTGCAATGTATCCAAAGAACAGACGTCCGAAAATACTCTTTTTAAATTTACTAACCATTATTTTGTTTTAAACTTATATCCTACTCGCCATATTGTTACAAGCTCCCAATCGCCTTCAACACCCTCAAGCTTATCACGCAGTCTTTTGATATGTACATCAATTGTACGTGTGTCGCCGTAGTAGTCAAAGCCCCACACCTTTTCCAAAATTTGCTCACGAGTGAAAACTCTGTCGGGATTTGAAGCAAAGAAATACAACAATTCAAGCTCACGTGCAGGAATATCAACCACCTTGCCGTTAAGCTTCAATTCGTAGTTAGACATATTTATATATAAATTCTGATAATGAATTTCCTCGTCCTTTGTTTCCTCTTTATTTTCACTTCTTCGTAAAACTGCCTTTACTCTTGCAATAAGCTCCTTTGTTTCAAAGGGCTTAACCATATAATCGTCCGCACCCATTTCAAGTCCCAATACTTTATCAAAGGTTTCTCCCTTTGCAGTGAGCATAATTATTGGAACATTGCTTATCTTTCGTATCTCGCGACAGGTCTGCAGGCCGTCCATTTCAGGCATCATAACATCAAGAAGAATAATTGCAACATCATTTTCTTTAAATGCATCAACTGCCTCAACGCCGTTGTAGGCAACAACCGTGCTAAAACCCTCACGTTCAATGTTAAGTTTTATAAGCTCGACGATGTTTTTATCATCATCAACTATTAACACTTTTGAATTTTGCATAATGAGCTCGTCCTTTCCTAAAATAACTACTTTAATTGTAACATATTTATTAGTTTTTTGCAATAGTTTATTTTAATACACCCGTGTTTTAATAAAAAGTTAATTTATTTTTAAAACCTCCGAAATACGTCGACTTGACAAAAATAAAAAATTAATGTATAATTGTATAGTATTTTTATGATAAATGACATAATTACATTACTTTTATCATAAAATAATATAAGTTCACAAATTAAAAGGAGGATACACAAATGACATTTGAAACAGCATTTAAGAGAATAAAAACCAAGTTCGAAAATGTGGATACAACTCTTTTAGAGGATATGGCTATTCAATTCACAATAAGCGATGAGGATTGCGGCGGAACATTCTATGCAGAAGTAAAATCGAATGCCCTGAATGTTGAACCTTACGACTACAAGGATAATGACATTATAATTGATATTGCAAGAAAAACCCTTTCAGATATATTAGACTCCAAAACAAGCTTTGATAAGGCAATAGAAAAGGGCGAGGCAACAGTTGCAGGCAATCTTGAAAAATTTGAACAGTTTAAGGGCTCAATAAAAAAGAGTGTTGTTAAGGAAAAACCAGCAAAGGATGTTGCTAAAAAGACACGTTGCTGCAAGAGTAAAACAACAAAATGTAACACAAAGAAGGAAGCAGCAAAGAAAACAACTAAATAATTTATGTACAGGTGCAAAATAACATCAGTTGCTTTGCACCTGTTTTTTTCTTGTTTTATGCATAAAATTGCCCGCAACTACAAAAATTAATTGCGAGGTATAAAAATATGATAAAAAACAGTTTTATGTATATTGCAGCATTAGTATTTATATGTGCAATTTTAGTTAATTTACCAAAGATATTTAAAGGCAAAACATCACAAAGGATATTTAGATTTGCACCGCCGATTGTGCTTATCTATTTAGGGCTTATGCTTTTATGCACCGCAAACCTATGGGACCTTGAAGCAACCTCACAGGTGTATGGAGCTATAAAAAACCCCATTTTGTATGCTATGCTTTTTGTTATGCTTTTGCGTTGTGATTTAAGAGAGATAATAAAGCTTGGTCCAAAAATGCTTATTGGCTTTTTTTGCGCAACGCTGTCTATTGCATTGGGATTTGTGACATCGTACGCAATTATGCACACTCTTCTCGGCACAGATGCGTGGAAGGCATTAGGTGCATTATGCGGAAGCTGGATGGGTGGCGGCGGAAATATGCTCGCAATACAAGCTGCTCTTAATGTGAGCGAAGCATCTATGGCATATGCACTGGTTGTTGATTCAATTTGTGCAACTGTATATATTATGTTCCTGTTATGGGTTATAAATTTCCATCACAAATTCAACCATTGGACAAAGGCAGATACAAGTGTTATAGATGCTATTGGTGCAAATCTTGAGGAGCAGGAGTCAAAAAACAAAAATAAATTGAGCTGGCACAGCTTAATACTTATGCTTGGTGCAGGCTTATTAGTGAGTGCAATTTCACAAAATCTTGGTGAAATAATAACGTCTGCTCTACCCATCTTTGATAAGTCTACCTGGACAGTGCTTATTGTTACACTTGTTGGAATATTGCTTGCTATGACGCCATTGGGTAAAATAAAAGGTACAGAAGAAATATCAAATATATTACTGTATATTGTAATAGCACTTATTGCCTCACGTGCTGATTTGGGCGGTATAGGCAACGCACCTGTGTGGCTATTATCGGGCTTTATTATACTTGCAATACACGTAGGCATAATGCTGATTTTTGCTAAACTATTTAAAATCGACATTTTTACCTGTGCAGTGGCATCACTCGCTAATATAGGCGGTACGGCAACCGCACCCGTGCTTGCGGGAACATATAGCAAAGCACTTGTACCTGTTGGTATTATAATGGCACTTTTAGGATATGTAATAGGCACAGGCGGCGGACTAATTGTTGCAAGAATAATGAGCTTTTGGGGATAGAAAATACACACCTTTTGCTTGCGAGTAGGAGGTGTGTTTTTTGTTGACAGTTTGGTTAAAATGTGATAGGATATTTATATAGCTACAATATTAAAGGAGGTTAACAAAATGAGAAAAATAATATCAGCAATTTTAGCATTGGCAATGATTATATCATTATCGAATCTCGTCATAGCAAGCGAGGGCGAAAACTACAAATATATTCTGCCAATGGAATATTCGAGAATAGAAATCAACAAAAACTGCATTGTTGCGTGCAACAATGACGGAAAATGTGCAATTTATGATTTTGATGGTAAAAAGATTTCTGATGACTTCGACAATATCGGCACTTTTGTGGACAATCAAGTGGCATTGGCAACAAATGGGACTACAAGCTATGTTATTAATTATCAGGGCACAGTTATCAGCGAATTTGATAAAAATGTAATAGGAATAGATAATTTCGTGTTTGTTAATCACTCCGATATAAATAATGATGGCAGACCGTATTCATATTATGAGGGTGAATTCGGCGTGTATACATACAACGGTAAATTACTTAAAGTTCTTTCTTATGATAAGTTTATGCCCGCTAAAAATTCAGGTTATGGCTTAACCTTTTCGGGATACAGACTTATATATGAAGAAAACGGAAAATTCGGTGCACTTGATTCCGACTTTAATGTTGCTATACAACCTGAATTTGATAAAATATATCCATTCTGTAACAACGACTCTTATATTACTGTTGCTATAAAAAACGGAAAGTATGGACTTATTGACAATTACGGAAGTACAGTGGCAGACTTTGCCTACGATTACATTGACCCACTATACGAAAACGGAGAAATAAACGCATATAAAGTTAAACAGGGCGAAAATTACGGATTGTTGGACAGGTTTGGCAAAATGATAAAAACCCTCGACGAAAAAATCCCCAAAGCCTTACACGAAAACTACAGCTTAATTGAAGTTTACGTTGAAAACACACGCGAGGACAGTGCCGAATATGCTAATTTGTATGGACTTATTGATTTTAACGGAAATGTTGTAATACCCATAGAGCACACAAACATTTCTGGCATCAGCGAGGGTATAATTGAAGCACAAAAATCATATGACCACAGAGGATATTATGACCTGTTTGGAAACGAAATAACAGACTTTAAATATCGTATGGCATCACGCTTTAGCGAGGGACTTGCTTTTACAGAAAGCTACACCAACGGAGTATGGATAAACGAAGTTATAAACAACAAGGGCGAGGTTGTATTTAAGCCAAGTGGCTGGTCAAACGGTTTTTATGGCAAAATAGCCTATATGGGAAATGGTCAAATTATAGACACAAGCGGCAAAGTAGTTATACATAACGAGGATTGGAAAACTGTTTCGGGTCTTAATTGGTGGGATTCTGCACGCGACGGAACGTTTGTTGTTTCTAACGGAGATTTAAGCGGGTTAGTAAAATATATTGAAGATGAGCAAGAGCCTTTGTGGGATTATGAATACATTGATTTTCCAAACACAAAGACTTTCTACAAGCAAGAAAACGGGTATCAGTTTACAACACTTGGCGGTGAAAATATATATCTTGACGAAAATGGAAACGTTACCGAAGATGCTGCAGCAGTTGGTGAGAATATTCTTGTAAAAGACGATAAATATGAAATTATAGATAATAACAATAATGTTATTTTAACCGCCGATAAGTATGAGTGCACTCCAATGGAAACAGATAAATACATATCCGTAGTTTTAGGAAAATACACCGAGGCTGATGGTGATAAAAACAGGGTATTGAAAATTTACGCAAAAGAAGACGGCACACTTTTATTAGAGGCACCGTACGAAAACTTCCAAAGGTCAGGTGTGGGTTGTCCGATTGTTGATGATAGCGGATTTTTCGTATTCCACAATGAAGAAAAGAAATACGGAATTGCAAGTGTTAGCGGCGAAATCACAACAGAGCCGCAATACGACAACATAGAGTCTTTTGACGGTGTAAACTACAAAGCACTAAAGGATAACAAATGGTCAGTTATAGATGTTAAAAACAAAACAGTGCTTGAGTTTGATTATGAGGGCATACCCTCTTTACTAAACGATCTCGAAAATAATAATAAGAGCAAATACATTCTGCTTGATAACAATGGTTCTCAAAAGCTTATTGACTTAAATGGAAATTTACTATGCGAATTCAATGACGGAAGATATGTTGCTTCAATTTTAGATGACAAGGCATTGATTATTTCTTATATCAACAAGGAAAACGATTCATATTACAGCCTAACGGATTTATCGGGAAAGACGATTGTTGAAGAAGACAGACAGTATATAGAGTATGCAGGCGGCAATATATTTAAGGTGATAAAGAACAACACAACGTATCTTGTAAACCTTGACGGAAAGGTTATTGCAGCAAATCTAAAGCACGCAACCAATATGGGTGATAACGGATATATTGGTATTTCTCAGGATAATTTTGAGGGATATATCACTTCAGACGGTAAAGTGGCTCTCACACTTAAAAACGGATATTACGTTCAAGGAACATTCAGCGAGGGGCTTGCTCCTATTATAAAAGGTCAACCCGTTTATTCTTTGTATGGTGATGTTTGTTATATAAATGAACAAGGCGACATAATGCTTAAGCCAACCGATAAAACGTGGTGTTGGGGCGGTAAATTCGAGAACGGTATGATTGAGGTCGGAATTTCTCTTGGCAAAGCAGGCGCTTCAGGTAAAAACCTTGTAAAATGTGTGTATGATACTCCGTCGGATTGGGCGAAGGAAACCGTTAATAAATCTATTGATTTAAAGCTTGTTCCAGCAAAACTGCAAAAGAGATACCGCAAAAACATAAACAGAGAAGATTTTTGCGAGATTGCATATAATCTCCCTATAATACAAAGTGCAATAGAAGATAGAAACATCAAATTGGGAAGCTTTGAAGATACAAAAAACGAAAAAATACTTGCACTTAACAGTCTGGGCATTATTGAAGGTGTTGGAGATAATAAATTTGCCCCCGAAAGCTTTATAACACGTGAGGAGGCAGCAACTATTTTAAAAAGGATTTGTGATGTTGCAGATATTGAAATTGAAAATACATCAAGCACATTTGGTGATGATTTAATTATTTCAGATTGGGCAAAAGAAGCCGTTTATGATATGCGTACACTTGGTATTATGCAAGGAGTTAGCAACACAGAATTTTCACCAAAAGGAACATATACAGTTGAACAAGCCATTACAACAATTTACAGATTATATAACCACCTCTACATAAAGTAACAACAACTGCAAGCAAAGCTAAAAAGGGGATGTTAAAAAAGCACAGACCTCAAAAAGATAGAAAATTAAATAATATAAATCAAAAATCCTGTCAAAACTTGACAGGATTTTTGTTTCATACGCGATCAGGGGCTCGAACCCTGGACACCCTGATTAAGAGGCATATAAAAATCACCATTTTAAGCCGTTTTTAGTGTCCTTGACCTTTTTTTGACATACATATACATTCTTCACTATCGCAAAAAAGACTCCCCAATTAAAGGGAGCCTTTCTTTTTGCCATCTTATCAAAATGGATTTCTTTTCCAGGTGGTATTAACACTCTGCCATAATGCCCTTTGCTCTTCTCTTGATAAGCCTTCAAGTTGGTTAACTGCTTCTTTTGCTTCTGCTTGTGTGTATGTTCCATACTTCCCTGACTTGTTCGGCGTATCAACCTCGTTAAGTGTTTCAAGAAAATACATATATGCTTCTCCACTAACACCGCTGTCGTATGCGTACTTATCGCCTTTGCTGTCATACATTGATAAATACATATTCCACATATCAGAATCATTTTGAGCCATATCAAGAATTATGTCTGCAACCTCTTGTCTGGAAATCTTATCGCCGTTCTCTTTTTTGGTGGCACTCACCTCTGTCCTGAACGTGATATAACTACCAACATCCGAAAATTCATCAGCTTTGCTTACCCAAGTGTCAGGCTTGTAATTACTGATGGCTTCTTTAGCCTTTTGGTTAGCATAATCGTATGCTTCCTCAATGGCTTTTACTTTCTCACCATCGTCAAGAATCTCGTACGCATCACTTTTCACCAGGTCTGTAATAAGCTTATAAGATTTTTTCCCCTTCAGCGTTGCATATCTCACATATTCATCTGCTGTAAGGTCTTTTCGCTTTTTGTCAACTGTAAAATATTTGTCAGCTCTTGATGGGAACACCGAAGCTTCTCCCGTACTCTCGTAGAGTCGCAGCAATTCCTTTTCCATCTTACTTGTTTTAACAGTAGATGTATAAGCAGGGTTGAGGAAGTTATTTAGTCCTCGCTTAAGTGCCACTCCCGATGCTTCTTTTCTTCCCCATGCATCAATGTATGGAATTTGGTGATAATCCCAAAACGGAATTTTAGCACTTGCCTTACCCAGCGTATATTGCATATCGCCTGTGAGGAAGTCGTCCTTTTCCGTGTACGTTGTCATTCTGTGCTCTTCACCTGTACGCTCTGCCTGTCCCAACATCGTCGGTAACCCTTGCATAAGATAACTCTTTACCGCACTTGATATGACTGCAACTAAACCTGATGTGTCATTTGATTTAGCATATCCAATACCCTCAAACAAATCATTTAAACCTTGTAAGCAAGACATTTCAAGCATTGGCTCGGTTATATTTCTTACGGAATTAAGTATGGTTGATAGAGTTAGTTCCTCGTCAGAGCCTTTTGTAGTTTCCCATATATTAACTCCCACAAAGAACGGGAGCGATTCAGGAGCAAGCCAATCCAATGTAATTGATTGACCGTTGGCAAGCTCAAGAGCATACGACTGGTGTCCCATTAACTCTTTAAACTCTTTTTCTTCCTCATCCTCTTCTCCGTGCCCTCTTATAAGCCCTTGTGCCGCAAGATACACACCAAGACCCAAAAGCCCTGTGCCTGTTAACCCTGCGGAAATGTTGTCAATAGCTTCGGTTGCTGACATTTTGCCTTTGCTCACTTGGTAAAGGTCGTAGCTCAAACCTTTAAGAAGGCCCAAAGGACTATACTCAACACCTCTTACCAATATGTTTGCAGGAGTTTTACGGAATGGCAAGATGCCATCGACCACCATACTAACTGGTTTTGGCACATAATTAACTTTGCCATTTTTCCCTAAATCGCTTACAAATTGTGAGAACGCATTTGTATCTCTGTATGTTGCCTTTTGAGCTTCTTTGATTGCATAATCCCTTGCAGGTGCTATTGCCTTGGCCCGCTTTATCTGCTCTGCTGTAATGTTGTTTGCCTTACAATACTGTGCCAAAGCATAAGCATAGTGAGGTTTAGAAAACCACATATCCTCTTTTTCCAAGAGTACACTATTTCCCTTTCTTGCCAACTCTAAAGGCTTAAACTTAAATATTTGTCTGCCATCTTCAATCTTCTGATTTGCCATTGCAAAGTCGCTGTATTTCCCACCGTTTGATATAAGGTCAGCAACAGTGCCATAATCCTCCCAAGCCGCTTTTAAGAGTTCCCTGTCAGCCTTGCTGCCTGTAATTAAAACCTTACCTCTTACAGTCTTTTTACCCGACACACGATGAACAATAGACTCAATTGCTGTTGCCGTCAAATCCTTTGTCATAACAACAGGAGCAAAGAAAGCATTGCCGCCAATGTTTCTAACGTGAGTACGCACATTGCCAAGCATAGCAAGGTATCTCCACGCATTCCACATGTCAACAAAACGAGACGGCATCTGTCTGCCAATATCTTTGTAAATTTCTGTTTCAATCTCCGCTCGTTCCTCTGGCGTTTTGGCGTTTAGGAATTGTTCCGCAAGATCTGCATCAATATCAAGATTAGGTGCCTTATCTCCATACCTGTCGCTCAACTCCTTTTGGAACGCTTGTACACTTTTCTGTGCTGCATATAATTGAGTTTCAGGCGATAGCTTTTTTAGAATACGTGTGGCCTGTAATGCCTGTGCTGCACTACGCTGATGTCTTACCATTGCATCTAAAATCTTAAGCGACGTTTTTATTGCACTTGTTCTCTCTGTTTGCGATGTAGTTGTTGCGGCAATGTTTGCAGCATTGTTATATAACGCCCAACCCATTGCAGTATGTTGTTTAGATACAATGCCTTTTTCTACATCCTTAAACCAATCGTCAACACTTTCATCCCACCCGTATTTCTTTATATTAGAATTAGCTTCGTCTAATGCCTGTTTATCTGTATAAACATCATAAGAGAATATACCATCCTCAACCATCTTTTCAATAGTCGGTACAGCTTCATCAGGTGTTGCCTTGGCTTCAAGAATTGTGCGTACAGTCTGCGATACCTTTTTATCTTTGGCTGTTTTTTGTGGCACTTGTATATCTCTGTGTGGATTTTCACCCGCAGGTATTGCACCATATGTTTTTACCAATTCATCATACTCCTCGGTGGTTATTATGCCCTTATCAATGTACTTGGCTAATCGTTCAGAAGCGCCTTTTTTGCCGGTTTGCAAGTCTTCAACCACCCCAACAAGATTTCTCAAATCTTTCAGAGGCACTGTTTCGACATTTTTTAAAGAAAGGTTTTCTTTATTTTCCTCAAAAAATTGTTTGGGAATGTATTTTATAAAATCTTGGTCTTTGGGATTGACTTTCTTTAATAATTGTGATAAACTTATGTTAAACGAGCGAGAGTTATCAGTTCTGCTTTTATTAGCAAACTCTGACTTTACGACCTCGTCATTAGAGCGAGCGAGAGCTTGGGTAACGCTATTATTAGTATTCTCCTGCTTTACGACCTCGTTCTTTTTTATGCCTTCAAGAGCTACAGCAACATACAGCTTATTAGCTCTATCGTTAAATTCTTTAATCTCTAATTTAACTGGCACTATATCTTTTCCATCTTCAAAAGCACTTACAAGAACATACATTTCTTTGAGAGATTTATCAACCTTATAACCTTCGTTGTTTCTGTTATGTACTTCTATTCCAATTGCACGGTCTATAACTTCATCAAAGCAAGAGAATAATTTAGCAAAATTTTCATAATTCCCTTTTTGGTGCTGTTCACTTTCCCTCATTCCGTTTTTTGTAAACTCAAAAGAAACTTCTATATCCTCATTTCTATAATTTTTAAATACCTCAAATTCTTCTCCAATTTTCACAAAAAGCTTCTTTCTGTCTGTTGCTTTCAATCGGTAAGCTTCTCTTATAGGTCCAATGAATTTTGACTCCATAAGCTTCAATTTCTCATTATCAACTTTTGGTACATTTTCTATACTCTTATTAACAAGAATATTGTATCGTTCTTCGTCGGTCATTCCATCTCTAACAACCATTTTATCAGAAGAACTTACTTTTCTATCTTTGGAGCTTATGTTGTCAATTTCTTTAAGGCTATACCGAATATCAGCATCCGTATATGTGTCCTCTGTGTTAGTATCATAATTTTTTATCTTGACACCGTTAACAAGTTCTGGTATACTAATATGTGAAGGTACACTCAACCATTGGGAGCCAACAGCATTATTTTGCTGTGCTGCCGATAGAGTGTGCCTTTTTTGTGTTGGTAAAACTTCAACTTTAAGCACATAAAGCGTATTAGAGTTAACCTTTTCTCTTGCTGTTATCAAAGCACGATACTCTCCATTATTCATAAACAGCGGTGCTACAAAATGATGAAATTCCTTGTACGATGGATTTTGATTCTTCCCTTTTTGTGGACTTTTCGAATCAACATATACCGCATTTTTGAATAGTTCAGGCAATTTCGCCATTGCGTTCAAATTGCGAATATGTCCATCTGCAAATGGATTAAAATTATTGTGCGTTGGATGTATAGCTTTTCTTATGGTATCCGCATTTATATCCGCACTATATCCTGTAGCATCGTTTTGATATGTTCCTCGCTTGAGTTTTTTAACCTTTCCTTCAAGAGTGCCAAGTGCTGAATAGTCATTTTTTGCAACGTTGGTGTAATTTTTGAGCACCACATAAGGAATGCGACTGTTAGCATTCAAATTCTTGTTTTTCAAAGAATAGCTCACATTTTCCTCTGTGTCAGTATTTATATCGTTTTCTTTAAGCGAAAAATTTGTGTTTTGCAGTTTTACAAGAAATTGGTCATCCTCTTTTAACATTTTATCAATGTATGACCTACTTACAGAAAGTTTTTTTGCATAATAAGATTTTATAAAATTATTTTCTGCATCAATAGCTTCCTGTTTAGATGAATGGTATGAATTATTTTTTGTTCCTATAACTGAATATCCAAGGTTGTTATCCTTAAAGATTGACCTTCTGTTTCCAGCTATATCTATAAATACATTTCCGTTCTTGTTTAGCTTTTCTTCAGTTGATTTAGAATCTGCTGTTCCGTTGCTGTCGGATTTTCCTTTAGAAACTTCAGCATTTTGTACTCTTCTTCCTCTGTTTCCAACATTGACATTATTCCGAGAGTCGTCGTCTTGTCCATTTTCAAAGTTATGAATCGCCGTATCAATAGCTCTCTCATCGTCAGTATATTCTCCTTTTTCGTTTGACTCATATATTTTTTCATCCTCTCTCTTTTGCTCATAGGTTGTCGCCCATACTTCAACAAATCCTACCCCGTCCTTTGTCGCTTCCACAAGAACATATTTATTAGTGTATGAATTGTATATAACCTTTTGGTCTCCTACTTGCGTGTCTGGATGGTAAGCCCATCGCATACCTATACTGTTATATTCATTATATTTTGATTTTAATGCATAACTCTTATGCTCATTATATCCCTTTTCTGTTTTATTTTCAAGACTATTTTTAGAATTTGCAGAATTTTTTTCATTTCTTGCTTCAATAGCCTTTGCATTTTTCACAGCAGATCTTACAACATCTTCGTACATATCCTTTAAACGAGTCAGCTCGTCAATATTGGATTTCATTTCAGCCTTTTCGTTGCCTGTGAGCTTGTTCCATATTTCCATTAAGCTATCAATAATATCGTTTATTATCTGTAAGAATTTCTGCATACCTGTTTTTGCATCCTGGTTGTTACCCTCTGCAATCTTCCGCATAGCTTCTGCATACTTTTGCTCATTGTTGTTGTAAAGTTCAAGGATATTATACGCACTCAATTCTTCCATTGCTGATATAGCATCAAGCTCTACACCTTGTGCCTTATATGAAGCTCGCTGTCTTTGTATAGGCGTTGAAATGTTTGTAGGCATACCATCTGTCATATACGAATATAGCTCTCTCACAAAAGCCATACCCTCTTTTGGTGCAAGCTCTATAACTCTGTGAATACCCATCTCGTGAGCAGCGTGATATACAAAACCAACCTTACGTCTGTCCTTGCCTTCACCTATGTATCTTTCAAAATCTCTGTTGAAAGTAATAATACCCTGATTGTTTTCAATCTCGGCATTACCTTTTAATTGTTCTGCCCATCCTGCTTTCACTTGTAGCATTTTCGCAATGGTATCTGTGGCTTCAATTTCCCATTTCTTCACATCTGATGGAGCATTGTTTGAATTAAATCCACTCTCTTTCCCCCAAACAACATTATTTTTTGCTTGTATCTGTTTGTTTTTAATCTTGTCGAGATAATCTAACTTGCCTGCGTTAAAAGCTGTCCTTTGTATTGTGTCATTAGTTATACTTTCTGCATTATAATCAGGATTTTTCAAACCCATCTCATACGCTGTGTTGAAATTTTTATACAGTAAATCAAAATCGCCATCCTCTGAATTTTCCAATAAGTTAGAAAACTCTCTTACACCATAGTTGCCATAGCCTGTTTTCTCTCTTACTTGCTTTTCTAAAGTTGTTGTATTATTTGTTGTATTTTTGATTTTGTTTTCATTTGCGATATAGACTTCATTAGCTGTAATAAGCTTTTTAACATCTTCAACACTCACTTCATTACCTGTGTTAAGCTTTTTTTCTACCTTATTAGCAAGGTTTTTAGATTTCCCCCCAACTTCTTTAGCTTCATTTATCAACGATTTTAATAGTTCAGGGTCTCTTGCAAAATCTAATTCCATTGTTTCCTTGAATGCAAATTCATTTGCTAAAACAAGGTTACCAAGCTCTTTGTCGCTTATGTATTCTTTGTCTTTTAATTCTGTAGCAAGTTTTTGTGCTGTTGTACCCTCTGTCTGTTTTAACCCTTTATCTATCTGATATTGTACTTCATCCCTTGATTGCTTACCTAAATTTGCTATTTTCCCTTCAACATAATCGTTTCTAACAGCTCTTGTTGTATTGAAAGCCACCGCAGGAACATTCATAGCTCCAAATCCCATAAAAGAAGTTGCCGCAGTTTCGCCCAAACGCTCTTTAACTTCATCAGTTGTATATAAGTGTTCTCCTTTATCAACTTTGTAAGCAACATCTTCCCCCGCTATTGTTACTATTTCCTGTAACACTTCTTCTGTTGTTTCAAAAGTAGTATTTTTAGCCCTCTTTAGGATTTCAGCACCAATGATTTTTAAAACATTATCTGACGCACCATTAGTTGCACCTAAAACATACGCATCCACCAATTCATCTAACTGTATAGCTTCAAGCATACCTACACCAAAACCAACGCCATCCGCCGCAATGCTCGCCACTTCATCAGAAACACCAAGACTTTTTAATGTTTCGTAAGTATGGCCCGCACTTGCTTCATATGTGTTTATTGCCGCCGATGCTTTATAGCCGGTATACATTGCACCAGGAACAGTAAGTACTTCTTCCGGAAGCGGTACCAATTGTCCTGCCCCCCACGCCATAGTGCCGGCTGTCGCTACACTTGCTGCTGTTCTTGGGTCTGATGCTATGTGCAGTTGTTGTCCAAACCAATCACCAATAAATTGTAGCGTTTGTAATGCCTTATTGTCTGTATAAGTGTTGAATTCGTCAGAAGCTAACAATTCTTTGTATTTATCTGCTTCGTTTTCTCGTCCCTGCTTTTCTTCATAGGCTTCCTTGCCATATTTCATATTATAATAACTTCTTTTGAAGGCACCTATGGTTGAATCGTAAAAATTTGCTTCTCTTGCACCATCTATATACCTATTCAGCTGTTTTGTAAGCTCTTTAACTTCTTTTTTTGCGTCCTCTGTTTCCCAATACGCAATATTATCTGCCTGTGGTGCGTTTTTAAGTCGGGCAATTTCTTCTTCTCGACGTTTATTGAAATAATCATCAGTTGTTCTGCTTTTTGCATCTTCTATTTTTTTAATTAGTTCAACAATTTCTTTGACGTCTTTATATGAATTCGCTGACGATTTTTTATTATTAAGATAATACGCTTGTTGCTCTATATATAAGTTTTGTGCATATTCAACCGCTTCCTCTTGAGTGTCGAAAATGCCAAGGTACTCGCCTGTGTTTTTAAAGTGTTTATAAACATCATCACTTGCTTCAAACTTTTTTACATTTCCGTTTTTGTCTCTTACGATAGAGGGTAACACAAAATACTTGTTGTCAGCTCCAATTATATGGCTGGCAACTGTAGATATTGTTCCATCTGGATTTTTATATACAGGTCTGTCTGTTAGGTCTATATTACCCTTGCCGTACTTGTTAATCACGCCATCAAGATAATCTTGATATGTATTTGTACTCGCCCCTTTTCTTCTTCGCCACTCGTTCTCTGTCATTATTCCAGATGCACCTCGTACACCTTTGGCTTCCAGATATTTTACTGTGCTCGAATAATCTCTTGGGCTCTGGGTGTTGCCTTTATACGAAGACTTGGGAGCAGAACCATAAGTAGTCCTGCTCTCATATTTTTTACGCTCTTCTGCCATCGCTCTATTTGCCAATTCAATAAATGACGAGCCTTGCGGTTTTCTAACTTTCTCTTCTACTTTTTCAGTATTTTTTTTAGTTGTTCCACTTGATTGGCTTTTTTTAGAGTTAGTTATTTTTGTTACTTCCCTTTTTTTGTTAAGGTCGGTTGTGCTTCCGTATGTTCCTTTGCCATATTCTTTGTCAATAATTTTTGCTCGTTCTTCAGCCCTGCGTTTTAAAAAAATACTCGCCATATTACAACCTCCTTACGCTTTTTTATATGTAATTTTTTTGTTTTTGTCATTTATAATTTCTTTGACCGTTCCTTTGTTTACCATATTTTCAAGCTCTTGATATGATAGACGGCCATAACCATTAACATATACCCAACTGTTACTGTTTGAGTTAGTAACTTTATAATCAGACATATCCTTTGGCTCAGGTTCTATCGGTGTATATGTGTAGCTACCACTGTTCTTATAGCTGCCACCACTACTGCCACTGCTCTTACTACTTCCACCACTCTTGCTACTGCCACCCTTACTGCTTCCACCGCTGCCACTGCTCACTCCACTACCACTTACACCTGCACTTCAGGTATATCCACCTGATGCATTACTTATGGGCAAAAGTCCCTTTTCTCTTCTTTTTGCATTAACACGTTTCAATACATCTGCTTTATCCCATTCCGTTTGTGCAATCAATTCATCACTTGGCATTTCACCATCTTCAATCATTGCTTCTACTCGTGCATTGGCCGTGTCTTTGTTGTAAATATCTTTTTCATACGATGTTTCGGAATCGTAACGATTATCGTATATCTGGTCTCTTCCTAATTGATAATCCCACTTTATTTTATCCCAATTAGAATTATAATTAAACTGTGTCTGCCAATTACCCTGCTGTACTGCATCCTGATATACACCATAAGCAAAGTTTTTATCATTATACCAATCATTCATGGTATCTCGGTATCTGTTGTACTGTGTATTGTCCATATTTTGAAGAATACCCAAATCCTGTACCTGACTTTCCTTGTCGTTAAGATACATATTATATGCAAGCTGACAAAGCTCAGGTATCTTATCATTAAGCTGTGAATTGTAATAGTTGTTAGCTTGCATTGCTGCCGTCATTGCATATGTGTTCATACCACCAGCACTTGCCGCCGCTTCTGCCATCGTGTTTCTCATAGCTCTGTCGCTCTCACGCTGATACATCTGTGCATACTGCTGATACAATGGGTCGTTCATTACATCGTAGGAAAAGTCGTCACGATTAAGTATCTGATTAAGCAAAGCATCTATTCTTGGGTCTCTTTGTGGGGCGGTTGGTTGCGGATTTTCTTGATAATAATTTTCTAAATGGTCTTTAGACGTTTGTAGAGGTTCGTAGTAGCTTGGAGTCCACGCTTTGTTAGTCTGTGTACCACCGTGATACACCGTGATTGTTCCATCATTCTCCTTTACCCATCTTGAGCCGTCTGTTGCTATCCATTCAGTACCAATACCCATTTCTTCCGCTTTTTGTTTTCCGTAGTCCGAACCGATTGAATAATTGCCCTGTGTATACTGCGAATTACCACCGCCGCCGGAGCTTCCACCACCATACGAGCTTCCACTATATCTAACTGTACCGTTCCCTGTAACATTAGGTACGTTTGATGTAGGTGTGTAAGCATTGTTAAATGTTTCACCCTTACTTGTTTTTACCGATACAGAGCCGTCAGCTTGTTTAGACCATTTCGACCCATCTGCTGGATTTGTCCAACTCTCACCCGCTTTCATAGCGTTTGCTATTCTTTTACCTTCATCTGAGCCTATTACATATGCCATTTATATATTCCCCCTTTACCAAGTCCCACCATCAATGGTGAGGTTTGTATGTTCTGTTATAATTAGTTCTCCCGAACTGTTTAGATATAAAGTTTGTTTTCCGTCTTTCCCCTTAACAGTAAATTCAAATTTTCCCGAAGGATTTTTCCCTGCCGTAAAGCTTTCGCCATTTGCACCTGTTAAATAAACAAACGAGCCTATACTTGTACTTCCCGACGAATCTGTAATAGTAGTCTTGTCCGTATCAATTTCCGTTATATTACGGCTATCAAGATTTAACAAAGTATATTCTAACTGCTCTTGTAGATACTTTATATGGTTAGCCATTTTCTTTATGGCGTCCTGTGGATTTGTCGCATCAATTTTTTGCAACGATTGTGTAAACACAGGCATTAAACATCACTCCCAACTGTAAATTCTCTAATAAATGTTTTTATCGTGCATTCCCCTTTACCACGAAGACGTATATCTATGCTGTCGCATCTCGTAGGCATTATTGGTATACTTATTGTCTTTGCCTTTTCATTATGTGTTGTGTGCACTTGTTTCCATTGCAGGTCGTTGTCGGTCTTTATATCTACTGCAAGCCACGCCCCTGCAGATAGGTCCATACGCAAGTGGAATTTAGAATATCCCTTACGCTCGTTTACTGTTTCGTGCATAGTGCAAAATGTTGCACTCCACTCAATGTCGCTGCGGTCTGCCGTTTTGTCGATGTAATACAGCCCGCCCCTTGCATCAAGGTAATATACTTTTCCGTCATAGAATGTCATATCAACTGCATTTGTGTCATCCTCGCGAAGCCATATATTCTTCATCACATCATAGGTAAACATATTCCAGGTATCGCCTTGCTTCATTGATATGTAGTACTTTTCACCATCACAACAAGCCACCGCATCAGAATACCGATTGTTGCCAAACTTCTCACTTATAAGCTCCGGCACACCGCCTGTATAAGCATACACTCCACCAACACCCTTATATAAAAGCTGTTCGTTTACAATTTGCATGCTCTTTTCACTGCCGCTCTGTACTCCATACACATTAACAGTGGTAATTTGGAAGTTGCTCGGCTTCGTGCCATATAGCTTATGCAATGTGTTCTCTTTAAAGAAACAAATGTGCGATGAATAAGGAATGCAGCCTGTAAATTCACCCTCACTACCAACATCAATGGAATAACTGTCATTAGCAAGTCCATCAAATACCATAAAATTAAATGGATCAGAAAACTTACTTGAATATATTGTGTTTCCGTGTGTACCCCATAGTCTGTAATTACTTTCACAAATAAAGTCAAGGTCAGGCACACTTCTCTTTATTGTTACCTCTCCAACTTCTGTTGCTTCGGAAAATGCGTTGTCATCAAATGTTAACACGCTATCCGTAACGCCTCGTATAATGATTTCCGCTTCCTTATTGTTACCGTTTTCCGAACATCCTGTTATAGTTACTGCATCGCCCTCTCTAAAAGGAAAAAGACCGTTGTTTCGTGTAATCGTTATTTTGCCGTTCTCCGTAGCTTCAACAAATGTATCATCGTCAAAGATTAATTTATTATCAGTTGCTTCTCTAATAACAATATTCTCCTTGTTGTTCTCACTTTTTGAGCATCCTGATATTGTTATTACATCACCTGCTTTATAACTAAATTTCATCCTTCGGCTTATAGTTACTTCTCCGTCCTCTGTCATGCCGCTGGTTTTAGGGTAGCTATTAAAAGTCAATTCATTAGCTGTTGCCGTTGCTATAGTTGCAACTGTGTTGTTTGCTGTATGCGTACATCCGCTTATAGTTACTTCTTCGCCTGCCATAAACGGAAAATTAGCTCCTTTTTTTGTTATTCTGTTAAGCAAAAAGGAAAGTCCAGATGCCTTATACTCCATTATCATTGTTATTGTGGAAGTAGTAAAGTCAATCCCCGAACACTCAAACTCTTTTTTCAAAGATATTGTTGACGACGTAAATTTAAATCCTGATTTTGTATAGATTTCTTCCATACTTCCAAATTCACCATCTTCATCATCTTTAGTAGGCACTTTGTAATACTTCTTGTCGGGGAAGATGACAATGTAGTTTCCGATTGTTGCCGTCTGCTTCTTTCCCGATGTAACCTCACCAATAGGCTCGGGGTTATCGCCATAATACACATCGGCAAAGCCTGTCGGTTCTCCATTCTCGTCAAATCGCTCATCTATAACAAGTAGCTTGCCTTTGGAATGTAATGTTGTCGGTTTAATATATTTCCCCGCCTCTATCCTTGCAGCTCTTTGTGTAATACACGGATATTTGTCAGTAGAAAGATTATATGTTTGAGCAAACTCACCGTCTTGTGTTCCCTCTCCGTAGTTAATCCCTCTGAACGATACAGTATATTTTTTAGATGGGTTTTGCACCTCTGTAAGATAAGGTAACACACGCTCACCCCCTTGCCATATGCTTTCTGATGTAATCTTTCTTATATTCGCTAAATTGTGCCTCAAACATACTTGCAGAGTTGTTATAATACGCAAACTCTCGGTTGTAATAATCTATCTTGGCTTCAAGGAATAAGGTGTATACATCATCAAACGGAGCCTGAATTAAAAGCTCTTTGTCCATATCATCTGGGTAAACATACTGCTTCATTTTATCCATCAGTTCTTTGTATTTTTCTTCTGTGAGCTCTCCACTCTTATGCTGTGTTTCCAACTCTTGTATGTATTTTTCATCCCATTCAAATACTAACCTTTTAACCAAGCCGTCCAATTCATTTATCCATCTTAATTTATCCTCTTCACTGTATGAATTAGGCTTTAATTTATCAATAATCTCTATAGCTTTGTTTGGAGTCATTTTTTATCCCCCCTATTTTCACAGAATTGTGGCCAACACAGCCCCAAATACTGTACCTAATATCGTTGTAATTATGCAACCTATAACAAGACGTTTATAATGCTTAAAATCTTCCACAGGCTCTTTTTCAAGCTTCTCAATATGTTCGCGTTGGCTCTTTTGTTCGTTTGCCATATGCTTCATATTTACAGCAAGAACATCAACGGAACTCGCAATCTTATGGAGTGTTGCCTGTTGTTCTTCACACCTTGCCATTCGATGCTTTAGACTTTTAATTTCGTGTTCGTGGTTTTCAAACTTTACTGCAATTTCTTCAGTTGTCATCACTTACCACCCCCACTATGCTTGTATATTCTTCCTCTGTCAGTTTACCTGCTTTATAAAGAGCTTCTATACGTTTAGCCGACCATAAACGAGGATAGTTTTTTATTGCCTTTTCATATACTGTCATTTATAATTCCACCCCCGTCATAATTGCAATATAGTCTATATCTGCCCTTAATTGCTCAATTTCCGTTGGTGGTTGTTCTATTTCTTTGTTTTTTTCACATTCAACCTGAACAACATCAATTAAATTGCCCTGCTCGTCTGTTACAAAGTCATAATTGGGATATAACTGTATGATTTTCTTTGCAAGTTCTGAATTATCATCAACAACATAGTTTGCGTTATCCGTCCAATCCGTATTAGGATAGAGTGAGTGTGTTTGAAAACCTTTATCTTCAAATATAATCATTTATTTATACCCCCTTTATTTATTTTTTACAATGGCGTCACAAATAGCAATGTAAGTGTAGCAGCTTTTCATATTTGTGAGGACTTTTTGATACTCATTAGTCTCGTCATTACAAACCCAAAAACCATTATCATCAATACGTAATACAAGTTTTTCAGAAGAAGAAGTAGTGACAGCACGAGTACTCATAGCTAACCCCCCACAATGAATAATACGTAAGCCATCAATAAGATACACCTCATACCCATTTCGCATAACCAAAACTGCGGTTGGTGTAACTCCTAAATTAATAAATTTACTTGCAGTGTCGTCACCTGTGTAAGTGCCTGTTATGATTTTTGGAATATTAAGTTCTTCTACATTGTGCTCACCATAAATAGCATAAGTGCGTTCTTCGCCGTTTTCTAATATTGTTAGAGCTACCGCATCTTTTAAATCGGTAGTATTTTTTCCAGCCAATACGAGTTTCCTTTGGTTTGCATTGTCTTTTGGAGAGTCAAACACATCTAACTGTATATAGTACTGTGTGCCTGTTATTCTCGCATTACCGTTATCAAAATACACATTCTTGCCCGTTAGCGTACCTCCTGTAAGCGACAGTGCATTCACCTGACTTGCCGTTACCTTGTGCGGATTATCGAAATTATTTCTATGTTCGGTATCTTCCGGGAATGTCAAACCGTTCAGTATAGCAATAAACTCTTCCTCTGTCCCCTTATAACCGCCCTCTTTGGCTTGCTCATAGGCACTCTTGCCTTTATCTCCTTTTATTGCGGGTATCGGTATAAATTTGCCGTCTTCGTCTCTTATCTGTAATATAGGCATATCCTACTCCTCCTTAATTTCTTTAATATTAAACAGAATAGTAATCAATCCCGATAGCAAGGTTACAGACACAAGATGCTCCCAATCAACCTCTTGTATGGTCATTCCTATTGTAAGAAACGATAGTGCAACCTCTGCCATTGTTTTAGCCACCTTTATTAATACTTTTTTTACGCTCTTTTTCATAGCCTTGTCCCCCTTTACAGAACCCCTGCTCTGTCTAAAATAGTGAGCATTCTCATCATATCAGTTGTAAGCATAAGCTCACCCTTTTCATTGCCCTTAAGCTTACCGCTATCCACAAGCTTTTTAATTGTTGGTTTATAGCTTTCATTCATATTATCATCTATGTAGTTATAATAGCCTGTCCTTTCAGCAACGATTGATTTAAGCTCTGCTATTTCTTTTTTTAATTCTTCATATTGTGCCATCGTTAATTCCTCCTCATTGTTTAATATGGATTTATAATTCTTTAATTCCTCAAACGGATAATACTTACCCGGGCACGCCGATGCACCTATATCCCTGTGTCCCACTATCTTTGCATTTGGGTAGTGGTATTTGTGGAGATAGTTTAATAATTCTGCAATGGCATACTTCTGTTCATCAGGCATATGCTTTTCCTTATCATAATCACCTTCAGCACATATACCAATTGAGCAATGGTTTTTCCCTGCAACGTGAGCACCTATTGCCCACAAAGGTCTGCCCCTGTAAATTGTGCCGTCTTTTCGCACAAAGAAGTGATAGCCTATGCCTGTCCAACCGTTCCCCTTATGCCAATTATCAATTTGTTGAGCTGTGCAAAGCATCGATGCTGCGTGATGCAATGCTATGTACTCTGTGCTCGCTCTGTTGCTTAATCCGCTTTTCCAATTCCAAGCGGTTTCAATGATATTCATACGTAATCACTCCTTCCAATTATGCACTGTCCTTATCTGCATCAAGCAATACCTGTACTGCTTTTCTCAAAGCCGTTGGAACATCGTCAATGGTTTTTAGTCCTTTTTTAATTAAGCTCGCATAAACATTTGCCATTATTCAGCACCCCCGATTGTTTCGTAGATTTCACACAATGCAAGCTGTGTGTCTGTCAGGTCATTACCCAACTGCTCATTCTGCTTTGCCATAAGTTCAATGTATTCGTCCTTGTCGTACTGAACCTCGGTATAACTGAATAAGTCCTCCTGAATTTTGCCGTCTTTTTCAACTGGGACAATATCTGTGTGCACATATACGGTGTCTTTCCCGATAACCAAAGCCTTTGCTTGTTCAGAGTTACCCCGAACCGTTCCAATAAATTTCAATCAAACCGCCGCCTTTCCCTATATAATTTTTTGCATTCTTAATTCTTCTGTAATATTGAATTAGTATCAACCGTTCTGTAATTGCCTATGAGTTTTTATTCTGCATAGTATTCTACAGGAACATCAATCGACCTCCAACAAAGCGATTACCATAGGTACTGTCAGCAAAGACACGTAATCGGAAAATACCTGCATCATCAGTGTCACCGAAACAGCCGCCAAATATAGGCGCATAACCGCCACCGAAACTCGCACCATCCGAAAAGTAGGTAGAAGTTGAACCACCAACTGTACCAATTATGAATCCCAAATCATTTGTACCTTGCGGAGCTTTCATATGACCGCCTATAGATGTACTTACCATACCTGCATTTGTATAGCCGTCACCTGTATCGTTGAAACTATCCGTAGCTACTAAAGCATTGCCGTTTTTGTCAGAAACAAGACCGTCAATCCACTGATGTAGATTCCCCCAAAAGTCTTCAATGCCGAGGAATTTCATCTGTTCCATCCTGTCCGATGTGCCATAGCTCATACCTTTGTCAAAAGTTGCACCTGTATTTTTAGTACTATGCATATTAGTATAGCCACCTATATAACCCATACCGATTGATGCCTGTGAATCAAGGTTTTTATACATAATCAGATACAAGCACTGCAAAAGTGTCAAAGAATAGAACGCAAACAGGTCATAACCCACACCATTTGCTTTTGCATAGTTTCTAAAATCGATTAATCTTGTATTAGCAAGAGGCGAAACACCTGAAATAGAGCGGAGCTTATCACCCTTGTTGCTACCCAGAAAAGCACCGATATACAGTTTTTCTCTATCGCCCTCGTTGGTTCTTGTGTGTGCCTTATAACAAAAGTCGTCTTTGTTTGGGTCATCTGTTATCTGAACAGTGAGGGTATTGCCGCTTTTTGTGATTTTGTATCCTGTTTTGGGAATTTCAATCATTACATCGCCGCCATCCCCAGAAGTAATATCCGCTGCCGTGCCGTCCTCAAACTGTGCAAAGTTGTCAGGATTAAGATAACCCACAACTGCACCATCTTTGAAAAGACAAGGCTTAATATCCTCGAAAATACTCTTTTTGTACCAATCGGTCGGACCTGCAACCATACCTACTGCATCATCGGTATATGTAACTGCCGTTTCAGGATTGCTGTTTGATAAATCTATAGAAATACCGTAAGTTGTATATGCTTTCGCTGGGTTATTGATGTCAGGGTTATTAATGCCACCAACAATATCATTTACATACTTTTCCGTTGCAAGCTTTTCACCTGTCGACATATCAGCACCTTTTACATAAACATCTCCTGCAAAACAACCATTACCTGTCCAATCTAAAGTATAAGCATTAGAACGTGAATCATCAGATTTACCATTACCAACAATATCAGCATAAGTATTTAAAGGGTTTCCGTCTGCATCAACATCTATAATATTAAATCTACCTTGAACATGTTGATTAGTACCTGAAGCAAATGTTTCTGAACCTTCTGAATGACTATAATTTCCATAAGCAGTTGTTGTTTTATTTTGAGCATGTGCCCCTTCTCCATACGCACATGAATAAAGTCCCTCTGCGTGTGAGTATTTTCCCAAAGATTCAGTTGCTAACCCTTCTGAATGGGCAGCATATCCAGACATTGTTGCTCTTCCTTCTGAATGTGCATATCTAGCCACAGCTTTAGTACCTCTACCTTCTGCATGAGACCCCCATCCTACAGAAATATTAGTGACTCCTTCAGCATATGCAGCGGTACTCACTATAACACTACCAACATCAGCTTTATTTATACAGAATACAACGGGGAAAATATCACCCTCTTCTGATGGCTCCAATGTTGAAAAAGGAAGATTTATAGAATATTCTATAACATTATTTGATATAGAAACTATTTTGGTACAATTGATTAAATGCTGTTCTCCTAAATTTGTATTAGCAAGTATTGTTAATTCATCACCAGCATTATACTCAGGGGTTTTAAATAACATATCAGTATTATCATCAATTGATACGGTGGCTTCAACCTTTACATCAGACAAATAAATTTTCTTATTTACCATATCAATAGATTTAATATAATACCCTTTAGCACCAGCTATATTCTTATAACCAATAGCAACAGAATAATCTGAAACTGCTTTTGATTCTTTAGTTTGGAAGTTTGTCTCCATTTCCTCAAACTTATCATCAACATATTCCTTCACAACCTTATTCTGTACAGGGTTTTCAGAAGTGTCGGACATTTCGGTGTCGATGGAAATATGCGTATCATTATCTTCCGGATTAATCCAAACATCAGCATTATCCGGAGGATTATCACCACAATATACTGTTGAGCCTGCTTGTGCCCTTATACCTGTATCATAAAAATCGCTTTCTTCTTCGTCCCACGCATACCAATTACCATTTTCGCCTATGTAACTTGTCTTACCCACTGTGTTCTGTGCTATTTTTGAATATTCTTGTGCTTTTTCGGCACACTCTTTAGCACTATTCATTGCATTTTCGGCGATTTTTGCATCTTCATCTGCACTCTCGGCTGATTTTTGTGTATCTTCTTTTGCGTTTCTTACCTCTAAAATATTGCTATTAATTTTTTCTATCTCTTCTGCTAACTGTGTAAGCTCATTCTTTGTAGGCGGTACAGGCTGACCGGCGTTTTTTTCAATAGGTGCATCCTTAACCTCAAGCTTATCTGAAATGCTTCTTTGTACCTTATCATCAACTGTACCATCTATAACAAAAGTAAGCATACCAGCTTCTTCCATAGGCTCGGCCGGAATAGGAACAAGATATATCCCCTCGCTCTCCTCCAAATGAGGTAACAAGTCAATTACAACAGGATTTAAGCCCCTTGCATCCCAAAAGGTAATTTTTTTTGCAAAGCCGTTCCATCCTTCATCAAATGTAAGTCGCAGCTTTGTAACATTAGCTTCACCTCTGACTCCTGCTGTCTTATTATCCTTGCTAATGTGGTTACCGCCCACCTTAACATTTATAATTCTATCCATTGCCTCTCTCCTTTCTTACTCGTTTGCTTTTTCCAATATCTCCAAACGAGCAGTAATATCTTCAATAGTTGAATTAATAGTGACTATTGTTGCCTGCAGATTACTTATTGTTGCACAGAGTGTATCTAATATTGTTTTGTCATTTGTACCGCATAGACGTACATTTACGCCATCTATACCGCAGTACAATTCCGATTCGTTCCCATTTTTCTTAATTGCAAGCTCTCTGTCCTGTAGTGTAGGAACATCGCCACTACCACCCTTTATTTTTATTAAATCAGCCATATTCTGCTCCCCTTATACGAAAACAGGGACAACCAATCAAAGCTGTCCCTATGCCGTGTCATAGAATTTTCATTATCGCGGAGTATTCAATTATAACTCGCTCTTTGCAAACTCACTTGACTTCTTCTCGATGAGCATACTTGTCTCATAGTCCTGAAGGTCCGACTTGTCAAGCACTTGGGCAAATTTACGTTTGATTTCTACCTCAACGCCACGCTTAATAACGCAGTTTTCACCGTTTACAGAAACAAATACATCATCCTTGTACTTGTTGTTATCTCTGAATAATTTAACCTTTACAGGCTCATTCCAATATGCTTTTCTCTCTTCGTTAGCCTTCTTCTGCTCTTCGGTTAACTCACCGCTAACAGAAGCTTTTGCATCTGCCACAATCTTTTTGGCTTCTTCTCGTGCCTTTGCAAGCATATCTTCTACTTGCTTTGTAACATCCGCAAGGTTAATTGATTCTGGTTTAGTCTCTTTATTTGCCATTATAGTTACTCCTTTCATACTCCGCTAAAAACGAAGTTAGTTATTTTCTGTTGGATTAAATGTTGAGCCAGACTCGATACGTACCATATAATTCTCAACAAGTCTTTCTGCAACCTTTGTAGCTTTCCAGCCTGCTGTTGCTCTTTGGTCAAGCGGGTCGCCTGTACCGGCACTACCTAATTGCTTAACAATATGTTGTAAGCCGCCGCCTGTGATTTCAGTTACGCCATATGCGTTATCTCCCAAAATAAGTGTTGAATATACTGCTCTGCCACCGGCACCGGCATTAGCCCATACTTTAGCTTCAGTTGTTTCTACAAAACGTACACCATAGATTTTACCGATTTCGCCCTCGTAAATGTCTGATGGGTCAGAATATGTCTTAACATCCTTCCAGGCAGGGTCATTTGTAAGGTCGTAGGCAATATCAGGATGGATAATACCCACCCAAGAGCCACTAATTTGCTCTGCGTTTTGATTTTTAAGAAGACGTACAGCTTTTTTGACATCATCAACTGTAAGAAGTGATGTAGCATCAAGATCTTCTCTTGCTTCCTTACCGCCCGAGAATATAACATTTGTACCGCCATTTAATACTTCTCTTGTGATTGTGTCAAGTGTAGCACCTGCTTGTGCACCAAGAAGCTTTGTAGCTTGCACAAGGTTGTTATCAATAGCTGTAAGCAATAGCACATCAGAAAGTGTAATATATCCGCCATATTGTGCAACAGTTGCCTCAATAGTTGTCATGTTAAGGCTTTGTCCGTCAGGTGTTACACCCTCTGAAATAGGTGTAGTCAGCTTCGGAAGCGGACTGTACTTTCTAAACTCGATTGTCTTACCGCCATTCTTTGGAATAGGATGCTTTTGTCCAAATTGGTCGTGTACCAGCTTTGGAATAGCGTTATCAATTAAATAATCGCTGTAATAGGTTTTCATCTCCTTGGATAGACCTTCAGAAGATGTAAGGTTTGTGTTCATTTCAGCAAATAGCTGAAGATTGTAAAAGTGTTTCATTTTTTCTTTCTCCCTTCTATTTTCGGGGAGAGTTAATTAAAATACTATTTTTTCTCCCCGTTGTACTCTTCGTGCTATCTCTGCCCGTTCCTTACGAGTAAGAGTAGACACATCATTTCTTACAATTGCGGCTGATTGTGAAGATGTACCATTCTCGGAAGGTCGGGAAGCTTTTTGTTTGATTCTTGCTTGTGCCTGTGCATCCGCCGTTTGTGCGGCCACTCTTGCGGCATTTTGCGTTAATTCATCAAAATGAAGAACCTTGTATGCGTGCTCTACACTGTTACCATTCCTTAATAGACTAAGAAATTCAGGATTTTGTGCTTCTGTTTTGAAGTCAAACGAAGGATATAATTCCTTTACTCTGTCTGCTTCTCTATACCAGCTATCAATCTGTTGCTGAAACTGTTGCTGACCAATTTGTCTTTGACGTATTGCTTTTAGCTCCTCGTTCTCACGTTCCAGCTTTTGCATAGCGTGGTACTGCTCCACTGTCATACCGTGTTCCTCTGCCACTGACTCCCAATACTCGGTATCTTCTGTAAGGGCTTTGTCAAGCTCTGCCACATCTTGTACGCCATATCGAGCCATAAGCTTATCAAGAATAGGCTTTTGTGCGGCTAAATCTGCTTCCATACCCTTTACTTGCTTGAAGCGTCTGTCAAATACCTGCTGAAACCTCTCCTGGTCCAAGTCCTTATACTCGCCATTGATAAGGTCATTATATGCTTTTCTTCTCTCTTCAAGCGTATTAGATGTAACTTTTACATCCGTTTCTCCTGCACCCATAGGATTGCCTTCGGTGTCAAGGCTCGTAGCTTCGGGAGCGGTTGTACCTTCCTGCTTTCCGAATACTACATTTTCAAATTCACCCGATTTTGAGCGGCGGTTGCTTCCGCTCGGTTTAGCTTCAACCTTTGGTGCGTTCTCCGTAGCTGCCACGGAGCCTTCTACTCCGCTTGTTGCTCCGCCGTCATTGAACAACTGCAAATCTACTTTGAACATTCTTTTTAATACTTTTGGCATCTTATATGCCCCCTTTCTCATGGTCTTTTCCCAAGAGTCAATCGGCAAGTCCGATAATATCTATTTGTACATGGTCTCTATAGCTGTCTGCTATTTGCATCAGACCAATGGATGTCATATAAAAGACTGCGGCCAAATCATCGCCACCCTCACAGGAGATAACAACCTCTCCCGCTTTAGTGTCAATACTTATACATTCAGCCCTATAGTGATTTTCCTCAATCCAACCTATAAGAGCCTGAACTAATGCCGACACACCTGCACACACAATATCTCTGCCATACTCGCCATAATTGGCGTGACCTGTCACAGTTAACGTATGTGTGTTTCCATCGACTGTATATTTTGCCCTAACCATTATTCATATCGGGGTTAGCTCTGCTTGCTAACCTTGCTCCGTAGTCTGTCATTGTAGCCTGCTGTGCCTGCTTTTGCGATTGCCCCATACCGCCGCCGCTTTGAACATTTGGAGCATTTGGCATTGCCACTCCGTTAGGTATTCCTATACCCATAGCACCTTTTAACATTGCAAGCTCCTGTGTAAGCTGGTTTACCATATTCAACAGGGTTTGTCCGTTTTGTACCTTTTCTTTCACAACCTCTATGCCGTCAAATTCCATAAGCTCTAATGCTGTCATTGACTGTTCTGCCAACTGTGGATTAAAAAATCCCATATTATACATTTCCTTCGCCAGCTCATTCTGTGCCATCTTCGAATATGGCGACCTCTTTTGAGGCTTAATAACAATGTCATATACAGGCTTACGAAATAGCTCAACATATCCTTCTTCAAGCTCTTGCCCTACATAAGCTGGGGGAATAGCCTCTCCCTGCATCATCTTATTGTCAAAGTCTACAAACTCATAATTACCCGTCTCTCCTGTGATACGGAATGACCGTCTTTCATCATAGAACTGTCTCATTAGCTCTATGGCAAGGTAACACTCCCTTGTGTATGAGCGATATGTACCAGAAATCAAATCTCGACTCTGTTTGTTGCCAGCTTCTTGTAGTGCCGCAATGGCCGCCGCCGCAGTCACACCGCTTGATGTTGAGCCTTGCGAGAAGTCACGTGTTGCCGATGTTTCTTTTAACTCGTCAATCTTCATTTGTAAGATATTTACGCAACTACCGCTTATTCTGGGTACATCTATAAGCTTTAACCGTTCCTCGTCTATATCACCCTCAACAAACACAATCTGCTTTGATTTGTCTTTGTATTCGTCTATATTGATACCCACATTCTTTTTTGCGAAATAACGTGGGTTACAGGAGTCTATGGCATTCTCCAACATCACTTGCTGAAGCTTGTCAATATATAGCTGCGGCGATTTCATAATAGCTATATATCCAAAGCCTACAGGTGTTCCTTCTTCGGGGAACAGCACATCAAACTCAACAGGATATAAGCCATGATTATAAAAGCCGTTTTCTGCATATTCAGGCTCATTCTCGGAAGCAAACAATACTTCATTGCCTACAAACTTACAGAAGTGTAGTACCGTTTTGCCTGATGCATTTCGTTTCTTGTAATACCAATCCACCACTGCAGACTTGTTTGTTACATCCACTGTATCGTCATATACATACTGCTTTACATCTATAACCTTACCGCCATTCTTACCCTTTAACTGCGGGTATTCCTTTTCAAGCAGGTCATTGTCTTTTAAAGATACAATAAACAAATCTCGGCTCGATTGTATATCGGTTATGCCGGCTTCCCAAAAGATGTTTAGCATATCAATAAACTGTGTATCAATATCCCCCAAGCCTTCCTCAAGCTCTGTATTCCAAAACACACCCTTTGCCACCACACCGTGCTTGAGCTTGTACCACGCCGCATCGGAGTATGTTTCCTCGTAGTTATTACGCTCGTATATAACAGGAAGAATAGAAGAAAGCATCTTTGCCGACTTTTCGTCTCCCCGCTCTCTCGGCAACACGTTTGGCTCCGGGTAGTTATCCATCATATCAGCGTGCTTTGCCGATATAGAGTTAAATAGCCAGGCTGATGTAGGCTGCGGCTTGTCTCCCATCTCACCCTTACCAACCACGTCCCAATGGCGTAACTTCCACCATTGCTCTTCTTCAACAATTCTGTCCTCAAAGTTTTTCTTACCGTCTTTATACTTCTTCAGGGTTTGTGCTGCCTTCTCAATTGCCTTCTTGTCAATAACCTGTGACTGCTCAAAAGGGTCTACCGAAGTTTGCTCGGACACTCCTTCAGGCTGTGCCTTACCCATAAGCTTCTGCATTGCATCAGGCAGGTAGTCTCTTATGGTCTTGCCCTTGCTGTTTGGTACATCTAAATTCAATCTGTATCACCTCTTTAATACTTCCGATAGAAAGCATATCTATCAACTTTTATATCATCATCGTCAAGCGGATTATATACCGTAGGCACTCTGTCCTCTACCTTAATTGGCTTCATAGGATTAGCCATACATAAATACCTCGTTTCGTCTGCAACGTGGTCTTCAAGCTTCGTGTCAATGTCCTCGGGCTTGTGATCGTCATACATCAGAGTAGGTATTGTCCGTATAAAAGCCTTGCAGTTGGAGAATATGTACATCATCGGAATACCGTTTTCATCAAACTGCATCCTGTAATGCACCTGCATCCACCCAGCAAGTCTCTTGTGGTCGCCCTTGTCAAAGTACACTCCGTACTTCTCGCCCGTCTCCGCTATACTTATACCGTGCGACTTATCCCATATAGCAGGGTCTGCCACTCCGTTTATGTGTTTTCCCTTTAGCCACTCGTGTTCGGTCTCTATTCGTGCTATCTCCTTAAATATCTCATCAGGAGACCACTTCACACCTACGTCAGCCTCATTCTTCACACATCCGTATAGCTCCAATATTCGATATATCCTGCCGTCATAGTCTACCGCCCACCACGCACAAGAGAATGGCTTACTGTAACCAAAGTCAAAGCTACGCCATATTTTCCACTCCTTGGGCGGAGTAAACGGCGGTATAACGTGTGTATAACATCTGTCCTCATAATGCGTACTATCATTACGGAACTCTTCAAAAACTTGTCCCTCGTACACATCCCAGCACCCATCAAGATGAGCTTTTCGCTTGTGTTCGGGGAGTGCCTTTAGCACGTCTATATATTCAGGATTGGCTTCCATAAGCACCTTATTGTCATATACCGATGCTTGAATAAAAATATAGTCGTAAGGGTTTTCACCCTCTTTGTATTGCTTATCAATGAATATGCGTTTAATATACTCGTGTCCCACTCCGCCAGGGTTTGTTGTATAATACACTCTCGGCTTAAAGTCTGTCCTTGTAGTACGGAGCGATGTACATATAAACTTAATCCAATCTTCAGGGAAGTGTGTTGCTTCTTCAAATATGATTACATCAAACTCTTGCCCCTGATATTGCGGCAGGTCACCCTCGTTATCACAATAACCAAGCATTAACCTACTGCCGTTTGGAAATAAAAAGCTCCTCTCGTCTTGCTTGTATTTAGCATAGCCATATAATTCAGACTGCAATGGTATAATGTGGTTGTTTCGTAGCTCCGGCATCGTTCTACGCAATAACAATACCTTCAGGCCATCGTAATTCATTGAAAGCATCACAGCTTTTCTTCTTCCGGCCCAAGATTTTCCGCCGCCCCTCGCACCGCCATAGCCTATATGCTTTGCTTGTGCCTTAAAGAACTCTATCTGTTTAGGATTTGGTACTTCTTCTCGTAAATGCTGAAAGATTAAAGGTTCTATTACTTCGCCCATTCGCCAAGCTCACCTTCAAACTTAACCACCGTCGTACCTGTGTTATTGACTTCACCATCCAGAGTAACTTGTTGAGCCGACTTACCATAATACATTTCAGCAAACCACTTCTCTATTTCAGCCTTAAGCCTTACAGGAGTGTTCTCATCGTCTGCAATCTCTCGCAGTCTCTTCGGAGAGTCTTGTGCATATTTCTTTATATCAGGATGAAGTGTCGGTCTGCCCTTTGGGTTACCACTTTGACCCTTAACAAATCGTCCCTGTTTGTCCCTGTTTGCAGGCATCCGCCCACCACCTTCCAATTTAGGTTTTTTGAGCTTTTAAAACTTCTATGTTGAAGAAACTCCGCTCTATTGTTTTTGCGATTTTTATTCAAGGAGGCAAACAATCAACATGTTCCACCATAAAAGATGCTATCACAAATTTCACGCAATATTCCACTTAAAAGTGGAATTTAATAAATTTTTTTAAAAAAATGCAAAAAAGACACCCTTTTATCGGATGTCTCTTTCATTTATCGCCTTTTCCCACAAGATAATCGACTGTTACCTCAAAGTATTCTGCTAAAGCAACGAGTGAATGCAATGTAGGCTCTGCTTCTCCTCTCTCATATCGTCTGACTGCATCAGAGTTCAATCCGCACAGTTCAGATAGGACTTTCCTGCTAATTCTTTTCTTTTCTCTTAGCTGTTGTAATCTTTGTCTGAACTCCACCGCATTACCCCCTTATTCTTCAGCGATAACCTCGCAATACAAACTGTAGCCACCCTCAACCTGAATAGCTCTTGCCTCGTACTTCTTCAAAGCTTCCTTTACATCTTCTGCCGTAATAGTAATCAAATTATCCTCTGTTGCCCCCAATTTCTTCAAAAGGATAGATATGTACGCACTATGCACCTTTGCAAGCTGCTCATATCCCGCCACCTTTTCTCTTTCCTTGCCTATCATATCCAACAATCTTCTGTTCTGCTTTTTTACTCTTTCAAGCTCCTGCTTCTTTGTTACCATTTTCTACACCCCTCATTCCATAAAATCAATCATGTGTTAGTTTTTGTTTGTCAGTTCTTTTACAAGGTCATCAAAATAGTCCTTTTGTCTACCGCTTTCTGTCATTGTTCCGATACCTCGCTTTCAAGCCACTTTTTACAAACCGCAACACATTTACGATAATCACCATCACACATCTTGTAATAATCAGCATCGTTGCATTTTTCTTTTCCTAAAGGCTTGTTATTGTTCATCATTTTGTTTTGGCAAGAAACACAATCAAGCATTGTCCTCATAAACTCCGCCATTTCATTAACCGACATTGACTTTATGCGGTCGTAGTTTGTTATTTGTATTTTATCAACAAATTCAACATATGGTTTTATCTTATCTAAAACTTCGTTATAACATCTTTGCCCTAAATTTCTGACTTTAGGTAAATTGTCTATGTTGTCGACTATGTCCTGCACATTATTTATCATTGCACGCTTTAAACAATTCCACGCTCTCACAGATAAAGCCAATTCATCAATATCAACATTTTTTATTACTTTAATTGCCATTATGTATCTCTCCTTTCACAACCTGTCGGAAATTATGACAAGTTCCCTTCGTCCATTTTTGCACCGCAATGGCAATAAGGGAAATGTTCTTGCGGTATTTGAGTTGCATCTTCAATATGTCTATTACATTCAGAACAATAAAAAACTCTTTTGCAATACTGGTTCTGCCTCCAATATCCGTGCTTCACTTCCTCAACGTCTGCGATGGGTAAAATATCTATAATTTGATTAAAAACATTTACTTTATGTATCTTACTCATTTCGTCTAATCCCAAACGGTGTCTTGCTTCAAGTAATTTGTCATAATTTACATATCTATCAGCCATCACCCTCACCGCCTTCCTCTTCTCGGTCAAGAATAGCATCTATAACTTCGATATAGTCGTATATCAAAGACTGTGCTTGTTCGGGCAGAGAAATTGTAACGCCCTCTACCACACCAATAAATCTGCGAATATTAGATATGTCTTGTAGTGTCATTCCTGCACACCGCCTTTCTCGGTTGGGTGGTCTTTGCCATAAAACAATTCATACATTTTCTTCAATTCAAATTCAGGTATTTTTCCGTGTTTAACAAGTGCAAATAATTCAATAAATTTTGCTCTAACATCATTAAGATTATCTTCTTTTTCTAAATCGTCATACCTTGATAATTCGAATAAAGAATTATTGATACATCTTAATTCGTCATAATCAAGTTTAACTATTACAAAGTTCTTTGTGCTTAATTCTTTTATATACATTTCCCATCATCTTCCTTTCCTACACCTCAATATCCAAATGCTTTCCAACCTTTTTCATTAACGGATACGGAATAGCGTTATCGCCCATACGTTCCGCCTCATTAATTGTACTTACCCGTGTATGCAGCTTCTGTGCAAACTCGCCCACACTCATAGCTCCCCGAAGCTCCATCAAATCATTGCCTGTTATTATCTTTGAATTATCCACATTATCAGATGTCTTGCCTGTTCTATACTTCCTATGTAACCTTTTCCAATAATCAGATATACAAGTTTCCCCACTACAAAACTGCAGCTCATCTCCATTATCCTCTATCTCTTTTCCACACACAAAACATTTTGCCATATTACTATTCCTCCTTGCCTGCTTTTTCCCAATCAAACACATCATAGAATTTACTTGCAGTATCAAAAACCACCCTCTGTTGCTCCTGTGCCTGCTCCTTTGTGATTAAACCCGTAAACACATTGTAGTATATTTGAGTAAGCATAAGGACCGCATACCATTCTGCAGGACAAAAGTCCTTGCTAATATCAAAGTTGCAATCCTTGCTCTTTTCAAACTGCCTCGCAAAATCTACTGCTGCACTTTTAATCTTTGCTTTGTCCATCTTCTCATCTCCTAAAATGGTAATTGTGATATATCTTTTATCTCCCTAAATCCCATTTGCTCAAACTCATTTTGAAAACAGGAGTATTCCTTTTGCTTACCCTCTTCTCCAAGCTCGGCTATCCTCTTCGACGCACCGCTATATACAAGCCTTATTGCATTTTTGTTTCGTATAAGCCTTCCTGTAAGTCTGTTTTTAGTAACAGTTATTTTACTGTCCCCTTCTTCACTATCAGTGCAACGCTCATAATTTAACACCACGTCCACAAGGTTTGTTATTTCAGATGCACCGCTTACAGTATCATTTGTAAATTCACCGTTATTCTTTTTGGGATGAGCAATAAGCACAATTGTAATATCAAGAGTTTTTGCCATCTTAACAAGTGCTTTTACAAACCGACTTTGCTGACGATATAAATCACTTTGCACATCATCATCAAGTGCAGTCATAAGGTTATCCAATAACACAAACTTAATGTTATATCTGCATACCGCATCCTCAACAATTTTTAACAGCCCCTCATACTCATCATCCTGTATGGCTGAATTGTCAAATATGTATGCCTTGTTTCTGTACCATTCGTTAATACGTTCTATTGTTTGCGGCAATAAATAATATTCCATATCGTTATACTCATTAAATGCCGACTCAATATTATTACCGCCTGCAATCTGTAAATCAAGCCAATTCTTAAAGTGGAAGTCGGGAAGCTCACCCGAATATGCAAAAGCATTATATCCCTGGTCTATTGCCTCTGCCATAAGCTGACTTGCAAAGGTACTCTTACCCTCGCCACGCTTACCACTGACCAATACAACCTGTCCCATATATAAACCGCCTATCACTCTGTCAAGACTGCGTATATTGGTTTTAATCTTTGGCAGCTTAGTCATATCAACCGCTTTTACGTCTGCAAGCTGCTTAACATATTTAACTTCAGGCACCTTTGCATTTTCAATAGCTTTTATAATTGCATCCTTGCCATACCTTTGCAATATTGCATTAGCGTCCTTTTCGCAAAGATAGTCAATTTGCTGCACGCATTTAATTATCTGCTCCTTGGGAAGTCTTTTTATCAAAGTATCAATGAGCGTGATTTTTCCCTTTTCGCAATCGCCAAATACAATAATCTCTTTAAACTTGGTTATCCAATCCCACACATTTGCAAGCCAGGTAAAGCCCATTGCACCTGTGGGAACGCTTACTGCATTTTCAATACCGCACTCTGCTAATGATAAGCTGTCAATTTGCCCCTCTGTTATTACAAGCCTTTCAAATCCGTTACACTTGTTCATACCAAACAGAATAGGCTTTGTTGCCTTTTCGCACCATTCTTTGTTACCCTGTCCGTTATATTTTGTATTTCGGTATTTCAAGAACTGCAATGTGTTTTGCTCGTCATAAAAAGGAAAAACAAGTATGTTATCATTCTTCAGGGCACTTGTAACATTGTATTGCCTTGTTATTGCCTCACTAATACCTCTGCTTTTTAAATATTCAACTGCAGGAGCAAGCACCTCTATTTTCTTTTGTGGTAGTTTTTTGTATTCTGTCACCTCAATGTTTTCGAGCTTAAAATTAAAATCTCTTGCAAGCTCTACAAAGTGTCCCTGCTTTCCACAGCTCGCCCTGAAGCATTTAAAGGTCCCATTATCAATATTTACCGACATTGTTTCTTTGTCGTGATTACCACCATTGCAGTACGGGCAATACTGAAAGAACAACTCATTTCCTTTTTGCTTTACTGATGCGTTTATGTAATTTGTAAATCTAAATACATCCTCCGAGTTAAATTCATACATGTTGATTGTCTCCTTTTATCAGAATACCCTCTCGTTTGTTCCGCACCAGGGCTTATCCTCATATTCCCCCGCAGGGGTTAAACCACGCGTCAGTGTACTCTTATTTTCATTATTAACATTATTATCATTATTCATCTGTTGCCCCTTGCTTGCCCTCTGTTTGCCCTCTGCTTGCCCCTTGGGTGCCCACTGGCTTGCCCTCTTGCTTGAATTTTGGCTTTGCTTATTTTGGTATTTGTCCCAATTTACAAGGGTAATTACAGAAAATCTGTTCGAAGTTTTGATTGCCACTTCGCCTGTCCGTTTTAGCTTATTTAATGCCGTTCGTATCTGTTTGACACTCAATTGTAATCGTTTTGACAAATTTCCGTAACTTGTTATAAGCTCACCAGGCTTTAAATCAACACCCTGCCATTTTGTAGCTTTGAAATTAGCAGTAAGGAGCAAATGCAGAAAAACACATTTTGTAACAGTGTCATCATACCATTCCCAATTAACCATTTGGCGATGTATCTGTATAAATCCCTTATATTCTTCCATTTCCTCACTCCTCTAACTGCTCATATAATTTATTCCTGACGTGATGCGTAAAAATCTTGTTAATAAGCAGCGGAGTATCCTTTGTCATACTAAAATGATATGTAATATCATACCTGTCGGCAAAGGCAATGAGCGAAGATAACAAACTGTTAGAATTTAACTTCGACCTATAATCACCATCAACAATTTTGCCTATGCTGCCATTCTCCACAATCAAATGTACCTTGCACCCTGCATCCCTTGCTCTTTCAAACTCACGCTCAAAACGTGCTCTGCCTTTGCAAAAATTACTGCATAATTCATCTAATGACATCTTACGTTCAATGCCTATTTCGTTTCTTAAATCGTGCTCCACACCTTCGTTATCGGTATATTTACAGGTGTAATCACAAAAATCGAGCTTTTCGCGAATAAAGGGAAACCCAATTCCCTTCATTCGCTTAAAATATTGCTCTGTTTCTTGTTCTCTTGTGTCCGCCACAATAACTATTGATTTTAACGCTTTGTCTATCTCATAAGGCTTCATAGCTTAAAACGGAAGCTCGTCATCACTGTCCGCTACAGGCACAAAGCTCGCAAAGTCAGTTGCAGCAGGTGTTGTGTTCTCGGGCAGCTTCTTAATTGGCGGAACCTTATACTTGCCATTTCTTATAAGTTCCACACTTCTAAATGCATATGGCTCTGTAATTACAATAACATCGCCATCATTTGTTTTAAATTCCTTTTCACGATAGATAATGCCTATGTATTTATTAACAAGCTTCTTTTCGTCCCAATCCCAATGGAAGCCAGGATTACTTTCCTCAAAATTAGCAATCATTGTTTTAAATCTGTTAAGTCTGTCCTCGTAATATTGAGAGCCTTCCTGTGGAATAAACTCATTACGTACACCACGCCACTTCTTGTTTTCGTCTTTGCTGTTTTTATATACGTTTGCAAAATGGTCCTTAAATTCGCCCTCTGCTATGTCAAAAGAAAAAGCAAGATAACTATAATCATTTCCGTTTTTGTTTCCAAATACCTCTTCACACGCTTTTATTTGGACTACATATCCGCCCTTTGGGAGCTGTGTGCTCTCTCCACTGATTACCTTTGCACTTTCAAATCCGTTTAACTGTTTCATTTTTTATTCTCCTTCTTTTAAATTATAGTATTCTCTAATGGTATCATCCACCATCTTCAAATCGTTTTCAATTCGCATATCAAACATTTCCATAGGACTTTTGGCAGGGTTGTTGCCGTCCGAATTGGTAATGAATAAATGCTCACTTCCCTCAACTGTGCATAATAACACTATTGAAAATAACCCCTCTATTGTTAATTGATTATCCAACATCTTACCAAGTGTTTTGGCTTTCACCTTTCCGAACTCGTCTGTTTCGGTATGATGCAAGAAATATACCACCACATCAGATGGTAGCTGCTGAATTACAAACTGCACTAAATTATAGAAATTCAATGCCATATCTGTAAACTTGCCATACCCTGTTTCCTTTGCCTTTGCAAATGCCTCAAAGCACATAAGGTACTGACTGTCATCAATTACATATCTTTTCAGTTTGGAATTACTTAACCCCTTAAAAATTGTTGTATATGTTGCATTATCCTTTTTTGGTAACTGTTTTCTAAACGGCAGCGGCTTGCCTGCTACATTAAAAATTCCAACCTCTTCGGGATTAAAATTACGAAGGCTTGTACTCTTACCGCTTCCGCTCGGCCCTAAAATCATTACAGGTATTCCCATAAATCACTCCTCCTTTATTATTAACGGGCAATTATGCCCCACATATCTTTGCGGCCACTCCGATATCTCTTTCGTGAGCTGACACATACCATTGTTGCGGCTAAAAAATCTGCATTGGTAACAGGATATATCTGCATTATCCTTAAAATCAACAGGAAATCCCACCTCAACCACTGCATAGCCTGTTATGTATTTTTTTACACCGCTTTCAAAATATGCCATAGCTTAACCTCCATATCTTCGCTCATCACATTCATCATCTGCCCTGTCGCAATCATCATAATAGCTTTCATATTCATCATCATAATAATCGCCATAATGATGATCCTCCATTGCATACAGTGCAGCTACATCATCATTTCTGTAATACATTTTTTTCCTCCTTGACAAATTAATAAATTTGTAGTAAAATTATATTGTGTTTTTTTGAAATTACCGTTCCTTAATGGGCGGTTTTTTCTTTTGTCCAAATTTCTATAATTTCACCAGGTTGAATATTTGCAGTTATGTTGTTATGCTTCTGCAGCAATTCAATGTATTCTCTCACGTCCACATCATCAGGTCCAAACAACGTAGCAATCTCCCAGAGCGTGTCACCTTCCCTGACTGTGTACTGCATTAACTGCTCCTCAACCTCTTTTGATTTTACTCTTGATGATGTACACGCAGCTATCGAACACCCTATCAGGATTACAATAACTGATATTGATATACAACGTCTTATGTACGCTTCTTTTCTACTCATTTTCCTTTACCTCCGACTTAAAATATGTATCTTCTATTTTCTGCAGCTTGTCCAATGCTCTTTTCACATTGTATATGTGCTTTACCAATAACTGATTTGCCTTGTAGCTGTCCCTGTGGTAATTCCTCTTTGCCTGTGTTTCTTCAAGAAATTGGTCAAGCTCTTTGTTTAAATCAATCAATGTTATCACCCCCTAACTTAACCAATGTGCAAGTCCCACTTTGGTAGTATACTTTTTTCTGCCTACCCGCTTTATCGGAAAGCCCTCCTGTGCCTCTAACGTGCGATGATAACACCCCAAAAACTTCGCAGCATCCAATAGCGGTATAAGCTCCGTATCACCGAACACGGCCGATACACGCTCTAAATTATCCCTGTATGTTTCCTTTTCTCTTGCCATTTTACTTTACACTCCTTCCCTCTCATTCAGCTCCAACGCTCTTTTTTCAGCATCAGATTTGTTTTTGTATGTTTTGTCATACTCCCTGTTGCCGCTATGGTCCACCGCATCGACATTCCGTACTCGATATACCTGGTATACCTTTGCTGCACCAATTACATTAGTAGACACTTTCCATTCACTTTTCTTCATTTTGTATCACTCCTTAAAATCGTTCTTTCATCGCTTTTGAATTGCGATTTTATTGTGTTTTAATATAATTCTTTATACAATCAATTAAATCTCTGGCAAACTCTCTCACAGCATCTTCGTCATTATCGTGGAGAAAGTCTAAATTGTGCTTATAAATCAATTCATCAACAATCTCATTTAATCCAAATTCAGTAGAAGAAATGCCGTCAAGTAAATTTGCACGCTCTATATAATCAGCTTCATTTTTGAAGTCTTCACAAGTGTCCGCATCGTTTCTTTCAAAGAAATCATCTTCTTGCGAAACGGCAATTAACCACATTTCGTGACAAGCTCTACAATGTATGCAATCTTTACAAGTCATACTCTCACTCCTTTTCTTTAACTTCCATTTCCCTTTGCAAATTATGTATCAACATTGTTTTTTCTATTACTTTTCAACTCCTTTCTTATTTAATTTTCATCACTGTATATCTGTTGCGAATAGATATTCAATCATTAACTCAGGAAAATATAAATTTTTAATATCTACAGCCTCTTGATATTTAAGTTTTCCTACTTCTGTTAACTTCCTTGAAACTGTTGAAATATTAAGGTTTAAATCTTTTGAAATTGTATTCCTTGTAATTTTGCGTTTTCTTAATTCTCCTTCAAGATTTGGATATAACATATGTGCACCCCCTTTTTCACTCAATTGAGTAATTTTATAATCATTATACACTCTTTTGAGTAAATTGTCAATAGTTTTTTTAAAATATTTTTTCAATTGAGTAAAAAAAGTGTTGACATTTGCAAAAAAGTATGTTATTATTCTTTTAAAGGAGGTACAATATTGTGAATTTTGAAAATGATTTAAAAGAACTAATAAAAAAAGAATACAAAAGTATTAGGGCATTTTCACAGTATGCTAAAATTCCTTATTCGACGATAGATAATATTTTTAAAAGAGGTATATCAGGAGTAAGTATTCAGGTTGTATTAAATATTTGCAATTTATTAAATATTGATATTGAGAAAATCTCAAATGATGAATTAGTGATTAAAGATACTACTTTGAAAAACTATACCTTTTCTAAAGATGAAAAACAACTCATAATAAATTATAGAAATCTTGACAATATAGACCAGGCCGAAATTAGAGGCGAGATAAAGCATATGCTTAAAGCAGACAAATATACAAACAATTTATATAAAGGAAAGAAGTCCTCATACCCCACAAATGATTACGAAATTGCAGCATGGGGAGCTGACGGAACAAAGGGAACATATAAAGCTCCCGAAAAAGAAATAACATAATTTTATTAACACATAGCAGTCTGTCTGGTGAAGGAAGGATAAAAAAGATGACTGCTAATAAAATAAAGAAAACTTTAAAAGGAAACAAATTAACATTTATAAGCGTAGAAAAGATACTAAATAAATTGGGATATAGTGTTGTGTTTTTTAACACACCTACTGGAGATGAAGAAATAGAACGATATGAGCTTGAAGCAGAAGCAGAGACTTTAAAATCGTTTACCTATGCAAGAACTGCACATATTGTTTTCATCAATGGCAATTTACATTCAGATGATAAGTTGTATTTAGCCTTGCATGAATTAGGACACATAGTCTTGGGTCACGTCGGCGATGGTAGGCTTATTACACGCAATTCAATATTGATTGATATTGAGGCCGACAACTTTGTATATTCAATTATATATCCACCCAAAAGAAATTCATTCCATACTTTAGTTGCAGCGATTATTTTATCGATTTCAATATTATTCGGTACTTGTTATATTTGCAACCAAAATAAGACTGCACAAGTTCAAACTGCTAATACGGAAGTTTTTACACCAACTCCTATACAAACAGATTTCTCACAAACAACCTCTGTATATGTGACTTCTTCAGGAAAGAAGTTTCATTGTGCCGATTGTAGATATGTTAAAAACAAAACCAATGTAACAGAGTTGGAGCGTGATATGGCAATAAGTTTGTATGAACCTTGTTCAGTCTGTAACCCATAATTTATAATAACAGTTAAAACATTAATAGTAAGGCAGACTGTTATTGTGTTAAGCCACAAAAAACAACATCCAAAATACAAAGAATTAGTAATAAAGAAAGTAAAATAATTAACAAAAGAAAGGACGGAATATCCATGATACTAAAAGTCTTAAGAAATGTATTATCGATTTTAATAGGCTTGATAACATATGTTATAATGGAAGAGCTACTCACAATTGTTTTTTTATTTTTAATGAAGATACCTGTATTATCTTTTTTAATGACATGGCATATTCCAGGTGATATATTCTTAAGTGCAACAGTTGCATCAGGTGCCACGTTTACAACATTTTATATTGTTCACCTGATTTCTACTTATAAATCAATCAATTACTCTGTTGTTATTGTCTTTTCAATACTATTAATCACTTACATAGTCGCACTCATTTATAATATGTCAGCCATAGGCTTTAATTGGGCTAAATTGTCATCAACATTAATATTTATAGGTACTTTTATATTTGGTTGCTTTATGGCAAAAGATACAGAATAGATAAATACGGAAAAAACACATTATAGAAAACTAATGAAAGAATAAGGTATAATATTATGTTTATTGTTTTAATTATGTTTATTTTGTCATTTACAATCTGTACATTATATATCCACTCAAAATGGAAGGTTTGTTCAGAAGGCATAAACGGTCTTCGACTTATTGATAATATCAGAATATATAATGTTTTATCTCGTGTCTGGCCTTGTGATGATGGCTTTATGAGCTTAATATTCAGTGCGTTCAGACACACGCTAATTCCCGTTACATTTGCATTTCTCATATGGTTTGTAAATAACGACAAATTAAATAGCATTATTCTTTTTATATCTTTAATATATGCTATTTCTATAATTCCACGATATAAAGAAAGAAGAAAGGATTTTATTACTGCCGGAGAAGCATCACGCGAAATGCTAAAGCCCCTAAAATCCGCTTGTTTTTCTATTATTATTTGTGCGTTCACAAACTACTTTATACTTCTACTTTGTTATGGTTTGCGACCATAAGGAAAACAAAAACAGAAAATAAATAAAAAAATCCCCCTTGCCGCGCCAACGACAAAGGGAATTGAAATAGATATGCTGAACGCATACTGTGTTGTTAAGTATAGTTTAGCATATCTTCTTTGAAATGTCAAGAGAGGAGATGCTTTTTTTAATGAAACAACGAAAAGACGGAAGATGGTGTAAAGTTAAAACCATTGATGGAATTAAAGTATTTTTTTATTCAACGGAAAAAACCGAAAAACAGGCCATAAAAGACATCGAAAATCAAATGATTGAATACAAGGCAAGAAGACACAAAGAAACACATAACTTTAAAATTCTTGCCGAGAAAATGCTTGAATTTCAATCTAATAGTATTGGTTATAAAACCATAGAATGTTATAATGTAGCTTTAAAACATTTATCAGAATTTAATAACTGTAATATTGAAGATATAACTCCTGCAATGGTGCAAAGCCTAATTGATAAAATGTCAAAAAAAGAGGGGTATAGTTTTTCTTCAGTATCAAAAGTTAAAATAACGTTTGGGTTGGTTATAGATTATGCAATAGTACACGAAAATTTAATTATAAATAATTTTATACGCTCAATAAAAATACCAAAAGGAACAAAAAAAGGAAAAGTTTCCGCACCGCCTGATTTTATTCGTGATACAATTATTGAAAATGCGGAAAAGGTTGAATTTGGAATGTGGGCAATGTGTCTTTTATGTTTAGGATTACGAAGAGGAGAGCTTGCCGGATTGCAAAAAAGAAAAATAGATTTTACAAGAAATGAAATACTTATTGATGATGCTGTTGAATTTATTTCTAATCAGCCACATTTAAAAGGCATTCCAAAAACAGATGCAAGCATTGATACTGTACCAATCCTTAATGTATTAAGACCATACCTTGAAAAGATGTGCAAGGGCCTAAATCCAAATGACTTTATTTTTGGTGAAAAAAAGCCTTTAAGCGAAACACAAATAAAGAAAAGGTGGAAAAAATATTGCAATGCTATTGGCTATAATTTTAATGGGCATCAGCTCCGCCACGCATACGCCAAACTTTTATATGAAGCAGGAATAGATCCTAAAACTATGCAGCGTTTATTACGTCATGCAGATTTTTCTACAACAATGAATATATACACAGATTTTTCAAAAGAAATGACGGATAAATCGGTAGATGCAATTAACCAATATATAAATAATCTTTGACTAACTTTTGACTAACTTTTGTGGCACATTCGAGCACTTTTTAGCACTAAATAGAGCAAATCAAATTTCACAAAAATACAACAAAAAAACCGCCAAAACCCTTGAGATATAAGGTTTTAAGCGGTTTTTATGTTTCATACGCGATCAGGGGCTCGAACCCTGGACACCCTGATTAAGAGTCAGGTGCTCTACCAACTGAGCTAATCACGCATATGCGACCTGATAGGTCGCATTAATATGGTGGACCACCAGGGACTCGAACCCCAGACCGTCCGGTTATGAGCCGGATGCTCTAACCAACTGAGCTAGTGGTCCGAAAATATTTTTATGACCCGTGCGGGAATCGAACCCGCGTTACCGCCGTGAAAGGGCGGTGTCTTAACCGCTTGACCAACGGGCCATATGTAACCGGCAACTATCTACTTTCCCAGGCAGTCACCCACCAAGTATCATCGACGTAAAGGAGCTTAACTTCTGTGTTCGGCATGGGAACAGGTGGATCCTCCTTGCTATCGTCACCGGATATATATTTTAGAAGGTTT
>JAZRPB010000032.1:0-1616 GCA_045649025.1 Clostridia bacterium | reverse complement strand
CCTCCGACTTAACCATTCATTATTATGATGCAGTGCCGGACGATTTAATGATGATCGCAGCAACATATGAAGATGATAAAAAGCTTAGAAACGCAAGCATCGCTACTTTTGAAAATGGTACATACACTGCAACGGTTGACGCTGATGCAGGCGCTGCAAAGGTGTTTATGCTTAACAGAACAACGCTGGCACCTTATTTTGATGCAGCATCCGTTTCAAACGGAATTGTTACAGATACAGTAGTGAGTAATTTTATTCGCTGAGTGCGTATAGAAGTGCAGTAATAAGTAAGCTATATCGGGGCGGTGGTGACGCCGCCCCGATATTCAGTTTTAATGTCTTTAGACAGTTGAGTACGCAAAGCGTACGAAACAATGAACCACCCGCTATGCGGGTGGGCAACAAAAGGTTATACCAAAAAAATCTCCAATCTGATACAATAGAGTTGTTCAAGCTTATTGCAAACAGAAAGGAGAATTTTAATGGCAAATAAAACAAATAGTTTATCACACACGAAGTGGATGTGTAAGTATCACATAGTATTCGTTCCGAAATATCGGAGAAAAGCGATATATGGGCAATATAGAGCAGATTTGCAAGAAATCATACGAACACTATGTAGATACAAAGGTGTAGAAATACTTGAAGGGCATATGATGCCCGACCATGTACATCTACTGTTAAGTATACCACCAAAAACAAGTGTGTCAAGTTTTATGGGGTATTTAAAAGGAAAAAGTGCACTTATGATATTTGACAAACATGCAAACCTGAAGTACAAGTATGGAAACAGAAACTTTTGGGCAGAGGGGTATTATGTATCGACAGTAGGATTGAATGAAGCAACGATACGCAAATATATAGAAGAACAGGAAAAACATGATATAGCGTTGGATAAATTAAGTGTGAAAGAATATGCAGACCCTTTTAAGGGTAGCAAGTAATACAGGCGCCCTTTAAGGGGCTGCAAAGGTGGCAAGGGCAATAGGCTTGAACGAATGTGAAAGCCAGCGACTTGAGTCGCTGGCCGGTAACATAGGCTTATAGCCTTAGAGCAAACCACCCGTTTGACGGGTGGTTATGATTTTGCTGTATAGGAAATTGCGTAAACGAAAAAATTGTGATATAATAGAAAACGATTAAAAAAGAGCATAGGAAAAAAGAGGTGTGCAGCCTCGAAAGCTATGTGGTTTTAATCAACTCCGCTAACTGAAATGATGGGTTGTTGTGGTTTGATTGTGGTGAGAGAATTACGACATCAGGGAGAGTCAGAAATCTTTCTGTAGAATTCAATTAACGGAGAGCCTTTATGGCAAATTTCAAAAATCGTCATTATGTGACCACACTTGCACAAAAGTGGATCATATCCAAATGACGACAAAAGAGACGACCTCCACGCAAGAGCAGATGGGAGGAGTCGTCTCTTTTGCATTGAAATAGCCAAAGAAAGCTTTGATTCGTGTTTATGATGCTTGGCATATAAGCCATAATATCTAATCATTTTAAAATGCTTGTCGGGGATATGAATAATAAGCATTTTGATAAACTCAATAGCAGAAACAGTTTCAGTTACTAATTGCTCGTCTTCGTGACGGTTGTAATGGAAAGTAACATTT
>JAZRPB010000031.1:0-45880 GCA_045649025.1 Clostridia bacterium | reverse complement strand
TCCTTTAATGCACACAATCGCTGCCAAGGCAGTATGCTTTAAAGAAGCACTTTCACCTGAATTTAAAAAATATCAACAACAAATTGTTAAAAATGCTGCAGCTCTTGCAGAGGCACTTAAAGCCGAAGGATTTAAACTTGTTTCAGATGGTACAGATAACCACTTGATTTTAGTTGATCTAACACCAATGGATGTAACGGGTAAGGAAGCTGAAAGGCTCCTTGATGAGGTTGGAATTACAGTAAATAAAAATGCAATTCCATTTGATACAAGAAGTCCGTTTGTAACAAGCGGTATTAGAATTGGTACTCCAGCAACAACATCACGCGGCTTTGTTGAGGAGGATATGGTTGAAATTGCAAAGCTTATTAAGCTAACAATTACAGATTTTGAAAACTCACAGTGTGAAATTCGCAAGAGAGTAGATGTACTTTGTAAAAAATATCCTCTATATGAATAATTGAAAGGACAAAGAATATAATGAAGAATATGGGCGTAAATGAAATACGTGAGAAATTTTTAAGTTTTTTTGAGTCGAAAGGATGTTTAAGATTAGGTAGCTTTTCGTTGGTGCCTAAAAATGACCCGAGCTTACTTTTAATAAACTCCGGAATGGCGCCAATGAAATTGTGGTTTACAGGAGCAGAAATACCACCAAGAAAGAGAGTAACAACCTGTCAAAAATGTATAAGAACAGGCGATATAGAAAATGTTGGTAAAACTGCAAGACACGGCACATTCTTTGAAATGCTTGGTAACTTCTCATTTGGTGATTATTTTAAACGTGAGGCAACTGCATGGGCTTGGGAGTTTTTTACAAAGGTTATGGAAATTCCAACAGAAAAGCTTTGGGTTTCAGTTTATGAAAATGATGATGAAGCAAGAGATATATGGGTAAACGAGGTTGGTGTTGCTGCCGACAGAATTGTTAAGCTTGGCAAAGAGGATAACTTCTGGGAGCACGGAACAGGACCATGCGGACCTTGTTCGGAAATATACTTCGACAGAGGCGAAAAATATGGTTGCGGCAGTCCTGATTGTTGTGTTGGATGTGATTGTGACAGATTTATGGAGGTCTGGAACCTTGTATTCACTCAATATGATAAGGATGAAAATGACAACTATAATCCATTGCCAAATCCAAACATTGATACAGGTATGGGTCTTGAAAGACTTGCTGTTGTTATGCAGGATGTTGATAACCTGTTCGAGGTTGATACTGTGCAAGACGTTATGAAGCATATATGCTCAATTGCAAATGTTGAGTATAAAAAAGACGATAAAAAAGACGTTTCACTACGTGTTATCACAGACCATATAAGAAGCACCGTTATGATGGTATCTGATGGTGTTATTCCTTCAAATGAGGGCAAGGGCTATGTGTTAAGACGACTGTTAAGACGTGCTGCAAGACACGGTAAGCTTTTAAATATCAACAAGCAGTTCTTATATGAGGTTGCAAACACAGTTATTGATACATCAAAGCAAGCATATCCCGAGCTTGAAGAAAAGAGAGATTATATAACAAAGATAATCAAAAAGGAAGAGGAACGCTTTGATGCAACAATAGATAATGGTCTTATTGTATTAAACCAATATATTGATGCTGCAAAAAAAGAGGGAAGAGAAGTGTTAAGCGGTGAAGAAGCCTTCAAGCTACACGACACATATGGTTTCCCCCTTGATTTAACAATTGAGATGGCAGAAGAAAATGGTCTTGGCGTTGACGTTGATGGCTTTAACTCAACAATGGATGTTCAAAAGAAGCTTGCACGTGATGCAAGAAAAGACGGCTCAAGCTGGGATGCTGATGAAGCTTATGATTTTGAATTGGCAGATGCCAAAACAGAATTTGTCGGCTATGATGATTCAAATCTATGCACTCAAAGTACAATTCTTGGCATTGTTGCAAATAACGAGGTTAGCTCTGTAATTGGTGCAGGTACATCAGGTATTATTGTAACACAAAAGACACCTTTCTACGCTGAAATGGGCGGTCAGGAAGGTGATAAGGGTGTTATTTCAAATAACAATGCTAAAGCGGTTGTTAATTATACCAGAAAAACAGGTGATGGAACTTATCTTCACGAAGTTGAAGTGGTTGAGGGCGAATTTGCACTAAATGATGATGTAAAACTGTGTGTAGATAAATCAAACAGACTTGATATTGCAAGAAACCATAGTGCAACTCACCTTTTGCATAAGGCATTAAAAGAGGTTTTAGGAACACACGTTGCACAGGCAGGCTCGCTTGTTACCTCGCAAAGACTTCGTTTTGACTTCTCCCACTTTGAAGCTATGACGCAAGAGCAATTAGAGGAAGTTGAAAGAAGAGTTAATAATGCTATATTAAATGCTTATGACATTATAATCCGTGAATTACCGATTGAAGAAGCTAAAAAGCTTGGTGCAGAGGCACAGTTTGGTGAAAAATACGGAGATGTGGTAAGAGTTGTCTCTATGGGCGATTATAGTGTTGAATTCTGCGGCGGTACACACATTAATAACACATCTGTGTGTGGATTATTCAAGATTATAAGTGAAGGCGGTGTTGCAGCAGGTGTGCGTCGTATAGAGGCTGTAACAGGTAATGGTGTTTTAAGCTACATTGCCCAAAATGATGCACTTATAAAGCGTACGGCAGAAGCATTAAAAACAAATCTTATTTATGAAATAGATAAAAAGGCTCAAAGCACTGTTGCAGAATTAAGAGATAGCCAAAAAATGATTGAAAGCATACAATCAAAGCTTGCATCTGCGAAGGCAAACGACATTATGGCAGGAATAAAACAAATAAATGGCATTGATGTGTTAACAGCACAGCTTGACGGGTCAAGTGCAGACGCCTTAAAGACAATTTGTGATAATTTCAAAAATGAAACTGAAAATGGTGTTATTGTTCTTGGTGCAAACACAGACGGTAAAATCACTTTCGTTGCAATGGCAACAAAGGCTGCGGTTTCAAGCGGTATACACTGCGGTAATATAATTAAAGAAATTACTGCAATTGCAGGCGGCAGAGGCGGCGGCAAGCCCGATATGGCACAGGGCGGCGGAGCGGACGCTACAAAGATTGACGCTGCTCTTGCAAAGGTTGATGAGCTTGTTAGTTCTATGATAAAATAATATTTAAGCAGAAAGGCGATAAAAATGGATTGCTTATTTTGTAAAATAATTGCAGGTGAAATTCCATCTAAAAAAGTATATGAAGATGATATGATTTATGCGTTTTATGACATTGACCCACAAGCACCAGAACACGTTATTATTGTTCCAAAAAAGCATATTAGCGGTGCAAATGACATTACATTGGAAAATGTAAAGCATATAGCTGCAATTTGGGAAAGAATACCTCAAATTGCAAAAATGCTCGGCATTTCAGAGGATGGATACCGCGTTGTTAATAACTGCGGTAAAAATGGCGGTCAAACAGTTAATCACATACATTTTCATCTTATGGGCGGAAGAGCTTTTTCATGGCCTGCGGGCTAATAAATAAAATAACTAAAAAGCATTAAATTTATTTTAATGCTTTTTGTATTTATTTAGATGTGTAAAATCAGCAAAGATATGAAAAAAAACACACCGCTAAATTCATTCATTTAGCGGTGTGTTTTTTTTGTTTAAAAGTTGAATAATGCATTTGCTATATTAAAGAATATAATAATTGATGCAGTATCAACAAGCGTTGTTATAAGCGGTGTTGCCATAACTGCGGGGTCTAATTTTATTTTTTTTGCAAGCATTGGTAATAAACAACCTATTGCCTGTGATATAATTACTGTACCAATAATTGCAAGTGAAACTGTAACAGCAAGCATTATGTTGTGGTAGCTTATAATAATTCGTATGGCATTTAAAATAGCTAACGCAATACTAATTATTAAAGAAATTCTAAATTCCGTCCATAAAACTTTAAAAAAATCACCAAGTTTTATTTCGTCGATAGACATACCACGTATAATCAGGGTTGATGTTTGTGCACCACAGTTGCCGCCTGTACTCATAATCATTGGTATAAATGAAACAAGTATTGGCATAGTTGCAAATGCCGCTTCATAGCTTGAAATCAATTTCCCTGTTACTGTTGCACCCAGCATCAGCACCAAAAGCCATATAATTCTGCTCTTTGCATGCTTTAAATCTGATGTTTTAAAATACTCGTCATCTGTGGGTGTGATGGCAGCCATTCTTTCAATATCCTCAGTTGTTTCTTCTTGCATTACATCAATGGCATCATCAAATGTTACAATACCAACAAGTCTGGTTTCTTCATCTACAACGGGTAATATAGCACTGTCGTATTTCGACATGGTTTTATACATATCCTCTTTGTCAGTTGTTGTTGTAACAAAAACAGGGGAGTGATCCATAATATCTTCAATAATATCCTGGGGGCTTGCAAGGAGTATCGTTTTTATTGATATACTTCCGAATAATATACGATTTTCGTCTGTAACAAAGCAATCATATATATTACCTTTATCCTTTACAGTACGTCTTATTCGTTTTATAGCATCATTAACGCTCATTTTTGGACTTAAAGAAATATATTCTATTGTCATCAGGGAACCTGCACTATCTTCAGGATATTTTAATATTTCGTTAATTATATGCCTTGTTTGTGCATCTGAATTAATTAATATTCTGTTTACAACGTTTGCAGGCATTTCTTCCATAATTTCAACTACATCATCAACATATAGTTCATCAAAAACCTCTTTTAATTCATTATCTGAAAAACTTTTAATTAGCAGTTCCTGATGTTCTGTTTCCATAAGAGTAAATGTGACTGCAGCAAGCTCTTTTGGGAGAAGTCGATATAATACAGGAATAGATTTTGAAGGCAGCTCTACAAATAATTCTGCAATATCAGCCGCGTTAGTTACAGATAACACGTCACGCAGTGTTTTGTATTTTTTATTTTCTAACAGGCTTTCTATTGTTTTTTTTAATGAAATTGCCACTTAAAATCACCCCCATAATATAATATTAAAAGGACATATCACAAATGTGCTATGTCCTTTGCATAATATGCCATTAAACAGGCACTTTAACACTTATTCCTCGTTTTCGTCGTCAAAGTCAATATTTAATTCAATTTCTTTGCCACAATTGGAGCATACAATGCAGTTATCTGAATCAAGCATATCATAGTCGATCATAATATCCTCATGACATTCAGGACACTCCATTTCAAACAACTCGGCATCGTCATCATCAAAGAAATCGTCATCAGAGTAATATTCGTCCTCGTCATCATATTCTTCTTCGAGATCCTCATATAACTCCAATAGTGAATCATCAAGCTCTTCGGTAACCTCTTCAAGATATGCGGTCTCCTCTTCAAGCTCTTCAACTCTGTTTGTCAGTTCTAAAACAAGATCAATTACTTCACTTAAAACTTTGCCTTCATCACTTTTTGTTGATAGAGAAAGACCGTCTGCCAAACCCTTTATATAAGAAATTTTATTAGATAGTTCGTTCATAACGCACCTCAATTATTTATTAACTCTTTCCATATATTCGCCTGTTCTTGTATCAACACGAATTATATCTGATCCATCAACAAATAATGGAACCATAATAACCGCACCTGTTTCAAGAGTGGCAGGCTTTGTTGCGTTTGTTGCAGTATTTCCGGCAACACCGGGTTCTGTTTCTGCAATTGCCAATTCAACAAATGTTGGAGGCTCAATGCCAAATACACTGCCCTTATATGAAAGTATTTTACATACATCATTTTCTTTAACAAACTTTAGAGCATCGCCAACTTGATCTTTGCCAATTGGAATCATATCAAAGGTTTCTTGATCCATAAAGTAGTATAAATCACCATCATTGTATGAATATTCCATATCTTTTCTTTCTATATGAGCCTTTGGCATTTTTTCGGTAGGTCTGAATGTTTTTTCAACAACACCGCCTGTGATAATATTCTTTATCTTTGTTCTAACAAAAGCAGCACCTTTACCAGGTTTTACGTGTTGAAATTCCACAATTTGGTAAACGTTACCATCAAGCTCAAAAGTTACGCCATTTCTAAAATCTCCGGCTGAAATCATAATATTAGTCCTCCTAAGTATTTACATAGTATAGTTATATTGTAATATATTTTTTATAAAAAGTCAAGTAAAATTTCTTTGCTTTTCATATATTTGTAAATTGTATATAATATAAAAATAAATTTCTTTTGAATTTAAATTTTATTTTCTTATTATTATTGTATCATGTTTATAAAATATGCGTTATAATTGGTTTGTGTATAGCCAAAATTTAATATTAATTCTTGAAAAAAATAATAAACTGTGTTATAATTGACATATACGGACTTTTGCTATACAAAAGTCCCGCGAGTTTACAACTCGCCTGCAGTCTTTCGACTGCGTATGTCAATTGACGGCGTCGCAAAAATCTCCTTGCAAGCAAAGATTTTTGCTCCTGGTAGAATTGGCATCTAAATTGTTCACTAATTTTATAATTGATGCATATAGAATTTTACGAAGTAAAATTCTTAAGGGCTAACGCTTTTTAGTGCTCTTTAGAGCACTACATCAATTGACGGTGTCGCAAAAATACCCTTAATTATGTAAAGGAGAAAAACTATGAATAAATACAGAAAACTGGAATTACAGGTAAATTCCAATAAGAAAAAAGATGAATACAAATATTTTGTTGGCACAACTATTAAAAATCCACTTGAATACAAAGTGGGTGAAAAAATGCTATTTAAAATCCGTGCAAAATATATGGATGATTATCTTGATATACCTTATATTTGGTATTCATTAGTATCTGATGATGGGCAAGAAAAAGAAGACTATATAGAAAAATCAGAGGATGGCTGGTTTTATATTGAAACCTCCATATCAAAAAGCGGTTTTGTGTATATTAAAGCAAGAGCCTGTAATGAGAATAAACAGATTATAGAAGAAATTGAAGATTTTAACGGTAGTGCGGGTGCAGATGTTAAAAATATTCTTCGTGCAACAAAAATACCTCACGATTACAGTGAATTCTGGGACGGGTTAAAAAAACAAGTAGAAGAAACCGATCCGGAGGTATTGTTTCAAAAAGAAATAAAAGATGAAAAATACCCCGATTTTAAAATGTATGATATGAGAATTAAAGCACCGGGAAGTGAGTATGTATCAGTTTCGGTGGCACATCCTATTAATGCAGAGAAAAACAGTCTTAAGTTTGCTATGGTTTTCCAGGGTTATGGTGTTACTCCAACAGAACCAAAACCGTTGGAAAACTATTTTACAGTTTGTGTTTGCGCTCACTCTATGCCAAACGATGAAAACGATGATTTTTATGCAAACATACGTGATAATGTCCTTAAAGGCTACGGATTTGATAAAGAGGAAAACAAAAAACCTGAAACTACATACTGGGCAAAGATGCTTTTAAGAGATTTACAGGCTTTAAGGTTTTTTAAAGACCATGAGTTACTAAATAAAAAGGATTATTATTTTATAGGAAGCAGTCAGGGTGGTATGCAGGCCTGCAATATTGCAGCCAATTTTGATAGTTCAACAGCAGTTATTCTTAATGTTCCGTGGCTTTCAGATATTGATGGTCATGAAGTATGCGGAAGACGAAAAAACTCAATGCCAAAAGGCGTGGGGGTTACATATTTTGATACTGCTGTTTCAGCTGAATTTTTGAAATGCCCTGCATATATCATTTCAGGACTTGGTGATACGGTGTGTAATTCATCTACTCAAATGGCACTTTTTAATTCAATAAAATCTCCTAAATATTTGGAATTTTATCAGAATAAAACACATTCCTTTACAATCCCTTGGGATAATAATATGTATGCTTTAGGAAACATGGAACTTGCCAATAAGTTTGAAGAACATACTGTTGCGTATTATGATTGGATATAGCGGTTGATATTTAACTGCAACTTTGTTTGCCTTACATCCCTTATATAAAATATCAAGATTTAAATGAAGATATAAAACGAAAGGATAAAAAATGGAGTTAATTAAAAATAATATAGTAACGATTGTTGCACTTGTTCTGGCAATAATAACATGCTTTATTATTCCTCCTGATAGTGAATATTTAAATTACTTTGATTTTAAAACATTAACATGTCTTTTTTGCACACTTTCTTGCGTGTGTGCCTTAAAAAATATACGGTTTTTCAGAATTATAGCAGAAAAAGTTGTTATATGCTTTAAAAAGACAAGAAGTGCAATTATTGCACTCATATACATAACCTTTATTGGTTCAATGATTTTGGCAAACGATATGGCACTTATAACATTTCTGCCGCTTGGCTACTATGTTTTAATGTCTACCAATAATGAAAAATATATGGATTTTACGTTTATTATGCAAAACGTGGCTGCAAATCTTGGCGGAATGTTAACTCCATTTGGCAATCCGCAAAATTTATACCTTTATGAGTACTACAAAATTTCAAATGTTGAATTCATCAAAATAATGTTTTTGCCTTTTTTAATTTCAATAACAGTTATAACGCTGTTTTGCTTTATAATACCAAATAACGAAATGCATTTAAAAAAGGAAACAAATATTAAGCTTAATTGTAAAAAAGCTGTTGCATACGGAATATTATTTATACTTGCAATATCGGTAGTGTTCAGGGTTGTGCCATACTATGTTGGTCTTGTTGTAATTACTATTGCAATATTTATACTTGATAAATCTGCACTTAAAGATGTTGATTATCCATTACTTTTAACGTTTGTAGCATTTTTTGTATTTGCAGGCAATATGTCAAGAATGCCGCTTGTGAGTGAGTTTTTGGGAAGTATTATTGGAAAGAATACTCTGCTATATGGTGTCTTGTCGTGTCAGGTTATGAGTAACGTGCCAAGTGCAATACTCTTATCAAAATTTACTGCAAATTATCAACAGCTTCTTGTGGCAGTAAACATAGGCGGTGCGGGCACATTAATTGCATCGCTTGCAAGTTTAATAACGTTTAGGGAGTATATTAAAAGACAACCTGATAAGGTATTAAGCTATATAAAGAAATTTTCGCTCTATAACTGTACAATTCTTCTGATATTGTTAGTTGTAATGAGTGTTGTAATATAACTAAAATAAGGGACGTGTAATTTAATGAATAAAATATTAGAGGGATTAAATGACAGACAGCTTGAAGCAGTAACAACAACCGAGGGTCCTGTTCTTGTAATTGCAGGTGCGGGCAGTGGTAAAACAACTGTTCTGGTAAGGCGTATTGCGTATATAATAAGTGAGCTTAAGGTTTCACCAAATAATATACTTGCAATTACATTTACAAATAAAGCCGCAACGGAAATGAAAAACAGAATAGAAGCTATGCTTGGCTCTGTTGCAGAAAATATGTGGGTTGGTACCTTCCATTCAAGATGTGTAAGGATTTTAAGAACGTGTATTGATAGGTTGGGATATGGCAGAGATTTTTTAATATATGATTCTGCTGATACAAAAACGCTCTTAAAGGAATGTTATCGTGAATTAAATATAGACGATAATAAATTTCCGCTACAAAACGTGCGTTCAATAATAAGTAATGCAAAAAATGATGTTATTGACGAAGTGGCTTTTGAGAAAATGTATGAGAGCGACTTCAGAATGTCTGTTGTTGCAAAGATATATAATAGATATCAGGCTAAACTTAAAAACAGTAATGCACTTGATTTTGATGATATTATTTTAAATACAGTAAAAATTTTAAGCACAGAAGAAGATATACTTTCTCATTATCAAAATATGTTTAAATATATTCTTGTTGATGAGTATCAGGATACAAATAACCTGCAATACCTTCTCATAAGCCTGCTTTCACAAAAAAACGGAAATATATGTGTGGTTGGTGACGATGACCAGAGTATTTACAAATTCAGAGGTGCAAATATTGGTAATATTTTAAGTTTTGAAGATGATTACGAGAATACAAAAAGAATAACACTCGACAGGAACTATCGCTCAACACAAAATATTCTTGATGTTGCAAATACAGTTATTGGTAATAATAAAAAGCGTATGGGTAAAGAACTTTGGACAGATAACGGCGAGGGTGATATTATAACAACAATTACAGCATATAACGAATATGATGAGGCAAACTTTATTGCAAAACAAATTAAAAAGCATTACGATGAGGGTGGCTCTTTTTCGGATTGTGCTGTGCTTTACAGAACAAACGCACAGTCGCGTGTTATTGAAGAACAGTTTTTGCGTGCATCTGTGCCTTACAGAGTTCTTGCAGGTATGCGTTTCTACGACAGAAAGGAAATAAAAGATATTCTTGCATATCTACGCCTTATTTATAATCATAATGATGATGTTAGTCTTATGAGAATTATAAATGAGCCAAAAAGAAAAATTGGTAAGGTTACACTTGAAAAGGTTAAGGATATTGCTGCGTATCGTGGTGAATCTATATATAATGTTATAAGTGTATGTGAGCAGTTTGGCGAGCTAAAAAGTGCTGTTTTAAAACTACGTGAGTTTGTAAATCTGATTGAAGCATTAACAAAGCTTGTAGATCAAATATCTCTTGAAGAGTTTATAACAAGAGTGTGGAACGATTCGGGTTATATGACAATGCTTTTATTGGATGAAAGTATGGAGGGAAAAACTAGAGTAGAAAACCTTAATGAATTATTAAACTCTGCTGCTGAATTTGAAAAAAATGATGAATATAACGGAACTTTGGGTGAGTACCTTGAAAGTATATCACTTATTTCGGATATTGATGCATATGATGAGGATATCGACAGTGCAATACTTATGACAATCCACAGTGCAAAAGGTCTGGAATTTCCTGTTGTATTTGTTACTGGCATGGAGGAAGGATTGTTTCCCAGTATGCGTTCGCTTGAAAGAGAAGAGGATATTGAGGAAGAAAGACGTCTTTGCTATGTTGCCATTACGCGTGCAAAACAAAAACTTTATTTAACTAAAGCACAAAGCAGAACATCATACGGAAAAACGGTTTCATCTCAACCTTCAAGATTTTTTAAGGAACTGCCTAAAGATAAGCTAAATGACGTTTCATCTATGGGTGCAAGAGGTGTTGATATAATAAGACAAGCAGGTTTTGACAATTTCACCTCGCCAATGAATAAAGCGTCATATTCAAAACAGTCATCACCAGCTGGCGATGTTGATTTTTACAAGGGCGATATTGTAGAGCACAGAAAATTTGGCAGAGGTGTTGTATTAAGTGTTAAGAGTTTCGGCTCGGATGCAATTTTGGTTATACGCTTTGACAGTATAGGCGAAAAACGACTTATGGCAACATTTGCAAAGCTCAAAAAAATTAAATAATAACATATAATATTTTTTGAAATTAATGCACAAGATAATTTTGCGAGGTGATTGATTTTGAAAAATATTGAGGTATTAAAAAAAGATTTCTATAACCGATTTGGTGTTTCAAAAAATAAACTCTATGAGCAAAAATGCGGTATAGTATACACACTTTTGGGTTTTTTAGATATATATGGAGCAAGGTCCTTAAACTGTGTTATGTCGCCATATGTATATGCAATAGGCAGAAGGCTCGACGGTAATAAGCTTGAGATTGAAAACAGCTCAAGTTCAAATGAAATGCTTTTGAATATCAGCGATTATACAACGTATACCTCACAAAACGGAGCACAAATTTTATTTGATACTGATAATTGTGATTGTTTCAACTATGCTTTACCGTCAAAAGTGTGTGCAACAAAGCTTTTAATGAAGATTAATGGAATTTCCGCATATGATTGTAAAACTGTTGCCAGACAGATTTGTTCAAACGAAGGTGTTGGTGAATGTGTTACGCTTCTTAACGAAAAAAAAGGTTATTGCACCAACATTGAAGGGGAGGATTTTAAATTATTGCCTTTACCTCTTTCAGGCTATAAAGTAATAGTTGCATATGCGGATGAATTAAAGTATGATTTTGATTATAATATAGTTAAAAAGGCAAAGGAATATATTAAAATAAATCTTCCCGATATTACACACTTATGTAAGATTAGTGTAAGAGATTTTAATAGAACTGCAGCTAATATTAATGAGAAAAATGTCTTTAATTTTTTAAAATTTATCAGCGATGAAAATGAGAGAATAGAAAATGTTGTTACAGCTTTAAATGAATGTAAGATAAATCCTTTATTTGATGCAATAAATAAATCAAGTATGCAGATGTATGAATTGTTAAATATAAAAGCATATAAAGAATGTGTATATAATTCACTATTAAAGTTGTCTTATGCACGAGCATTCAAATTTATTAATAATAAAATTATTGTTATTGTTGATGATGAAAATGTAGATTTTACAATTAATGAGTTATGTAATATCTTTAACAACGAATATAGTATTAGGCTTAAGTTTATTATTTCGGGAAATTTTTAAATATATATTGAAACTTGTTATTTTATGTGTTAAAATAATTTTAACACATAAAACGTATAACAACCAGTAAAAAGGAGATAAAGAAATGGGAAAATATACATATACTCCCAAAGGAGTATGCTCAAGACAAATATTAATTGAAGTTGATGGTGACATTGTGAAAAATGTAACGTATATTGGCGGTTGCAACGGCAACACACAAGGTGTTGGTGCATTAGTAAGCGGTATGCACATTAATGATGTTATTGAAAGATTAAAAGGTATTGATTGCGGCGGCAGGGGTACATCCTGTCCCGACCAGTTGGCATTGGCACTGGAAGCAGTAAAAAATCAATAAAATATTGGCATAATGTATTTAAAATTCTCATATAATGTATATGGGATTTTTTTATTGCAATTTAATTTGGAGGTATACGTTATGAAAAAATTGTTGATTTTGGTTTTATTTGTTATTTTGCTCGGTGGTGCAATAACATCATTTGGTGATAATGGTGAATACGAAAATAAAAAAGTATATTATGTTGATTCGCAAATCTTTTCGCTTATTGGTGTCAGAACAGAAATTTCAAAGGGAGATAAAGAGTCGCAGGCTAAAGAACTCATAGACCAGCTTATTAAAGGTCACGATGAAAATAATAAAATCAGGAGGGTTATACCCAATAACTCTAATGCATTAAATGTTAAAGTGAGAGATAACACAGCATATGTAAATATCAATAAAAAATATTTTACACCATCAAGCAGGGAAACGGAACAGCTTATTGTTTATTCAATTGTTAATACACTAACAAGTGTAGATGGGATTGATGTTGTGAGATTTACCATAGATAAAAGTACGTCAAAAGATTTTATGGGTTATCTTGATATGCGAGAAGGTTTTGTAACAAACTATTTATACTAAAAAAGGAACTGCATTTACAGTCCCTTTAAGCTACCAAGCGGAGTCGAACCGCCGACCTCTTCATTACCAATGAAGTGCTCTGCCTACTGAGCTATGGCAGCAAAATAATTAACAACATCGTATATTATACACTAAAAAAATTAAAATGTCAAGCATAATAAATGCTATTAATCTAAAAAAATATACAATAAGCTCTGTTGATAATAACCTATCATCAGAGCTTATTTTGTTATCTTTTAGAAAATTACAACTTAAAAGTCTACCAATGGAAGTGAGATGAGAAAACGACAGTCACGGTAGTGACTTTTTTTATATAAATAATATTAAACTTGCAGCCATTATCATCATTCCCGAAACAAAGCCTATAATTGTTGCCTTGCTTTTTTCATATTCCCGTGCCATTGGCAATAGCTCTTCAATTGAGATAAATACCATTATACCTGAAATAAAACCAAATAAAATACCAAATACAGTGTCGTTAAATATTGGTCGTAACAGTAAATATCCAATAATTGCCCCTAAAGGCTCGGTCATTCCTGAAAGAAAAGATATTTTAAATGCTTTCTTTTTACTGTTTGTTGAATAGTAAATGGGTATAGCCGTTGCAATGCCCTCGGGAATATTATGTATTGCAATTGCAACTGCAATAGCAATACCTAAATGAGGATCCTTCAATGATGCGGTAAACGTTGCAAGACCTTCGGGAAAGTTGTGAATAGCAATTGCAAGTGCTGTCATAACTCCCATTCTTTTAAGTAAATTGGTATTTTTTTCTTTATTATGCAGATTTCCTATGTCACCTTCAGCAGAGGGGACAATAAAATCAATTAATCCTATAAAAAGTATTCCAACAAAAAAGGCAACTGCTGCCACAAGTGCCGCCCCTCGCTGTGAAAAACTAATTTCGAGGTATGTACGTGATTTTGAAAAAATTTCAACCATAGAAACATATATCATTACACCTGCACTGAAGCCAAGCGAAAATGACAAGAACTTTGTGTTGTTTCCTTTAGTAAATACAGATATTATGCTACCTAAACCTGTTGCAAGACCAGCCATAACAGTTACAAATAATGCAAATATTACATTTTCTCGCAAAATCAGCACCCCTTTTTATAATTTTATAATATAATATGAAAAAATATTATGATATGTTAAAGATATATTTGACAATTTAAAAAAATTAGGCTATAATATAGTAGGGTATTTTTGCTTAAGGTGAAAATATTGAAATTATATGTATAATATTTGTTTTATATTTTATTTAAAAGGGTGGTTACACAGGTGCTCCAGATTAAATCAACATCTAATTCAAAATACAAATATATAAAATCGCTCTTAACCAAAAAAGCACGTGATAAGAATGGTGAATATACAGTTGAGGGTATAAAATCGGTTAGTGATGCTATAAACTCAAGAAGGATAATTTCAACCATTGCAGTTAGTGAGTATTATTATAATAATATAAATTTTGAATATCCCAATAGTGTTGATTTGCTTGTGGTAGATGATTTAATTTTTCCCGAGTTATGCGACACCGTCACACCGCAAGGTATTATTGCTGTTATTAAAACAGAAAACAGCAGTGATTTTGAGTTTGACAAACATGGTAAGTATGTTTATTGTGATAACATTCAGGACCCTGGAAATCTTGGCACAATTATAAGAACTGCCGAAGCGGCCGGATTTAGTGCGGTAATGTTATCGCCAAACTGTGTTGATATTCACAACCCCAAGGTTGTAAGAGCAAGTATGGGCTCATATTTTAATATTAAAATTATAAATAATATTAAGAGCGAGGATATTCTTGCTATGAAAAACAAAGGACTAAAGGTATACGGCGGCTCATTGCGTGATAATACGTCTGATTATCGATTGGTTGATTACAGTGCACCAGTAATGGTTGTTGTTGGTAACGAGGCAAACGGTATTTCAGATGAAGTATTAGATATGTGTAACAGTGTTAAAATACCTATAATAGGTAATGCAGAGTCACTTAATGCATCTGTTGCTGCTGGTATTCTTATTTATGAGGTATTAAGAAACAGGTCTTGACTTTTAGCTTGTTTTGTAGTATTGTTTTAAGAGTGTATTTTAGATGAAAGAAGACAACAATGGATAAAATTTTAAAATTTATTTGGCTTACTCAAATAGGTATATCGCCACCAAAGCTAAAAGAGTTGTTTAACTTTTTTGGTTCGGTTGAAAATATCTATATGTCGCAAAATTATGATATGTTTTATAAGTTGCGTCAAAAGGATAAGGATATGCTTATGAATAAATCTCTTGACGAAGCATATGAGATATTTGAAAGATGCAAGGAATGTGGTGCAAGAGTATTAACCTATGATGATGAGCTTTATCCTGAAGCTTTAAGACACATAGATAGTCCGCCGTATGTTTTATATATTAAGGGAAGAAACATAGACCTTAATAAAGAATTTTGTATTGGTGTTGTTGGAACGCGTTATTCAACATCATATGGCGGAAATATAACTGCTGCTTTTTGTTCGGAAATGGCAAAAAGGGGCATAATGGTGGTAAGCGGAATGGCACGTGGTATCGACTCTGTTGCTGCATATGCAACTTTAAAAGCAGGCGGTGAAACTGTTGCAGTTCTTGGTTGCGGTATTGATATTATATATCCTTTAGAAAATAAAGCGTTATATCAAAATATTGAAAAGCGTGGAATGTTGATATCTGAATATCCGCCCGGTGTACGTGGTGCAACATGGACATTTCCAAGACGAAACAGGATTATTGCGGGTCTTTCGCGAGGAATTATTGTAATAGAAGGCTCCGAAAAAAGCGGCTCTATGATTACTGCACGTTTTGCCGAGGAGTTTAACAGGGATGTTTTTGCTGTGCCTCGTAATATTGATGAAAGCACACTTGGTGGTACAAATGCACTTATTAAAGAGGGTGCAATACCTATGACAAAAATTACAGATTTACTTGAGCAGTATCCCGAGCTTAAGAACAGGGTACGTAAAAGAACAGGATATATATCCCAACAAAATGTTATGGGTGAGGTTGAAACTTCTTCAATTAAACCAATTGATGAGGTTAAGCATAATAAAAATGAAGCATCAAACAAACCTGAAATAATTTTGGAAGATAATATTGATGTTTCGTTAATAATAGAAAAAGCAACAAATGATGTTGAAAAATCAATAATTAAATTCATATCAAAGGATGTAAAGCATATTGATAATATAGCAGACAGTCTTGGAATGAACTCAAGCGAGTTGAGTACAAGTCTGTGTGTGCTTGAAATGATGGGGCTAATAGAACAAATGCCCGGAAGATGCTATCGAATAAAAAGATAAAGAAAAGGAAGGAAACATATGGCTTCTAAAAACCTATTAATAGTTGAGTCGCCTGCCAAGGCAGGAACAATAAAAAAATATTTAGGTTCAAATTACACAGTTTTAGCTTCAATGGGACACGTTATCGACTTGCCAAAGAGCCAGTTGGGTGTTGATGTTGAGGGTGGCTCATTTGAACCAAGATATATTACAATAAGAGGAAAGGGCGATTTATTAACCCAGTTAAAGAGAGAAGCTAAAAAAGCGGATAATATATATCTTGCAACAGACCCCGACCGTGAGGGTGAGGCAATAAGCTGGCATTTGGCAAATGCATTAAACATTGATGTTAATTCAAAATGCCGTGTAACATTTAACGAAATAACAAAGACGGCAGTAAGAAAAGCAATAAAAGAACCACGTCCAATAGATATGGACCTTGTTAATTCACAACAGGCAAGACGTGTATTAGACAGAATTGTTGGCTATAAAATAAGCCCTATTTTATGGGAAAAGGTAAAAAGAGGGTTAAGTGCAGGAAGAGTACAGTCGGTTGCCACAAGACTTATTTGCGACAGGGAAGAGGAAATTGAAAACTTTGTACCCCAAGAATACTGGACTATTGATGCAAAGCTTTCACCACTTTCTCTTAAGCCTATGTTTGAAGCAAGATATTATGGTGTAAATAACAAGGAAAATAAGCTAAAGAACTCCGATGATACGCAAAGGGTATTAGATGAGGTTAAAAATGCAGACTTTATTGTTAGTGATATAAAGTCGGGTGTTAAGAAAAGAAAAGCACAACCACCATTCACAACAAGTACACTTCAACAGGATGCTTCAAGAAAAATAGGCTTTCAGGCAGCAAAAACAATGCAGATTGCCCAAATGCTCTACGAGGGTATTAACCTTGGCACAAAGCTTGGTACGGTTGGTCTTATAACATATATGAGAACAGACTCGTTAAGAATTTCAAACGAAGCACAAGCAGAGGTTAATGAGTATATAAATAACAACTTTGGTAAGGATTATTCAGAACCAAAGCAATTTAAAACAAAGCGTTCAGCACAGGATGCCCACGAAGCTATAAGACCAACGTCAGTTCTTCTAACACCTGAACTGATAAAAAGTAAGTTAACTAATGACCAATATAAATTATATAAGCTTATCTGGGAAAGGTTTGTAGCCTCTCAAATGTCGAGTGCTATATATCAAACAGAAACTGTGGAAATAAATGCCAACAAGCATATATTTAAAGCAACAGGCTCAACATTAACCTTTAAGGGCTATATGGCAGTGTATGTTGAGGGCAGTGATGAAAAGGAAGAAAAAGATAAAAAGCTTCCTAAACTTGAATTAAATCAACAGTTGAAATTACACGATTTAATATCAAAGCAACACTTCACACAACCTCCGTCACGTTATACAGAGGCAACGCTTGTTAAGGAGCTTGAAGAAAACGGCATAGGCAGACCATCAACCTATGCACCAACAATATCTACAATTGTTTCAAGAGGTTATGTTTCAAGAAGCAAAAAACAGCTTATTCCAACGGAGCTTGGCAAGGTTACTACGGAAATTATGAAAAATAATTTCAAAGATATTGTTGACGTTGAATTTACTGCAGATATGGAAGGCAAATTAGATGATGTAGAGGGCGGAAAAACCTATTGGGTAAAGGTTTTAAGTGAATTTTATCCGCAATTTGAAAAGGATCTCGATAGTGCATTAAAAAATGTAGAAAAAATCAAGGTTAAGGACGAAGAGTCTGATGTTGTGTGTGAAAAATGCGGACGCAAGATGGTGTATAAGCTTTCGCGTTATGGAAAATTCCTGGCTTGTCCGGGATATCCCGAATGTCAGAATACAAAGGCTATACGAGAAGGCACTGGTGCCCAATGTCCAAAATGCGGCGGCGAAATACTTGTTAAAAAATCTGCTCGCGGTAAAGTTTACTATGGTTGTGAAAATATGCCAAAATGTGATTTTATGGCATGGTATGCACCTGTAAAGGACGAAAAATGTCCAAAATGCGGAAGCTTGTTAATGAAGAAAACGGGAAGAGGCAGTAAAATAATTTGCTATAACGAGGATTGTGCATATGAAAGAAAACCCGATAAAAAGCACTAAAGTAAAAGTTATAGGTGCAGGACTTGCAGGTTGTGAAGCAGCATGGCAACTTTTAAAGGCAGGAATAGCAGTTGAGCTTTATGAAATGAAGCCTAAAAAATATTCCCCTGCACATTCTATGGATGGCTTTGCAGAACTTGTGTGCTCTAACTCACTTAAAGCGGACCGAATTGAAAATGCGTGTGGCTTACTAAAAGAAGAAATGCGATTTTTTGATTCACTTATGATGTATGCAGCAGACATTGCAAAGGTTCCGGCAGGCGGTGCATTGGCAGTAGACAGAGAAGTATTCTCAAAGCTTATAACCGATAAATTAAAGTCTCATCCGCTTTTAACAGTTGTAAATGAAGAGGTTACATCAATTAATCCTGATGAATATACAATTATTGCAACAGGCCCTTTAACATCCGATCTGTTAAGCAAAGAAATTGCAAAGCTTACGGGTGATGATAAATTATATTTTTATGATGCAGCAGCACCTATTGTCAGTGCTCAAAGCATAGACTACACTAAAGTATTTAAAGCCGCAAGATACAACAAGGGTACTGCTGATTATATAAACTGTCCAATGAATGAACAGGAATATATGTTGTTTTATAATGAACTTATAAATGCACAGACTGCACCCCTCAAAGAATTTGAAAATGAAAAGGTGTTTGAGGGATGTATGCCTGTTGAAATTATGGCGAAAAGAGGTGAAAAAACGCTCACATTCGGACCACTCAAGCCTGTTGGATTAGTAAATCCAAAAACAGGCAAAGATGACGCATATGCGGTTGTTCAGTTAAGGCAAGATAATAAGGATGCAACTTTATATAATCTTGTTGGTTTTCAAACCAATTTAAAATGGGGAGAACAAAAAAGAGTTTTCTCAATGATACCAGGTCTTGAAAATGCAGAGTTTGTTCGTTATGGTGTTATGCACCGTAACACATATATAAATGCACCAAAAGTATTAGATAGATTTTATCGTATGAAGGAGTATCCCAATATATTCTTTGCTGGGCAAATCACAGGTGTTGAGGGGTATGTTGAAAGTGCTTCAAGCGGAGTTTTAGCTGGGTTTAATCTTGCAAGACTTATTAAGGGATTAGATATGACAGAACCCGATGCAAGAACTGCAATAGGAGCATTACCGCTTTATATTTCAACTGCGTCAAAACAAAACTTTCAGCCAATGAATGCTAATTTTGGCATCATTGAGGGTATCGAAAAAAAAATAAAGAAAAAAACAGAACGCTATCTTGCAATCGCAAATAGAGCGTTGGAAATTGTAAAATTACAAATTGAAAGGTAGGAAATGAAAATGAAAAACAAAAAGTTAATGGCAATAATAATTGCAGCGGTTATATTAGTGCTTGCAGTAATAGGTATAGTTGTGCTTGTAAACAACAATTCAGCAACAACCAATACAGCAGATGAAAATAAGGTTGAGCCAACATTTATGTATTTTGTAAGCAAATCTGATGCTACATATGAAGAAGAAATAAAGGCGGTTGAATCTTTAAAAGAAAAATATGACGGTAAGGTTGTGTTTGATATAAAAGACGTTGATGAAGACCCCGATTCGTTAAAGAGCTTCCCAATGGTTGAGGGTAATACACCATTTTTGATTATGCTCGATACAAACAACGACTTGTGTGCATTTGAACCAAGTATGTCCGACAAAAAAGAACTTGCAAAGGTAATTGACGAGGCGCTGGAGAAATGATTGGAATAATATCTTATTTTTACTTTTTAACAGTGGGTTTTTTATATTCTAATCTGTTATTTAATAAAAAAGATATTTATTTTCGTGTGTGGTTTGGAGCAATATTGGGTAATCTTATACTGATGATTGGTATTGTACCATTTGCTGCATTGTTTTCTTTTTCGTATGTGATTCATATATTGCTTGCTGTTATTTCAATAATACCGTATTTTCTTTTAAAAATACATAATTCAAGCGATGAAGCAAGCACTCACATGAAAAAAACAATAGATATTAAGATTATATTGTATCTTATTGCTCCAATAACATTTTTAATATGTATATTACTAACAAATCATATTTTAGCACCGTATCCCGACGGAGGTGTATCAAGCGGACAATCAACCTATGGCGATTTACAAATGCACCTTGGTTTTATAACAAGTATTGCCGAGCAAGGAAAGTTTCCGCCAGACTATGCTTTTTTGTCGGGATATAAGCTTAATTATCCGTTTTTTTCGGATATGCTCTCATCAAGCCTATATCTTTTGGGTACACCTTTAAGATGGGCAATGCTCATACCAAGCTATTGTATGAGTGCAATTCTTGTGATGGGATTTTATATTCTATCATATGAAATAACACAAAAAAAATCAGCCGCCGTTATAGCAACAGTATTTTTCTTTTTTAACGGTGGTTTTGGCTTTGCATATTTTCTGGATGGTATAAAAGAAAATCCAAATATTTTTACCGATATTTTTACACAATATTATAAAACACCAACCAACTATAATGAAATGAATATAAGATGGTCAAACACAATATGTGATATGATTATTCCGCAGCATACAACAATGGCTGGCTGGTGTGTTATAATTCTATGCATATATTTGTTGATAGATGCAATAAAAGAAAATAACCGTAAAATATATATTTTACTTGGAGTTATAGCAGGGTGTATGCCAATGATTCATACACACTCATTCCTTGCACTTGCTATAATAAGTGCCGTTTTGTTTATTGCATATTTAGTTAATAATGAAAATAAGAAAGAATATCTGATAAATTGGATTATATACGGATTAATTGCATTTGCAATCGCAATGCCACAATTATGCTTCTGGACATTTTCACAAACAGTGGGAAATGAGTCCTTTTTACAATTTAAATTTAATTGGGTTAATGTTTCCGACACATATTTGTGGTTTTATATTAAAAATTGGGGTTTAACCTTTTTGCTTGCACTGCCCGCTTTTTTCAATGTGAATTCTGATAGGAAGAAGCTTTTTATAGCAGGCTTATTTGTGCTTGCAATAGCTGAATTTATACAATTTCAGCCCAACCCATACGACAATAATAAACTCATATATATTACTTATATGATAATTCTTATTATTGTATGCGACTTTTTAGTTGAGGTTTACAGAAAAATAAAAGATTTAAAACTCAAATCGTATTTTGCAGTATTAACTGTAATATTGTTTACATTATCGGGAGTGTTAACTGTCTGCAGAGAATATATTTCGGGCGGTCAATATCAAACGTATAGTGATGATGATATTAAAATAGCACAATATATAAAAGAAAATACACCAAGTGATGCAGTATTTTTAACACAAACAAATCACATAAACCCTGTTGTATCATTAGCAGGTAGGAATGTATATGTGGGTTCTTCGCTTTATGTATATTTTCATGGTTTTACAGATGAATATGAGAAGAGAAGTGGAGAGGTTAATAATATATATAATTCATCATCAGATGAGTTATTTGAATTTTGCAGAGAAAATAATATTTCATATGTGTATGTTGGCAGATATGAAAAAGAAAATATAAATTATAATATTTTAGAGGATTTAGAGTGTGTTGTCAGTATTGGCGATAACCAACTTTATAAGGTCCAATAAAAGCAGAGGGGAAGAAGATATAATGAGTATGGTAAAACCAAGAACACTAACTGGCTTTATGGAGTTATTACCAAAGGAACAAATTGAATTTGAGAGAATACTGTCAGTTCTACGGAATAACTATGAAAAATATGGTTTTTACCCATTAGACACTCCTGTTTTGGAAAGCTCGGCAGTGTTACTTGCAAAAGCAGGCGGTGAAACAGAAAAGCAAATATACCGCTTTAAAAGAGGCGATACAGATTTAACAATGCGTTTTGATTTAACTGTACCGCTTGCAAAGTATGTTGCTATAAACTACAATGAGCTTGAATTTCCATTTAAGCGTTATCAAATTGGCAAGGTATATCGTGGTGAGCGAGCACAAAAGGGACGTTACAGAGAGTTTTATCAGGCAGATATAGATATAATAGGTGATGGTGAATTAAGTGTTATGCACGATGCTGAAATTCCCGCAATTATAGCTGATATATTTAAAGGACTTGGTATAAACGGATTTAAAATAAGAATAAATAACAGAAAAATATTAACAGGCTTTTTTGAAATGCATCAATTATCCGATAAGGTTGAGGATATTTTACGTGTTATAGATAAGCTTGAAAAAATTGGCAAGGAAAAGATTATTGAGGAATTATCTGAATTTGGTGTTGACAATACAAAGGCTAATACAATTTTAGACTTTGTTGGTATAGTTGGCACAAACAATGAGAAGCTTAAAAAGGCTATGGAATTTTCAGGTAAAAACGAAACCTACGATAATGGACTTGATGAGCTAAAGCTTGTTGTGGCTGCAATTGCAGGTTTTGGTGTTAGTGAAGACAATTTTATGATAGATTTTTCAATTGCACGCGGACTTGACTACTACACAGGTACAGTTTATGAAACCGTTATAGAAGACCATCCTGAATTTGGCAGTGTGTGCAGCGGCGGAAGATACGATAATCTTGCAGGCTTTTACACAGAACAAAAGCTTCCTGGTGTTGGAATTTCTATAGGTGTAACAAGACTATATACAGTGCTTAAGGAAACAGGCTTCTTTAATATGGATAAAACATCACCGATTGAAGCATTAATTATACCTATGACAGATAATTTAGACTACTGTATTAAGGTTATGTCAAAATTAAGAGAAGCAGGAATAAAAACACAAACCTACTATGAGAATAAAAAATTCAAGAAAAAAATGAATTATGCAAACAAAATTAATGTTCCGTATGTTATTATTGTGGGTGATGATGAAATATCGCAAAATAAAATTGCATTAAAAGATTTTATTAGCGGAGAGCAGAATGTTTGCACAGTAGATGAAGCAATAAAGGTAATCTTAAAATAAAAAACACAACAGAATGGAGAAATTATGCAACAAGAAAATAAAATGGGTATTATGCCTGTAAATAAACTACTGGTTTCAATGTCCTTACCAATGATGATATCTATGCTTGTACAAGCAATGTATAATATAGTTGACAGTATTTTTGTTAGTATGATAAGTGAAAATGCACTTTCTGCAGTATCGCTTGCATTTCCTATTCAAATACTTTTAATAGCAGTTGCCACAGGTACAGGTGTTGGTGTGAATGCAGTTTTATCACGTGCATTAGGTGAGAAAAACTATGAAAAAGTAAACAGTGCTGCTATGCATGGTATACTTTTATTGATGTTTAGCTATTTATTATTTGTGCTTATTGGAATTTTTGGTGTAAAACCGTTCTTTTTTAGTCAAACATCTGGCACAGATAATGAAATATATCACTATGGTGTTCAGTATACAAGCATAATCTGCATTATGTCTTTTGGTGTATATACACAGGTTATATTTGAAAGATTACTTCAATCAACAGGAAAAACACTGTACAGTATGTACATACAGGTAACAGGTGCAATAATAAATATTATTTTGGACCCAATATTAATTTTTGGTTTGTGTGGATTTCCTAAAATGGGAGTTGTAGGAGCAGCTGTTGCAACAGTTACAGGTCAGATTATTGCGGGTGCACTGGCAATATTCTTTAACTTTAAGGTTAATAAAGAAATTAAAATATCATTTAAAGGCTTTAAGCTTGATAAGCAGATGGTTGGAGTTATATACAAGGTGGGTGCACCGTCAATTATAATGCAGGCTATAGGCTCGGTTATGAATTACGGAATTAATTTGATTTTAATCGGCTTTACATCAACTGCAACTGCGGTATTTGGTATATATTATAAAATTCAAAGTATGTTCTTTATGCCTGTTTTTGGATTAAATAATGGAATGGTACCCATTATTGCATATAATTACGGTGCTGGAAACAGAAAAAGATTAGTTAAAACAATAAAGTTAAGCGTTCTGTATGCCGTGATTCTCACATTTGTTGGATTTTTGGTATTTCAGATTATTCCGCATAAGCTTTTAGGTATGTTTGAAGCATCAGACACAATGCTCCAAATTGGTGTTCCTGCCTTAAGAATAATATCAATTTCATATCTTGCAGCAGGCTTTTGTATTGTGGCAGGCAGTGTTTTTCAGGCGTTGGGTAACGGAATGTATAGTTTAATTGTTTCGGTAGCACGTCAGCTTGTAATATTACTTCCTGTAGCCTTTATACTGTCAAAGATTAGCGGTCTTAGTGCAGTTTGGTGGTCGTTCCCAATAGCTGAAATAATGTCACTTGCGGTTTCATCACTGTATATGTGGAAAATTTATAATAATATAATACGTCATATCCCTGAAGGGGTCAAATAACATATTTTAAAGGAGAAAAGAAAATGGCAAATAAATCACCAAAAAAATCTACTCCGTCCAAAAAGAAGAGTGTAAATAAAAAAACAACTTCAAAAAATAATATTAATAATAAACCAACTAATGTTTTTGGTGTGTACTGTGCATCAGGCTTGCTTGTTACAGCTTTTCTGGCTATATTTATATACATAAATATGGATGGGGGCGGAATAATTGGTGGAGCAATACATAATGTATTATTCGGTATTTTTGGCTTTATGGCATATTTTCTGCCTGTTTTAATTGGTGGCGTAACAATATATTATATAATAAATAAATCAGTCAAAGATTTTTGGTTTAAAATCTTATATGGTTTTGGTGCTTTAGTAGCTTCAGGTGCTTTTTTAAGCATTATTTTTCGTATAGAAAATTACTATGCTTATCACTGGGGAAAAGAAGGTATTGGAGGCGGTTTTATTGGCACAGTGATTGCGTCATTTTTAATTAGTCTTATACAAAAGCCGGCAACAATACTTGTTCTTATTTTATTTTTCATATGGTGTATTAGTAAACTGACAAATGTTCTTATTTATTCATACATAGGCAGATGGTGTGTAATTGGTGCAAAAAAAGTCTGGAATTATATTATAAAGCTTATAGATGAAATAAAAAATGGTGAATATAATAAACCAATGGAAAAGGTTAACCCATTAGATGAAGAAAAGTTACAGCATAAAGAAAGAAAACGCCATCTGATTTTTAATAGTGGTGATTTAGAAAACACCAGTGAAATAACGAGTGATGGTATAGATGAGGTTTTTAGCGAATACGATAAAAAAATATTACAGGAAGCAACAGATAATGAAGAAATTATGCTACAAAAACCTGATAGAAATGAATATGTGCAAGAAGAAATAGTTGATAAAGATAGTGAAAAGGCTTCTAAAATTACAGATGAAGAAAAGCAAATGTATAATGAAGAGCTTGATAATGCAATTCAATACGAACAAATTGAGTATGAATATCCCAATATTGAGCTATTAAATGAGCCTGCAAGCTTATCTAACGACAGACGTGATGAATTGAGACGTACTGCGGAAAAGCTCATAAACGTTCTTGCTGATTTTGGTGTAAAAGCAAAGCTTTTACACGTTACACAAGGCCCTGCTGTAACACGTTTTGAAATTCAACCCGATACAGGTATTAAGCTTTCAAAAATTGTTGGTTTAGCAGATGATATTGCTCTAAATCTTGCAGTTCAAACAGTACTTGTTGCACCAGTGCCCGGAAAAGCGGCAGTTGGTGTTGAAATACCAAATACAAAGGTTAGTATGGTATCGGTAAGAGAAATTTTAGACTCGCCTGAATTTAAAGATGCAAAATCTAAATTGACTGTTGCGTTAGGTAAGGATATAGGCGGTAATGTAGTTATTGGTGATATATCAAAAATGCCACACGTGCTTATTGCGGGTGCAACAGGCAGCGGTAAGTCGGTTTGTATAAACACAATTGTTATGAGTATACTTTATAAGGCAAAGCCTGATGAAGTTAAGCTTATTATGGTAGACCCCAAGGTTGTTGAGTTGGGTGTATATAACGGTATACCGCATCTATTAATTCCTGTTGTTACAGATCCCAAAAAGGCAGCTGGTGCACTTAATTGGGCGGTATCTGAAATGATGAGAAGATATGAACGCTTTAAAGAAACCGGCGTTAGAAAAATTGATGCATACAATCAGCTTATGGAACAAACAGGTGGCGATAAAATGCCTAATCTTGTTATAATAATAGACGAGCTTGCAGATTTAATGATGGTTGCTGCAAAAGAGGTTGAGGATTATATTTGTCGTTTGGCACAGCTTGCAAGAGCTGCAGGTATACATCTTATAATTGCAACTCAAAGACCGTCTGTTGATGTTATAACAGGCCTTATTAAAGCAAATGTACCATCAAGAATAGCATTTTCTGTTTCATCACAGGTGGATAGCCGCACAATATTAGACAGAGGCGGTGCAGATAAGCTTTTAGGTATGGGTGATATGCTATATCATCCTATGGGTGCAAGAAATGCTACAAGAGTACAGGGTGCATTCGTTTCCGATAAAGAAATTGAAAAGGTTTTAAGCTTTATAAAGGAAACCTCGGGAGATACACATTACAGCGAAGATTTGGCAGAACAAATTGAAAGATGTGCAACAGGCGAAAACGGTGTAACACCTGATGTTGAAGAGGATGGCGACCCATTATTGCAAGAGGCTATTGCACTTGCAATTGAGCTTGGCAAAATCTCAACATCTATGATACAACGTAGACTTGGTGTTGGATATGCAAGAGCAGGCAGAATAGTTGACCAGATGGAGGCAAGAGGAATAATAAGCGGTGCCAATGGCTCGAAGCCGAGAGATGTATTGGTTAGCCATGCTGATATGGCATATGCTTCCTCGCAGGATGATGACTATGATGAATGATTTTTTGCCAATTTGTGCCGAAGATATGAAAAAAAGAGGATGGGAACAGCTCGACTTTCTATATATAGTTGGTGATGCTTATGTAGACCATCCGTCTTTTGGTCATGCAATAATTTCAAGAGTGCTTGAAAAACACGGCTACAAGGTTGGTATTGTATCCTTACCTGATTGGAATAAAAAGGACGATTTTATTAAAATGGGTAAGCCTCGTCTTGCAGTGCTTGTGAGTGCAGGGAACATAGACAGTATGGTTAATCACTACACTGCAAGTAAAAAAAGACGCAGTGAGGATGTTTATGCACCGGGTAATAAGGCAGGCATGCGTCCCGACAGAGCAACAATTGTATATTGTAACAGAATTAGAGAATGCTTTAAGGATGTACCTATTCTGATTGGCGGAGTAGAAGCAAGCTTGAGGAGATTTGCACACTACGACTATTGGGACGATAAAGTACGTCGTTCAATTTTATTTGATACAAAAGCGGATTTGCTTATGTATGGTATGGGCGAAAAGCAGATTGTTGCCATTGCCGATAGATTAAATAATGGTGAAAATATAAAGGATATAACTGATGTTGCAGGCACATGCTATATTTCAAAGGAAACGCGTGAAGAGGACATAATAATACCTAGCTATGAGGAATGTGTTGAAAGTAAAACGGCATATGCAAACTCGTGCAGAATACAGTACCTTGAACAAAATCCTTTTATGGGTAAATCAATTGCACAAAAGCATGGTGACAGATATTTAATTCAGAATATCCCAATGATACCCTTAAACACCGAAGAACTTGATGAAGTGTATAGTCTGCCATATATTAAAAACTATCACCATATATATGAAAAAAACGGCGGTATAGAGGCAATAAAGGAGGTTAAGTTCTCCCTTAATGCAAACAGAGGTTGTTTTGGCAGCTGTAACTTCTGCGCACTTGCATTCCATCAAGGCAGAATTGTTACATCACGAAGTGACAATTCATTACTTGAAGAAGCAAAAGAAATGATTAAGGATAAGGATTTCAAAGGGTATATACACGACGTTGGAGGTCCTACCGCTAATTTTAGAGGTCCCGCTTGTAAAAAACAACTTCAATCAGGTGCTTGTAAAGATAAGCAATGCTTATTCCCAACACCTTGTAAAAATATGGACATTAGCCATAAAAGCTATCTTGAATTATTGCGAAAATTACGAGCCTTAAAAGGTGTAAAAAAGGTTTTTATAAGGTCGGGAATACGTTTTGATTATCTTATAAACGATAAAGATGATACGTTTTTTTATGAATTATGCGAGCATCATATAAGCGGACAGCTAAAGGTTGCACCCGAGCATATAAGCGATAATGTTTTAAAGTATATGGGTAAGCCCCAAAACAGTGTCTTTAATAAGTTTTCCCAAAAGTTTTATAAAATTAATGCAAAGCTTGGTAAAAAACAATATCTTGTGCCATATTTAATGTCATCACATCCGGGCTCTACATTAAAGGATGCAATAAACCTTGCTGTTTATTTGAAAGAAAACAACATTAATCCGCAACAGGTACAGGATTTCTATCCCACGCCCGGTACTCTTTCAACGTGTATGTTTTACACAGGTATTGATCCAATAACAATGAAGAGTGTTTATGTACCCAAGTCACCAAAGGAAAAAGCAATGCAAAGAGCACTGCTACAATTCAAAAATCCTGAAAATTATAAGCTTGTGTATGAAGCATTAAAGAAAGCGGGTAGGGAAGATTTAATAGGTTTTCAGAACAGATGCCTGATACGTCCACCCAAGGGCGATATACTAAACGAAAATAATATAAGGAGAAATAAAAATGGCAAAACTACTGATGGGAAAAGAAATTTCAAAGAGAATAAAACAGGAAATAGCCGAAGAAGTGAAAATATTAAAAACAGAAGGAATAAATCCAGGTCTGGCAGTAATAATCGTGGGCGATGACCCCGCCTCGAGAGTATATGTAAATAACAAGAAAAAAGCTTGCGAGGAATGTGGTATATATTCAGAGGAATATGCTTTAAGTGCAAATACCACACAGGATGAGCTTTTAGAGTTGATTGATACATTAAATAAAAAGAGCGATATTTCAGGTATACTTGTACAGCTTCCAGTTCCAAAGCATATAGATGAAGAAACAATAATTAATGCAATTGATCCAAAAAAAGATGTTGATGCATTTCATCCTGTAAATGTGGGAAAGATAATGGTAGGAAACTATGACTTTGTGCCTTGTACTCCTGCAGGCGTTATGGAGCTTATAAAGGAGAGTGGGGTAGAGGTAAGCGGCAAGGAATGTGTTGTTGTTGGCAGAAGTAATATTGTTGGTAAGCCGCAGGCAATGCTTTTACTACACCAAAATGGAACAGTTACCATAAGTCATTCAAGAACAAAGGATTTAAAGGAGAAAACAAAGCAAGCCGACATACTTGTTGCTGCAGTTGGTATTCCTAATTTTATTAAGGGTGATATGATAAAAGAGGGTGCGGTTGTAATAGATGTTGGTATAAACAGACTTGCAGATAAAACCTTGTGCGGTGATGTAGAGTTTGAAAGTGCACAAAAGATTGCAGGTGCAATAACTCCTGTTCCAGGCGGTGTTGGACCAATGACAATTGCAATGCTAATGAAAAATACAGTTAAAGCTGCAAGAGTTAATAAAACAAAATAAAATTCAAGGGACACTAAAAATGGATATACAGATTTTAATTTCACAAATGGGGCAGTTGTTTTTAATAATGCTTCTTGGATATTTCATTTATAAGATAAAACTTGTTGATAATAATTTTGTTGGGCAGTTTACAAAGCTTATTTTGAATGTTACAATGCCGTGTATGGTGTTGGGCTCTGTATTAAAGTTAGAAGAACGTCAGGCACTTGGAGATGTTTTATCAGCATTATTTGCCGCAATAGTAATGTTCTTTGTGATTTTACCTATAATCGGCTGGCTGATTTCAAAGTTGCTGTTTGTAAAAAAGAACCAGGAAGGCTTATATGTATTTATGAATACATTTCCAAATGTTGGTTTTATGGGTTTTCCTATAATCAGTGCATTATGTGGTACAACAGGCTTGTTTTATGCAGCAATATTTAATTTGGTATTTAATATTTCACTGTATACATTAGGTGTTTGGCTTGTGAGTAAGGATACCGATAACGGTGCTTCGTTTAACCCAAAACAACTATGCTCGTCTGGTGTAATACTTGCGGTGTTTGCATTAATTGTATATTTTCTAAATATTAATTTGCCGTTTGTGATAGATGAGGCTGTGTATTCGGTTGGTTCAATAACATCACCGTCTGCAATGTTTTTAATTGGTTGTTCGCTTGCAAAAATGGATGTAAAAAGTGTATTTAATGATTGGCGAGTATATGTATGGACACTTATTAAGCAAATTGCAATTCCGCTGCTGTTGTGGATGCCATTAACATACATTATAAAAAATGAGCTTGTGCTGATGGTTGCATATATTCTGTTTGCAATGCCTGTTGCAAATGCAGCAGTATTACTTGCCACAAACTATAATGGTGACACAGAGCTTGCAGCAAAAACAGTGTTTATTACAACGCTGTTTTCCCTTGCCACAGTACCATTGTGTGTTTTATTGGTTGTATAGAAAAAGCTGACTGATTTAATCAGTCAGCTTTTATAATTATTCAGTACACTTTGAACATGGTGAAAGCCCTGCATTTATAGCTTCTGATATTGAAATTTTATAGCTGTTTTTACCTCCGCAGTCTGCATCGTTGTGATACTTCTTTCCGCTTGGTGTTCTATATACGTTTGCAATAGCATTTGAGTTCGGGGTAGTGGCGTCTAACACTTCATTTACTAAATTATTTAATCCAGTTGCATAGTTTATGTATACATTTGGTTGCACGTTGTAGCAGTATACGCAAAAACTTATGCCCTTGCCATCATCTTCTACCGAATAAGCCTCAAGCAGAACTCCATCGGCAACGAGATTGTTCCCAGTAAATACAGGCGTTGAACGGTACATAACATTATTACGTGTGTCTTCTATATAGTCATCAACCATATTTTCAAAAGGCAACATTGCGTCAACGTTCATATATCGTGTACCTGTAATCAGATTTCGTTTATTTGCATTTTCACCTGTGAGCTGAAATCCTATTAAATGACATCTGTTGTATACATAGCCACCGTCAACAAAGTCATAATATTCATTTTCCCAACCTGTAGGAATAACAGAGCTTATACTTTCACGCTTTTGGGTTGGCATAATATCTGTGCCTACTGATGCCATAGCAACACCGCAACGTCCTAAATTATCAAGGTTGCTGTAGTATTCAAATGAGCCGCCTATAATTTCGTAATCTTTAAAATATGGCTTATTGTTATTAATTACAACATATGGTTTTCCGCTATATTGCGGTACTTCTTTTTGTAATCTTTGGTATTCATAATCATCAAAACCATTACAGATTATAGAAATTGTGCGTGCATTTTCTTCCCAAGCCACACCCAAGTTAAAGCTTTCTGCAATGTATCGGATAGGGAGCATTGTACGTCCGTTTATAATTTTGGGTGCAACGTCAAGTGATGAACGCTTGTTATTTAAATATGCAGTTGTACTGTCAATATTAAGTTTTATTATATCATCATCAACTTTAAGTGTAACAGTCTGTGTAACTCCATTCCAATCAACACTTCCGCCAAATGCCTCTATAATTGCACGTATAGGCACAAGTGTTCGTGAATTATTAATAATGGGCGTTGTATTACGACCTTCGTCAATCTCTATTTTTTGCCCGTTAACCCTCATTATAGGATTGTTGATTTGCATACTGACAACAACATCTAATTCACTGACGTTTTTAGTGTATGCACAGCTTGGCAATAAAAAGCTGAATATAAAAAATATAACTAACAATGTTTTTGTTTTTTTCATTATTATCAACCTCTAATTAAATGTATAGATATATTATATCATAAATAGGGGATAAATACAATAATTAAGTTGTTAAAAATTATATGCACCCCAAAGTTCAGACACTTTTTGAGGTGCATATATCGTTTCGTATACTATAAATAATATGAGCATATCATATAAGTTAACAGTTCAATTTATATTTCTCGCCATAAAGCTTAAACTTTTCATCAAACTGCGGATTATTATCTATAAGACTTTGCTTATATTCATGAGCGTTCATATTGTGATGTGTTGCATCAATTAAGCAGGTTGCAATGTTTGAGCAATGGTCGGAAGTTCGCTCTAAATTTGTTAAAAGGTCTCCCCAAATGAAGCCTGCTTCAACTGTGCATTCACCGTCTGCCAAACGAACAATATGTCTATCTCGGAGCATTGATTTAAGTCCGTCAATTACCTGTTCCAAAGGTTCTACATTATACACGGCATTTTCATCGTCTTTATTAAATGCGCTGAATGTAATACCAAGTATCTCTGATACGGCATCCAAGAGAACATCAAGTTCTTTTTTTGCATCGCTCGAAAATTCTATTTTCTTTTCTCTTAATTCTTCAACAGATTCCAAAATATTCACGCTATGGTCAGAAATTCTTTCAAAATCGCCGATAGCTTTTAAGAGCTTTGAAACTTCGGAACTATCTTCATCCGATGTTTTTGAGCGTGATAATTTGGTTAAGTATGTTCCTAAAATATCTTCGTAATGGTCAGTGTTGCCTTCCATTGCTCTGATTTTTTCAGCTTTTCTTGCATCATACTCATTAACAGTTGAAATTGCAAGCTTAAAACCTTCAACAGCTTCGTTTGCCATTTTCTTTGCAACATTATAACATTGCTGAAGTGCAATTGTAGGTGTTGCAAGAAGTCTCTCATCAAGCTCAACAACTTTTTCTGTTTCCTTTCCTTCAGGCACAACTATATATGCAAGTTTTTCAAGAAGTGATGACATTGGCAGAAGTAGTACAGTGCAGAGGACATTAAATATGGAATGTGAAACCGCTATTCCCAAATAAGAAGCAGATGCATCTAAAATAGCAGGTTTTACTGTTGCTGAAATAATACTGAATACCGCAAGCCATACAACAGTTCCTATAACATTAAATAAGAGATGTATGATAGAGGCTCTTCTTGCATTCTTGTTTGTACCAAGCGAAGATAAAAGTGCAGTTACACAAGTACCTATATTTTGTCCCATAATAATTGGAATTGCAGCTCCATAAGAAACCGCACCTGTTGCAGAAAGTGCTTGTAATATACCAACAGATGCTGAACTTGACTGAATAACTGCCGTAAGAATAGCACCGACCAAAACACCAAGAATGGGATTTTTAAACATTATAAATAAGTTTTGGAATGCAGGTATATCAGAAAGTCCTGAAACTGCGGATGACATTGCATTCATACCAAACATTAAGGTTGCAAAACCAAGAAGTATTGTACCCACATCTTTTTTCTTGCTGGATTTTGCAAACATCATAAATATTATTCCGATAAGAGCAAGAATTGGGGTAAAAGATGTTGGCTTCAAAAGCTTCATAACTATATTATCGCCTGAAATTCCGCCAAGGCTTAGTATCCAGGCAGTAACAGTTGTTCCGATATTCGCACCCATAATAATACCAATGGATTGCTTAAGTGTCATTATCTTTGAGTTAACAAAACCTACAACCATAACGGTAGTTGCTGACGAACTCTGTATCACGGCAGTAACACCAAGTCCTGTCAAAAAGCCTTTTATCGGATTATTTGTAAGCTTGCCGAGTAATGCTTTTAAACTATTTCCTGCACGGCGTTCCAAACCGTCACCCATTACATTCATACCAAAAAGGAATAAACATAATCCGCCTATCAAATTAAGTACATCAAAAATTGTCATTTGATTGCCTCCTTGTTAAAACATCCATAATTATCCATAATAAAATTCTAACAATAATAGCTTAACATATGTAATGTTAATTCTAAAAGTAAATGTATGTTAATTGTATGTTAACAAAAAAATCCACAAAACAAGTGCTTAAAGGATTTTTTGTATTTTTATTGATAATTTTATTTTGCAAAAGTAATAGTTACGCTTGTTCCTTCTCCCTCTGTACTTTCAAGAGAAACCTCTGCATCGTGATATGCAGCTCCGTGTTTTACGATTGCAAGACCAAGACCTGTGCCGCCGACAAGTTTTGAATGACTTTTATCCACTCTGTAAAAGCGTTCAAAGACTCTGCTTTGCTCGTTTTGGGGAATACCTATTCCCGTATCTCTTACCGTAACACTTGTCTTGGCATTTGCCTGATTAACAATAACATCAACTGTTCCGCTTTCTTTGTTGTACTTGATAGCGTTGTCACAAAGGTTATATATCATTTCATCGAGGATTTTTCTTGCACCATAAACATTTGCCGTATCACCAATGATGTTAAAGGTAATATTTCTTTTATCAGCAATAGGCGTAAGCCTTTTTACAATATCCTTTGAAAGTTCATAGATGTCAACATTTTCTTGGGTGGCAGGAATTACACCTTCGTCAAGCTCGGATATTTTCATAATGTCGCTAACAAGGTTAATAAGTCTTTGTGCTTCATCATAAATAGAAGTCGAGAAATCTTTGACGGTTTCATCAGGTGTACCGCCCGACTTCATCATTTCGGCAAACCCCGAAATAGAGGTAAGCGGTGTTTTTAATTCGTGCGATACATTGGATGTAAACTCCTGACGAAGTTGCTCACGCTTTACACTTTCGGTAATATCAATGATTACGATAACTGCACCAATTATTTTTTTGTTTTCATAAACAGGGTTTGCAATTAAATTGTAGGTGTTTCCATCGTGTGTTATATCGTTTTCTGCACGTTCTCCTAAAAGGGCTTTTTCAACAACATTTCTAAAACCTTTACTGCGGTTAAATACAAGTACACTACCGCTTTTTACATCTGTAATTTCAAGCAGACGAACTGCTGTCTGATTGTAGGAAAGAACATTACTGTCCTTATCAATTACCAAAAGTCCCTCGCTCATATTTTCTGTTATGAGCCTGAACTCTTCTTGTTTTTGCTCGGCTACTTTGATCTGCTTATCAATGGTTTCTTTCTGTGCCGACATCTTTTTAAGAAGTGGTGTCAATTCCTCGTAGGTTTTATTTGAGGCAGGATTATCAAGATTAATTTCGTTTATCGGCCTTATAATAGCCTTTGATAATCTGTATGACAAGAAAATGGAAATAATAAGTGCAAGTACAATAATTACAATAAGCGGCTGCAGGAGCCCTAACAGTATTATAATAACAGAATTCTGTGTGGTTGATACACGAAGTATAGTTCCATCATCAAGTTTTTTTGCATAATACAAGTTTTTTTGCATCAAAGTATTTGAATATCTTGAGCTTGTGCCGCTCCCGTTTTGAGTAGCATCTTTAATTTCCTTGCGGTCTGCGTGGTTTTCAAGGTTCTTAATATCGGCTGATGTATCTGCCAAAACCGTTCCGTCTGCCGATACCAAAGTTATTCTTTTACCCGCATTGTCAAAGTTATCAATATATGAAATGCCCTCGTTCTTTAGTGCGTGGGATATGTAGTTTGCTTCGCTTTCAAGCTCTGTAAACATCTGTGCTTCAAAATAGCTGAACAACACACCAAAAGTCAGGCAAAAGCTCATAAGCAAGATGAGCATTGAGGTAAAGAAATTTGAACGAAATATTTTATTAACCATTTTCATTACCTCCAAGCTTATAACCTATATTTTTAACGGTGTGAATAAGGTCGCCTGCGGTTTCAAGTTTCATACGAAGCTTTCTTATATGTACATCAAGAGTTCGTGATTCATCATAAAACTCGCCCCATACACGGGCAAGCAAAGTATCTCTCGAAACCACATTGCCATCAGCTTCCAAAAGCACCATCAAAAGCGAATACTCTTTGAAAGAAAGTGTAATTTCACGGCCTGCAACCTCTATAATATGCTTTTCGGGATTTACATACAAATCCCCGATTTTATATTCTTTCGATTTATTTGTTTTTTTATACCGCCTTAAAACTGCACGAACACGGCTCGTCAGTTCTGTCATACCAAACGGCTTTGCAATATAATCATCTGCTCCCATATCAAGGCCTGTTACCTTATCAAATTCACTGCCTTTTGCAGTAATCATAATTACAGGAATATTCGATGTACTACTTTCTGCTTGAAGTTTACCCAATATAGAAAGTCCATCTTCTTCGGGAAGCATTATATCAAGCAAAATAAGCTGTGGCTTTTCGTTTTTTATCTCTTGCCAAAATTCACTCGGCAGGCTGCAACCTTTTACTGCATAACCCTCTTTTTCAAGAGCATAGCATACGAGCTTGCGAATATTGGCATCATCTTCTACAAAATAAATCATAGCATTTACCTCCGAAATATGATTTACATATATATTTTACCATAAAATATGTGTATTTTCAATGAAAGTCTTAATTTTTTTCAAATTACAAATAACACAACAAAAATGCAGACAGCTAAAATAACTGTCTGCAAAATAAACTAATGGGTATTTAAATGGTATTATTCCCACTCAATTGTTCCAATCGGCTTTGGCGTTAAGTCAAGTAAAACTCTGTTTATACCTGGAACTTCGTGAGTTATTCTGTCTGTGATGTGGTGTAGTAGTTCGTATGGGATTTCCTCGATTGTGGCACTCATAGCGTCTACTGTGTTTACGGCACGTATTATTGCGGGCCAACCCTCGTAACGTTTAGAGTCCTTAACACCAACACTTTTGAAGTCGGGAACTGCAATAAAGTATTGCCAAACCTTTGTATCAAGCTTGTTCTTTGCAAATTCTTCTCTTAAAATTGCATCAGCCTCACGAAGAGCATTAAGTCTGTCGCGTGTGATTGCACCAAGACAACGAACTCCAAGACCGGGACCGGGGAAGGGTTGACGATAAACCATTTCATCGGGTAAACCTAATGCACTACCAACAACTCTTACTTCATCTTTATAAAGCAGCTTAACAGGCTCAACAAGTTCAAGTGCCATATCTTCGGGTAAGCCGCCAACATTATGATGTGCCTTTACACCGTCGCTTTCAAGAATGTCGGGATAAATTGTACCTTGTGCAAGGAATGATACATCAGTGATTTTTGCAGCCTCTTCATCAAATACTTTAATAAACTCTCCGCCTATAATTTTTCTCTTTGTTTCGGGGTCAGCTACACCTGCTAATAAATCTAAAAAACGGTCTGTGGCGTCTACATATATGAGATTAGCATCAAGCTGATTTTGGAATACTTCAATAACCTGTTCGCTTTCACCTTTACGCATTAAACCATGATTTACGTGTACACATACAAGTTGTTTGCCGATTGCCTTAATTAACAGTGCAGCAACAACTGACGAGTCTACACCGCCTGAAAGTGCAAGCAAAACCTTTTTATTACCAACCTGCTCACGAACAAGCGTAATTTGTTCTTCAATAAATGCATTTGCAAGCTCGGGTGTAGTAATTCTTTTCATATTTTCTGGTCTAACATTACAATCCATAATTAATAATCATTCCTTTCGTTGCTTATATAATACAAATTGGCTAAAAAACCAAATACATATTTAAATATCTACTAAATATAATATCACGTATTATGCATTTTTTCAATATTTTTTTATTAAAAAACATATTTTCTTTTATTTTGTCAAATCTTTTATAAAATATTGTTATTTTTATATTTATTATTACAAAAAAATACGGCTATATAGCCGTATTTTGGTTTTTAGCAACCGCAGTTATTATCGCTTGGAACAGAAGGGTCATCCTGACCGCACTCTAGAAATTCACATCTTTCAGGCGGGAAAAATTCGTCAACCGGGAAATCTATTCTCTCAAACAAATCACAAGGATTATCGTCTGTTGCACCTACGCACTCTTTTTGCGGAATACAGAAATCATAAGAGGGGATAAGCAACTGTACTTTTCTTTCAAGCTTAATAATTGAGAAAATACCAAGGGACACAAATACTCTTTTTGCTTCTCCGCCAATTGCAAGACTATCGTTAAATACTCTGCAAATTGATTCGGGAACAGATGCAATATCAAAATCGTCATCACAACAGCAATTATTTGAGCAGCTTCTTACGTCAACTAATTTTGCACCCAAGCTGATAGGATCAACAACCTCAACAACAGCTTTTGGCATATTTGTCTTTTTCCATAATTGAGCATCAAATGCATCCTGCTTAAACTTTGACTCAAACACCTTTGCATTGCCTTCTGAACCAAAGAGAATTACTTTCTTGTTAAAGGTAGCAAGACCTTCAACGGTTGTTGGTGTGCCAACACCAGTAAATACAGCAAGGGTAATTTTAAAGAAATACTTTAAATCAACCGAGTAAAAGCCTCTGTTAAATGGCACAGGCTCAATATCCGAAAATACCCATATAATTTCCGATTTTGTGCACTTAACATTTATTGCTCTGTCTATAACCTCCTGACCACACGCCGTAAGATATACTCTTATATTCTCAAGACAGTCTTTATCACGGCAGCTATCGTATACTTTGTCTGTATGTATGCAAACGGCTTCACGGAAGTTTGTTCCGCAACAGTTGTTTTTGTCGTTACATTTTTCCATATCAAAAACTCCTTTCTATATTGGAAAGCATTATAGTGCTTACGCTTGATATAGAATATGCAACAACTGTTAATTTGGTTAAAATTTATTTATTAATTATTTCGGCAACATTATTTATTTGTATTGAAATTGTACCATCATCGTTATTTATTATCTCGATATGGTCATTATCTCTGTAATATTCGGCAGGGAAGGATATTTCTATTCCTGTATCTGTAACTATTTTAACATTAGAGGTCATCTTCTTTGTTACGTAGCTTGTAACTTCAACTTTTTCAGGGATCTCCTCTTTTTCGAGCTTTTCAACAAACTCCTGCTTCATAACCGGTTTTCCGTCAAATATATTTTCAGCAATCTTCTTTGTGTCAACATATTCAAAGTTATTATCTTCAATGTTATCAACAATATATTGCTTGATTTTTGCATTTGTTTCAATTGAGTCGCCGCCATTAGCTTCTGTTACACTCTTTGCTATTTTTTTTACCTTATTAATTGCTTCGCGTGCTGACAGGTCGAATATACCCTCTAACAGAACGTCGGCTATAAGATCTGTCTTTTCACCGTCAATAACGCGTTTTTTGCCGGCGTATTTAATTTCAAGTGTGTCGGTATACACAAAAGCACATTCACTAAGGCGTTGAGTGGGCATAGGCAAGATAGCATAGTGATTTATTAGTGAGTTTTTAATTTTTCCATTGTCTTGTATGACCTGATGTGTAAATCCTGTTTTGTTATCAAATTTTAGTATTGCAATAATAGGTTGATCATTTACAATACAATCACACACAACCACATCGCACGATTCTGTTTCAGATGCATTTGAAATTCCGTCATATATTCTGTGTGCAACAAATTGTGAAAATGTAACAAAATTGCTATCACTAAAATATTCACGCAGTCTATACAGAAAACCGCTGTTATCTTTAAATTCACCGCTGCGTAAACAACATTCTTCTAATAGTCTGTCTATATGTTTAGACAAAAAAGCATTAATCATACCATCAGATACGTCAAGCTCATTATCGGAATACACAGTTATGCCTGAATTTGCATCTAAAATATGTAAAACCGCTTTTTTTATTGAAATAATCATATATTTTCCTCTTTTCTGTATATATTCTAAAAAAGAGGCTGTTGCAAAGCTTTGCAACAGCCTGTAAAAATTCAAATATTAGTTTTTAAAGAATGATGGAACGTCGATGTTGCTCATTCCTGGCTTTAACTTTCTTGTGAATATTGCATCGTCATCGTTTGATGATGAAAATGATGGAACATTTCTCTTAACAGATGTTCTGTCGCTTGAAGAAGCTGATGAATTAAACTTTGGAACATTTCTCTTAAATTCACCGTTTCTTCTTGAATCGCCGTTTAATCCTGTTGCAATTAATGTTACTTTAATTTCATCCTTAAGGTTATCATCAACAGCAGTACCAACAATTATGTTAGCTTCTTCAGAAACCATATCACGAACAATGCCCGATACTTCACCCATATCAACAAGTGAAAATTCGCTGCCGCCTGTGATGTTTAGAAGTACATTTGTAGCACCTGCAATGTTTGTTTCAAGTAATGGACTTTCAATTGCTGCACGAACTGCGTCTTGAGCTGCAGTTTCGCCCTTGCCAATACCGATACCCATATGAGCCACACCGCTGTCTTTCATAATTGTTCTAACGTCTGCAAAGTCACAGTTCATAATACCTTTTTGAGTGATTACTTCAATTATACCTTGAACACCTTGACGAAGAACATCATCAGCAAGCTTAAATGAATCATTTATTGTAACCTTTTTATCTGCAATCTTAAGTAATAAATCATTGGGGATAGTAACAATAGCATCAACTCTTTCAGCTAACTGCTTAATTCCTTCTTCGGCATTTCTCATTCTTTGAGGTCCTTCAAAGAAGAATGGCTTTGTTACAACTGCAACTGTAAGTATTCCCAAAGACTTTGCAGCTTCAGCAATTATTGGAGCTGCACCTGTACCTGTACCGCCGCCCATACCGGCTGTAACAAATACCATTTCTGCGTCTTTAACAACATTTTTAATTTCGTCTTTTGTTTCTTCTGCTGCTTGTCTTCCGATTTCAGGCTTTGCACCTGCACCAAGACCGTTTGTTAGTTTTGTACCAATTTGTAAAACTGTTGATGCTTTTACATTAGAAAGCTGTTGTGCATCTGTATTAACACAAATAAACTCTGCTTTGGTAACACCAGCTTCAATCATTCTGTCTACGGCATTGTTTCCGCCGCCGCCAATACCAACAACTTTAATTCTGGCACCTTCCAAAACGTTGTTTTCTTCTAAATCAATAGGCATAACGCTCATTTATATATCCTCCTTCGTGGTTTGACTTTGCTAAATTAAGGTATATTAATACTATATACATCCATTTTACTATTTTTTTAAAAGTAATTCAATAGTTTTTAGAAAATTATTTTTAAAAAAAACGAGTGATTTTTAAACTTTTTTTGGTTAAAATATACAAAAATATATAATTAATGCCATATTATATCTATAAATAAACAAAATACGACATTAGATTACTTGTATAAAAATTCAAAAAAGATTTAAAACAATATACTTTTGTTATTATAGCATATTTTAAATAAAAAGTCAACTAATTAGGATTTTTACTTATAAACAATTTAATTTAACTATTGCAAATTACGTTAAAATGGTGTATAATATAATGAATAAATAAACATTTTTTGTAAAAAGAGGTGATTTCCTTTTGAAAAAAATAGCGATTGTTTTTAACAGTTTAAAGGACAATGAGTTTGTAAACACAAAAAGAGTTATAAATATATTAAAAGGTAGGGCACAGATTTACATAGATGAAGCGTACAGCGACCTTGGTTTTGAAGTTAATTATGTTAAGTATGAGCAGTTATTTGAATATGTAGACTTAATGATTGTTCTTGGCGGAGATGGCACAATACTACAAATTGCAACAATGTGTGCCAAAAATGACATTCCCGTGCTTGGTGTTAATCTTGGTAGAATAGGATTTATGACAGAGGCTGAACCTGATAATATTGAAGATGCTATTGATGCAGTATTAAATGACGACTATAAGATTGAATCGAGAATGCTTATTAAGACACAAATTGTTAAGAAGGATAAAAAACAAAGTTTTCATGCCTTAAATGATATTGTTGTTTCCAAAAACACACAATCGAAGCTTATAAATGTTGAGCTATATGCAGATGATGAGCTTGTAAATAAATATATTGCAGATGGACTTATTATTGCAACTCCCACAGGCTCAACAGGCTATTCAATCTCTGCAGGAGGTCCTGTTGTTGATCCTAATATGCAGTTATATATAGCAACGCCTATTTGTCCGCATATGTTAAGTGTAAGAAGTGCTGTTTTGCCTGCAGAAAAGAAAATTGTGATTCGTTTAAATGAAGAGTATCGTGATAATTATGCGGTTGTTGCATTTGATGGTGATGTACAAGAAACACTTGATGTTGGTGATGAAATAATAATAACAAAATCAAAATATGAATTTAAGATAATAAAAGTAAATAATTTTTCATTCTTTGATGCATTACTGCATAAGCTTCCGTAATACATACCTAAGGAGGATTATATATGAAATATAAAAGACAAGCGGCTCTTTTAAAAATTATTAAGGATAATCAGTTAAGAACACACGAGCAGTTAATTAAAAAGCTAAAGGAAAGCGGTTTTAATGTTACACAGGCAACTGTATCAAGAGATATAAAGGAACTTGGTATTATTAAAGTTCCGTCTGAAGCCGGAACAGTTTATGCAGAGGCTTCGCATCAGCGTGTTGGTGTTGAGAGAAATATTAAATCAATATCTGATACTGTTTTAGAAATTGACTGTGCACTTCATACTGTTGTTATAAAAACATATCCGGGAATGGCATCGGCTGTTGGTGCGTCGCTTGATAATACTATGAAGGGCGACTTTTTGGGTTCAATTGCAGGCGATGATGTATTACTCATTATCGCTCATGGAATTGAAGAAGCAAATGCTTTAACAGAAAATTTAAGACGATTTTTTAAATGTCCGTCAGTAAGTTCGGAGGATTAATATGTTAGAGAAGCTATCAATAAGAAATGTTGCTGTAATTGACAGCATTGATATTGATTTTCGTGATGGGATGACTGTTCTTACAGGTGAAACAGGAGCCGGTAAATCAATAATTATTGATTCAATTAATATGATTTTAGGCGAGAGAACAAATAAGGAGCTTGTAAGATACGGAAAAACAAGTGCCGGTGTTCAAGCTGTTTTTAGTGCAAATGATGAGTCAAAAAAATTTCTTTTGGATAATTTCATTGAAATAGATGAAGAACAAATAATAATTACCAGACAAGTTAATAATGAGGGTAAAAGCATTGCAAAGGTAAATGGTGTTATGGTTACGTTGTCTATGTTAAGAGAATTAACCTCGTATTTAATAAACATTCATGGTCAACACGATAATCAGGCATTACTTTCACCAAAAAAACATATAAATTTTCTTGATGCATTTGCACATAATAAAAGTCTTTTACAGGAGTATGTAAAAAATAGAAACGAGTTATTGGAATTAAAAAAACGTGCAGACAACTTGCAATGTGATGAACAGGAAAAATTAAGACGTATTGACTTATTGGAATACCAGATAAAAGAAATTACTGACGCAGCTTTAATTAATAATGAAGATGAAGACTTAAAGGAACAACGCCAAATATATGAAAATGCAGAGAAAATCACGCAAGGTATAGATGAAGCATATGCAAATTTATATGAAAACACAGATTTTCCGTCTGCATATGATAGCTTAAGTGTTGCTCTAAAAGCTCTTGAAGGTATAAAAGATTATGATAAAAGCCTGGAGAGTGCATATGAGGGTTTGTCATCGGCAATGTATTCAATTGAGGATATTTCTCATGATATTTCACATTTTGGCAAGGGTATAGAATATGATGAAAACATTTTAAATGATATTGAAGAAAGGCTTGATCTTATATCAAAGCTGAAACGAAAGTACGGCGAAAGCATTGAGCAAATAAATGAGTTTGCAAAAAAAGCTCAAAAAGAGCTTGATGATATAATAACAAGCGATGAAAAACTCGAAGAAATTAATGCCAAAATACAAAGTAAAACAAGTGACTTGAAAAATATTGGTATAGATTTAAGAGAAACAAGAAAAAAGGCTGCTGATGTATTATCTGCAGATATTGAAAAAGCATTACACGAGCTTAATATAGATAAGGCACATATGTCTATTGCAATTGAAGAAACTGATGATTTTTTTGAAAATGGAATGGACAGGGTTGAATTTATGATTAGCACTAATCCGGGTGAGCCACTAAAACCTCTTGTTAGTATTGCATCGGGCGGTGAATTATCAAGAGTAATGCTTGCAATAAAGTCTATTCTGGCATCGGCTGATAATGTTGATACATTAATTTTTGATGAAATTGATACAGGTGTTTCGGGTGAAGCGGCTCTTAAAATCGCACACAAGCTTAAAGAAATCGGAAAATTAAAACAGGTTATTTGTATAACACATTTACCGCAGCTTACTGCGTATGCAGATAACCACTACCTTATAACAAAGAATACAGACGGAGAAATGGCTTCAACAAGTTTAAAATATCTTGATGAAGAGGAACGTGTTATGGAGCTTGCAAGAATAATAGACGGCGGCGAGATAACACAGTCTGCATATAATCATGCAAAAGAATTACTCTTAAATTCCTTATAAAATAGGGAGAGGTATAATGTACAACGATTACAACAAAAGAAAACATACAAAAAGTAAATTTATAGTTGTTATACTTGCAATTATAGCATTTATTGCAGGATTTTGCGTTTATTCGTTTACAGGAATAAAAAGGAGTGAATACAATAGCCTGCTATTATATAATGATTTATTATCACAAAAAGTCACCGAATTGGAGCAACGCATCGATGCTCTTGAAAATCCTGTTAATGAGATCGATAATGTTAAAAAATCGGGTGATGATAATGGTAAAACTGAAGAATACAGCAACAATATTTCTGAATGTGTCTGGATAACGAAATCAGGTAAGAAATATCATAAACAGGATTGTGGTGTTTTAAAGGAAGACGGAGAAGAGATAACACTTAATCAAGCAAAAGAAATCGGTAAAGAGCCTTGCAAACTTTGTTATAAGTAATTATATGGAGGAACAAAATGGATAGTATATTAAAGGATGTATCAAATGCACATAGAATTGTTATTAAGGTGGGAACATCTACTCTTACATATGATACAGGAAAAATGAACCTAAAAAGAATAGATACTATGGCTATGATTTTAAGCGACTTGAGAAATCAGGGCAAGGAAATAATACTTGTTACATCGGGAGCAATCGGTGTTGCAGTTGGAAAACTTGGTCTTGAAAAAAAGCCCGAAGATACACGTCAAAAGCAAGCAATTGCCGCAGTGGGTCAATGTGAGCTTATGTATTTATACGATAAAATGTTCTCCGAATACAACAACACTGTTGCACAAATTCTTGTAACAAGAGACGATGTAGCTGTACCACGAAGAAAAAGAAATATACAAAACACATTTACAGCTCTTTTGGATATGGGTATAATTCCTATTGTGAATGAAAATGATACTGTGTCCTTTGATGAAATAGAAATTGGCGATAACGATACTCTTTCTGCAATGGTTGCAGAGCTTGTTGATGCTGATTTATTGATTTTATTTTCAGATATAGACGGATTATATTCGCAAGACCCGCATAAAAATAAAAATGCCAAGCTGTTACCACTCGTATCAGATATAAATGAAGTGAGAGAACTTGCAAGCGGTTCAGTGTCGGGGCAGGGGACAGGCGGTATGATTACA
>JAZRPB010000030.1:0-36681 GCA_045649025.1 Clostridia bacterium | reverse complement strand
GGAATGTTAAAAAATTTTTTAACATTCCCCACTGAATTCAGCATATATTTTCCTCATTAAAAACATATATATTATCCTGTGAACGTGTTATATACAAAAGTACCTTTTCACCGTTACATTTTGTTATTGTTGAAATATATCCCTTTTGAGTTGCGGTTATTGGGCTATAACGTGCATTTGTGTAATGGGAATCAACATATGCACCCACAGCCTCGTGAACACCTTTAAATCTTAATTTATTAAAAATCCCTTTACCTTCAACTGCACTGTATGCAACCCCAAGCACTGTTGCACCAAGCAAGAGAGCTGTTTTCTTTTTCATATAATCATTCCTCTCTGTTATATATTATGATACTCGCTGTATACATCCCTTTTTGACATTCCACGGTCTGTTGCAACCTTTTTGATTGCGTCCTTTGAGGTTAATCCGTCTGCAATATATTTTTCAACGTGTTCACATATTGAAAGGTTATCCCATTCATTAACTGTTTCTTCATTATTCTCGGTAGCACCCTCAACAACAAGCACATACTCGCCTCTTGGTGAAATTTCCTCATACATTGCAATTGCACCATCAATATCAGTTCGTATTATTTCCTCGTGCAGTTTTGTAAGCTCACGTGCTAATGCAATTTTTCTTTTACCTCCAAACACCTTCTGCATATCTGCAAGTGTATTTTTAAGTTTATGAGGTGCTTCGTAAAATATAAGTGTATGTTTGTCGTTTTTGACCATTTCCAAATGCTCTGACCTATGTCTTTTATTAACCGACAAAAAACCCTCAAATGCATATCTTGCAGTTGACAGTCCTGAAAGAATAAGTGCATTTATAGCAGCAACAGGTCCGGGAATTGATGTTACGGCAATATCATTTTCTATACAAAGCTTAACCAAATCTTCACCGGGGTCTGATATTGCAGGCGTGCCTGCATCCGACACCTGAACAATATTTTTACCATCTTTTAAAAGACCAATTAAATATTCGCCCTTTTCCCGTTTGTTATGCTCGTGATAGCTTGTAAGCGGTTTGGATATGCCAAAGTGATTTAGAAGCTGCATTGTACGTCTTGTATCTTCAGCGGCAACAAGGTCCGCTTCCTTTAAAACCTCAAGGCATCTTGCACTCACATCACCAAGGTTACCGATTGGTGTTGCACACAAATATAAAATTCCACTCATTCTGTCTATTAGCTCCTTTAACTATATGGCTTATACCCTACCATATATCTTGTCTATTTCTTCTGTATAATCCCCATCACAACCATATACGTACAATGTGGGTAACAGCTTTAACTCTGCTCCGCCGCCCTTTATACCTTCAATCAGTACAAGATTTGGCTCCTTGCCAATATACGGTGCAACCATTCTCATTTTTTTAGGCTCTATTTTATATACACGCATAAGATGAATTATATCTGCAAGTCTTGACGGACGATGCACCATATAAAAACGTCCCTTGTCTTTTAATAAGCCTGAACTGACGGATAATACATCCTCTAAAGAACACATTATTTCGTGACGTGCAACCGTTACAGCTTCACTGTCGTTTACAACTGCGCCATTCACTCTCATATATGGCGGATTACACGTGATTTTATCAAACGAGCATTTTCCGTATATAGAAAATGCATTTCTTAAATCACCCTGTATTATTTCTATTCTATCCTCTAATTTGTTATATTTAACACTTCTTTTTGCAACATCTGCCATTTCCTCTTGAATTTCAATGCCGCAAATTTGAGGTGTTTTTGTTTTTACACTCAAAAGCAACGGTATAATCCCTGTACCCGTGCACAAATCAAGTGTACGCTTTGAGATGGTATTTTTTGCAAAATCAGACAGTAAAACTGCATCTATACCAAACTTAAAGCCATTTTTCTTTTGTATAATCATAAGACCATTTTGAAGGTCATCTAAAATTTCATCTTCAAAAAGCATAATTATTTATCTATTACTGCAAAGCTTATCTCACCCATAGCAGCAACCTGTCCTTCAACAGTTGCTTTTACAGCAGCCTTGCCCATACCATGACGGTATTGCAAAAGCTCGGCATTTAATTCAAGTACATCACCTGGTATTACCTGACGTCTGAATTTGAAATTATTAATACCAGTAAAAACACCGATTTTACCCTTATTTTCCTCCATACCCAAAAGCATAACCGCACCAACCTGTGCTAATGCCTCTGTAATAAGTACTCCGGGCATTATTGGTTTTCCGGGGAAATGACCGTTAAAAAATTCCTCGTTTGCAGTTACATTTTTTATGCCCTTTATTCTCTTTCCTTCTTCAAGCTCTGTAATTTTATCCACAAGCAGAAATGGATATCTGTGTGGCAGTATGCTTTGTATTGTTGTTATGTCCATTATTGTTTCCATTTTTTTATTCCTTTCTATATTAACGATAATTTGGTTTAATTATAAAATTGTTCATATTGCTGCTTTGAAGTTTTGGTGCTGTATGCATTATACTGCCCAAAACAAAAAGTAGTAAGATGGGCAATTTTTATTCGCTCCATCTGCCGCTGATACCACAGGGTAATACTAATCCCGACGAGCTCATTGGCAAGCCAATTTCATCGGCACTGACATTTCCTCCAAACTTCTTTTTTAGCGTCATAGTTAATATATTCTTTAAAATTTCTGCACTTAAGCCTGTTGTGTATGAATTTATTAAAAAGAACAGCGGTTTATCGGAAAGTATCTTCATACAATCCCATACAAGAGGAAAAAGCTCATCCTCTATCTTCCACACCTCACCCGATGGCCCTCTGCCATACGATGGTGGATCCATAATTATAGCATCATACTTGTTACCACGGCGTATTTCTCTTGCCACAAACTTTTTAACATCATCTACAATATATCTTACACTTTTATCTGCAAGCTTTGATGAAACCACATTTTCTTTTGCCCAGGTAACCATACCCTTTGAAGCATCAACATGACATACAGAAGCACCTGCCTCAAGTGCCGCAACTGTTGCACCACCCGTATATGCAAATAAATTCAGTACCTTTATTTCTCTGTTTGCATTTTTAATCAAATCACTAAACCAATCCCAATTAACAGCCTGTTCAGGAAAAAGTCCTGTATGCTTAAAGCCCATAGGCTTTATGTTAAATGTAAGGTTGCGATAATTGATTGTCCATTTTTCAGGCAGCTTATTGAAGTATTCCCAATGTCCTCCGCCCTTGTCGGAGCGATGATACCATGCATCAGTTTTGTCCCAAAGTTTTTTTTCAGATTTTATACTCCATACTGCCTGTGGGTCGGGTCTTCTCAAAAGATATTTGCCCCAATACTCAAGCTTTTCGCCGTCTGCACTGTCGATAAGCTTGTAATCAACCCAATTATTTGCCAAAAACATCAGCTATTATTCCTTTCATTATGAATTAAATTCCGCAGAATTTGCTCTGTCCATTGCTGCATCTATATTTTCGCAGAAGTTTATTGCTCCCACTTTTTCATATAGTCCTGATTTCTTCATAGCACGCATAGGTTGCTCATTTACGTGTGAAAAAATGACGGTTATACCTTTCTTTGCACATTTATCAACCAATTTATCAAGTTGTCTTATTGCATCAGTATCAATTGATGGTACTGCACGCATACGAAGTATAATACATTTTGTGAATGACTTTGGTTTAATTATGTTTATTTGATTTGAAACTGCAAAGAACATTGGACCATTAAGCTCATAAACACTTATATGCTCGGGAACGCTCATAAGTCTGCTTGTTTGCTTCTCGCTATCAGGAGTAACATATTTCCAGCTCTTTATATTCGTTTCCTCGCTTAATCGTTTCATAAGCAGAATACACGCTGTAATAACGCCAATTTCAATTGCTACAACAAGGTCAAATATGACTGTAAGAAGGAATGTTAAAACCAACACAACAATATCACTCTTTGGTGATTCCTTAACCATTGATATAAATTGACGCCACTGACACATATTATACGCAACACTTATAAGAATTGCTGCAATTGTTGGCATTGGAATATATGAAGCATATGGCATAAGCACAATTAATACAAGAAATAAAACAACGGAATGTACTATTCCTGCCACAGGTGTTCTGCCGCCATTTTTTATATTTGCTGCCGTTCTTGCTATTGCACCCGTTGCAGGTATGCCTCCAAATAATGCTGAACCCACATTTGCCATACCCTGTGCAATAAGCTCGGTATTTGAACGGTGTCTTTTATTTACCATACCATCTGCAACAACGCACGATAAAAGCGATTCTATTCCTGCAAGAATTGCTATAACAATTGCATCGGGAACTACGGCAATAAGTGAATTAATTGTAATAGATGGCACAGTAAGCTTTGGAAGTGCACTGCCTACTGTGTATAAATCACCAATCGTATTAACATCCATATTAAAGCCCTTAACCATTGCAACACCAGTAAAAACCGCAATTAATGAAGCAGGTATTTTATCATATATTTTAGGCCATACAACAAGAACAGCCAAACATACACCGCCAACAATAAGTGCTGATGTATTTATGGTAGCAATATTTTCAAAAAAGCACTTAAGCTTTTCTATTGTTTCAATTGGGGCTTCACCGTTAAGATATGAAATACCACAAAAATCCTTAAGCTGACCTATAAGCAATGTGACCGCAATACCCGATGTAAAGCCTGTTGTTATTGTAAACGGAATAAACGAAATGAGATTTCCAAGCTTTAAAAATCCCATAATTACAAGGAATATACCTGCCATAATTGTTGCAAGGGCAAGTCCCTCCATACCGCTTTTTGCTACTACTCCTGCAACAATTGTTGCAAATGCAGCAGTAGGTCCTGAAATTTGAACATTGCTGCCGCCAAAAAGTGCGGTTATAAGTCCTGCAATAATTGCAGTAAATATACCCGCCTCGGGTGTTACTCCCGAAGCAATTGCAAGTGCAATTGAAAGCGGCAGGGCAATTACTGCCACTATTATTCCCGCAATTAAATCCTTTGTGAACTGATTACCATTATACTTCCTTAAGTCGTCAATTATCATTGGTTGAAAAATTTTCATATTTAATAATCCTCTGCCATTTATTTTTTACGCCAAACCATTTTATTTACAACACCCGTGTAGCTTTGTATTAATTTTACTACCTTTGTTGAAACATTTTCATCGGTATAATTTGGAACAGGTATTCCCAAATCTCCATTGTTGTTCATTTCAACTGCAACATCCACTGCCTGCAGAACCTGCTCTGTGGTAATTCCTGCAAGTATAAAATTACCCTTATCGAGTGCTTCGGGACGTTCTGTGCTTGTTCTGATACAAACCGCAGGGATTGGGTTACCAATCGAGAGGAAGAAACTGCTTTCTTCAGGCAAGGTACCACTGTCCGACACAACTGCAAATGCGTTCATTTGCAGATTGTTATAGTCGTGGAAACCGAGTGGTTGATGTTGAATAACACGTTTATCAAATTCAAAGCCTCTTTGCTCTATAAACTTCTTACTTCTCGGGTGACATGAATACAATATAGGCATATCATATTTTTGTGCCATTGCATTAACTGCATTCATAAGATTAAAGAAGTTTTCTTCTGTATCAATGTTTTCTTCACGATGAGCAGAAAGTAAAATGTATTTACCTTTTTCCAGTCCTAATCTGTCTAAAACATCACTTTTTTTGATTTCCTCAAGATTATTATGCAACACCTCTGCCATTGGCGAGCCAACAACATATGTTCTCTCCTTTGCAACAGAGGAAGCATTAAGGTATCTTCTTGCATGCTCGCTATAACACATATTTACATCTGAAATTATATCAACAATTCGTCTGTTTGTTTCCTCGGGCAAACATTCATCAAAGCAACGGTTACCTGCTTCCATATGAAAAATGGGAATATGTAATCGCTTTGCACCTATAACCGACAAACATGAATTTGTATCACCCAAAACAAAGACTGCATCAGGCTTTTCCTGCACCATTAGCTGATATGATTTAGCAATGATATTGCCCATTGTTTCACCCAAATCATTACCTACTGCATCAAGATAAAAATCCGGCTCACGCAGTCCTAAATCATCAAAAAACACTTGATTTAATGAATAATCGTAATTTTGACCTGTATGTACAAGTATCTGGTCGAAATATTTATCACACGCTTTTATACACGCACTTAAACGTATTATTTCAGGACGTGTTCCTATTATTGTCATCAGTTTTAATCTACTCATTTACAGCTATCCTTTCAAATTAAACTTCTTCAAAAAACGTATCCGGCTTATCGGGATTAAAGCATTCATTACACCACATAAATGTTACCAAATCTTCAGTATCCGATAAATTTATAATATTGTGTGTATATCCCGGTATCATATCAACCACTGTTATTTCATCGCCGTTTACTTCATAATTTACAATTTCATCCGAGCCTATTTTTCTCAACTGAATAAGCCCTTTACCGCTTACTACAACAAACTTTTCATTTTTTGTATTGTGCCAATGTTGCCCCTTTGTACTTCCCGGTTTTGAAATATTAACACTGAATTGTCCTGCATTTTTACTCCTTAATATTTCAGTAAAGCTACCCCTGTTATCACAATTCATATTCAACTTATATGCAAAATCATTTATATCAAGATATGAAAGATACGTTGAATAGAGCTTTTTAGAAAATGAATTTTCACTCATATCGGGAATTTGTTTATTATTTCTGCTCTCTTTAAAGGAATACAGCAGTTCGGTAATTTCACCGAGTGTTATTTTATGTTCTATTGGCACTTTGCAATAGTCACCGTCTGTTGTTGCACTATCCTTTAATGCACGTATAAGCTCATCAACAACATCATCTATATACACAAGTGTCATCATATGGTTTGGATCATTCACTGTTATTGGCAAATCGTGTGATATATTATAGCAAAATGTAGCAACTGCACTGTTATAATTTGGTTTGCACCATTTGCCAAACACATTAGGAAAACGATACACATATGTCTTTATATTATTTTCCTTGCCATAGCTAAATATGAGGTCCTCACCCGCTTTTTTTGATTTTCCATACGGATTATCAAGTGCAGCCTGAATTGATGACGTGATTAGTATGGGTGATTTATTCTCATATCTCTTTAACTTATCAAGCAATGCGGAAGTAAAGCCAAAATTACCTTCCATAAACTCCTTTTCATCCTTTGGTCTGTTTACACCTGCAAGATGAAATACAAAATCACATTCCTTTGTGTATGTATCAAGTAATTGGGTTGGAGTATCAATATCAAATTCAAAAATATTAATTTCACTTATACCCCTTGTTTTATCTTTACCATCACGCACACATTTTAAGGTTTCAACAAGATTTCTACCAACAAAGCCTTTTGCACCTGTTACTAAAATATTCATAAAAATCTCCATTCTGCCGCCATACGTCGACACAAATAGTAATTAAAACTCTCTTATCTGTATGGCAAGGAATGATAAGAGATTTTTCGCCCATGTGCGTTTCTGAACAAATGTGAGGAAAATTTCGCACGGGCAATTAAATCCGCCGGAGGCGATAACGTGAAAGGAAATTTCACGTTATATCCCCTTATAAACCTATATTTTTCTTAAAATCAAGAATTTCTTTTCCATAACTCATATCACTTTTATCAAACTCATCAGATATATTTTTAATTAAATCACGTCTTTTAAATATTGCTCTTATAGCACGGTGAATACGGCAAAAAATAATCAGATATCTGTGTTTTTTCAAAATGGGATACCTGTGCACCATCTGCTCATACGGAGTTGATAATATGCTAAAATATTTTTTTAGCTTTGCAACGCTTTTTGAATTTGTTACTCCTGCATTTGTTGCCATTTCTGTTGCTTTAGCCATTTCATATGTACCAACCCAACCGCTTTTTGCAACATATTGTGCCATCTGTTTTATTATTTCATCTACATTATTTTTACCTTCAAACCAGTATCTGCACAGCTCCAATGCATTGATATTAAATTCATATAAATTACATTTATTTAAGGTTTCATTTAGCTTTTCATCATTCATCTTATCCTTACAGTAATTATATATTAACCATTGGTCTAAAAATGCACGTATGCCTATACCACTGAATTTCATATGCTTTGCCATATGAGCAAGGTTATATACATAAAAATCCTCAACCGCTAATTTCATACAATGTTTTGTGCCGTCTTTTAATATTAAACGGTCAGTCATTTTATTACATTCCTCTTGCCATGGATACTGATTTTGTATTAATACACGATGAAGCTCAACCATAACGCAACTATCTATAAGGTATTCGTCATGGTCATCATTTTCATCGCTGTATGCTAAAATTTTATAGCCAAGCTTTAGCATAATATCTCTTGCTTTTTGAGAATTTTCTTTGCCAATATATATGTCAAAATCTGATGATTGACGCATATCCTCGCTTGGATACAAACTTGATATTTCTCTGCCCTTTAGCAGCAAATAATCAATGCCCTCTTCCTCAAATACAGTCTCAAGCTCTTCAAGGTAATACATTTGCTTGGCTTGTACCATAAGGAGCTGATTGTATAATTCATTAAGCTCCTGTTGCTTTTCACCCGAAAGCTTATCGCCCGCCGTAAGATACACAATATTTTCAACCTTATGAAATTTACAAAAATCAATAAATTCATTCTCGCTAAAATTAACAGGAAAATCCATTGGCTCATTCCCTGATATTGCACATTTTAATACTTGGGTTAAATAATTTGTGTATAACTCAAAATTCATTTATTTCTTCTCCAGATCTCTGTATAGAGTATAATAATCCTCAAATCGTTCCTTTGCATTGTACAACCTATGAGCCCTTTCTATACAGGCATCACTCATATTGGGGCCTGCAACAATTTCTTTTATTGCTTCATACACTGCATACATATTTTTCTTTTCAACAACTCTGCCTGTTTTTTCATCTAACGCTTCAGGGCTGCCACCCGTATTAAATGTAATAATTGGTGTGCCGCAAGCTAAAGCCTCAAGATTTACAGTAGGAAATGTGTCCTCTAATGTTGTATTTACGTATACATCTGCCATTGCGAACAGTTGTGCCATCTCGTGACGATTATTTGTACGAGGTAAGCCTATTATATTTTGAGGAAGCTCTTTCCTATCCTTTTCGCTAATCCCCACAAGTACAATACAACAATCCTTATCAATAATATTATTTAGCTCAATAAAATATGAAAGCTTACCCTTTGGAACGCCCAAAATCACAGTTTTATCCTCAAGATTATATCGTTGTCTAAAATCACTCTCATGAGGCATAAATATATCTAAATCAATACCGTTGTTAATAATTTCTATCGGGAATTTGTTAAGGTATGACTCTTTTGCAAGGTTTGCAAGCCATCCGCTTGGTGCTACAATTGTTACATTTTCAAGTGATGTAAAAAGCCTCTTCTTTTTATTATATAGTTTTTCACAGTTATCGAAAAACCAGCTATATTTTTTTCTTTGTATACAGCTATAACAATTTGTTTTCCATTTATCACATTTAGCTATATCAAAGTGCATACAATATCCCGTAAATGCCCAGCAATCGTGAAATGTCCATACAACCTTTACACCTGTTTTCTTTAAATATTTAAAGAATATCGAAAGGTTTAAATCATGCCCGTGAATATTATGTAAATGAATAATATCAGGGTTTATTTTGTTTAAAATATTAATCAGTTTACGTGTGGAAAAATAAGAATTAAAGCCATAATTGCCAAAAATTTTTGCAAGCAATGCATTCAATTTAACAAGAAAAGGATTTGAATATTTAATACCCAAATCATAATCATATTTTCCACTCGTGTACAATATATAGTTTTCAACATTATGTGCGGTAAGCATTTTGCTTATTTCCTTTACAATAACGCCCGTAGAGCCCACACCACACACCGCATTTAACTGAACCATCTTCATATTAATATCCTTCTTCAAATATTTGTTCTAGCTCTTGTACTCTTACACCTAGAGTAAAGCTTTTTGCTCTCTCCTGTGCTTTTTTAGCATAATTTTTACGTAATTTTTGATTTTGTACAAGTTCTATTAATCCTTTAAATAATGCTTCATCATTGTTCTCTACAACGAGTCCAAACTCACTATCACCTAAAATTTCTCTCATTCCTGAACAATCTGCAACAAGGATAGGCTTGCCTAAAATTACTGCTTCCGTCACAACAGTGCTATACCCCTCTGCACGTGATGGAAAAACCATTAAATCTGCACTTTGCACATACTTATACGGATTATCGCTAAATCCAACAAGGCTAACTCTCTCATTCAGGTCATTCTCTTTAATGTATTCTTCAAGCTCTGCTCTTTTGTCACCCTCTCCTACTATAATAAGCTCACAATCTTCACCTAAATCAATTATTTTTTTAAATGCCACCAAAAGTCTGTCAAAGCCTTTTTGATTGGCAAGTCTGCCAACAGATACGATTCGAAATTTTGTAGTTCTATCAACCATTTCTTTTGACTTTTCTCGTACTTTACTGTCATCTAATACATTATACTTTACAACTAAATTTTTATCTATTCCAAATCGTTTTATAAATGCTTTTTTTGTGCTTTGTGATACACATACAATTTTATTAAATCTTTTGTAACATTCAATATGTTTTTGCATATTTCTATGTACCTTATTCAATCCAAATGTATTATATAAGTCAATATGTACCCAGGCAAACTTTTTTGATTTGCAATTTTTTGATGCACCTATAATTTTAGTTGGAACACCCTCTAAAAAAGCAATCTCAAAATCATATTTGTTACCTATAAAAATACGATGTGTAATACTTGGAGGTATAATAAAACTCACTAGATACGAAAACACTCTTTGTAGAAAACCTTTTTTAAAAAGTACAATGCTTTTGTATCTCACATCACTGTTCAAACTATTCCGCAACTCACCTCTGTCAGTTATAGTTTGAAGCGTTACATCATATTTTGTTTTATCTATGTTATTTACAGTATCAACAAGTATTTTTTCAGCGCCGCCCGTGTCAAGTGTACTTATTAAAAATAATATTTTTTTCACTTTAAATATCACTCAATTCGTCTTTAATGTATTTTAAGGATAAAAGCTTTTCCTTTACCTGCGAAACATCTAAAAGCTCTGTATTATTTGAATTGAACTCTGTAAGCGGATTTCTTTTACTGTCCCCATCCTTAAAGTATTTGTCATAATTCAAATCTCTCTTATCCGCAGGAACTCTGTAGAAATTACCCATGTCAACAGCATTTGCACATTCTTCATTGGTGAGCAGTGTTTCGTACATCTTTTCACCATGACGTATGCCAATTACCTTTATTTCGCTTTGATTCTTCCTGTCAAATAATTCCAAAACCGCCTTTGCAAGCACTTCTATTGTACAAGCTGGTGCTTTTTGCACCATAATATCACCGCTATCGGCATTGTTAAATGCATACAGCACCAAATCGACTGCTTCCTCAAGCGACATTATAAACCTTGTCATATTAGGTTCAGTAATTGTTATTGGCTCGCCCTTTTTTATCTGCTCAATCCATAAAGGAATAACAGAGCCACGTGAACACATAACATTCCCATAGCGTGTACAACAAATTGATGTATTTTCACTCTTAACAGTTCTTGATTTTGCAACAACAACCTTTTCCATCATTGCCTTTGATGTTCCCATTGCATTTACGGGGTATGCCGCCTTATCAGTTGATAAGCATATAACATTTTTAACACCCTCATCAATTGCCGCTGTTAAAACATTTTCTGTACCTAACACATTTGTTTTTACCGCCTCAACAGGAAAGAACTCACAAGACGGAACTTGTTTTAGTGCTGCTGCATGAAAAATATAATCAGCTCCGTGCATTGCATTTTTTACACTTTGCAAGTCCCTTACATCGCCTATGTAAAACTTTATTTTGTTGCTGACCTGTGGATATTTTATCTGATATTCGTGACGCATATCATCCTGCTTTTTTTCGTCACGTGAAAAAATACGAATTTCACCAATATCTGTTTCTAAAAACCTGTTTAGCACCGCATTACCAAATGAGCCCGTACCACCTGTGATAAGTAGTGTTTTATCCTTAAACATTCCCATATTAACCTCTTTCATCATACATTTTTTTGTAGTAATCCATATATTCGCCACTTATTATCTTTTCCCACCATGGCTTGTTTTCTAAATACCAATTAACTGTTTTTACAATACCATCATCAAATTTTGTTTGAGGCAGCCATCCAAGTTCAGTATGTATCTTTGTGGGGTCAATTGCATAACGCATATCGTGGCCCTTTCTGTCGGTAACATATGTGATTAAGCTTTCAGGCTTATCAAGGAGCTTTAGTATTGTTTTTACAATATCAATATTAGCCTTTTCATTATGACCGCCAATATTATAAACCTCGCCAACTTTTCCATTATGAATAATAAGGTCAATGGCTTTACAATGGTCTTCAACATATAACCAGTCACGAACATTTAATCCCTCGCCATATACCGGCAACGACTTGTCATTTAAAGCATTCGCAATCATTAATGGAATTAATTTTTCAGGAAAATGATACGGTCCATAGTTGTTTGAACATCTTGAAATTGTAACCGGTAAGCCATAAGTTCTATAATATGCACCAACAAGCAGGTCTGCACTCGCTTTTGATGAGCTATACGGACTTGAAGTATGTATTGGAGTTTCTTCCGTAAAGAATAAATCGGGTCTGTCAAGCGGCAAATCGCCATATACTTCATCAGTTGATACCTGATGGTATCTTTTTATTCCATATTTACGGCATGCATCCATCAAAACCTGTGTTCCTAAAATATTTGTTACAAGGAAAACTTCAGGATTTTCAATAGAACGGTCAACATGGGATTCTGCTGCAAAATTTACAACAATATCAGGCTTTTCCTCCTCAAACAGCTTATATACTGACTGACGGTCCGCAATATCTCCCTTTACGAATGTAATCTTGTCCATAATTGGCTCAAGAGTTTCAAGGTTTCCTGCATATGTAAGCTTATCAAGCACAACAATCTCATATTCAGGGTGATTATCAAGCATATAATACACAAAATTTGCACCAATAAATCCAGCACCGCCTGTTATTAAAATTTTCATCTTGTTCCCTCCGCAAGTGATAATAAATACTGTCCGTATTCTGTCATCTTTAATTCTTCGCCAAGTTGTTTAAGTTGCTTTGAATCTATAAAGCCTCTACGCCATGCAATTTCTTCAAGACAGGATATGTAAAATCCCTGCATTTCCTGCACAGTCTGAACAAACTCACTTGCCTTTAGCATTCCCGCCGGTGTACCTGTATCAAGCCATGCCATACCACGCTGCATAAGTTCTACTTTAAGCTTGCCCTTTTGGAGGTATGCATTATTTACTGAAGTTATTTCAAGCTCGCCTCTTGCTGATGGTTTAACATTCTTTGCAATTTCAACAACGTCATTGTCATAAAAGTACAGTCCAGGTACTGCATAGTTTGATTTAGGATTTTGGGGTTTTTCTTCGATTGATACAACATTTTTATTTTCATCAAATTCTACAACACCAAATGCCTTGGGATTTTTTACAGGGTAGCCAAATATGACTGCACCATCAAGATTTTCCTGTGCATTTTTAAGTATCTTGGTAAAGTCCTTACCATAAAAAATATTATCACCAAGTATCAGACAAACATTGTCATCACCAATAAATTCCTCGCCTATTATAAATGCCTGTGCCAGACCTTTAGGTTCAGGCTGAACCTTATATTCTATTTTTATTCCAAGCTTTTCCCCATTACCAAGAAGCTCCTCATAAACCGGAGTATCTTCAGGAGTTGATATAATAAGCACTTCACGTATTCCTGCAAGCAACAGAGCCGATAGCGGATAATAAATCATAGGCTTGTCATATATAGGTAACAACTGCTTTGATGTAACCTTTGTCATTGGATAAAGACGTGTTCCGCGTCCCCCGGCTAAAATAATACCTTTCATTTCTTTTCTCTTCCTTCCTTATAATGATTGTCAAACCACCTAAAAAATGGTTTTTCAATAAATTTTATTCTTATTATTTCGATTAAAGTGCAGAAAATATATATTGCTAACACCGATAATATAGCAAACAATATAATATTACCATTTTCATAATGCTCAACCACTTTAAGCAAATCTTTCCACAACCATGGTCGAACAAAACTGTTAGCATGAATAAGTAATACACCAAAACAAGAAGCGGCAATGTTATTTATTACCTTTATGTAACCTATTTTTAGATTTTTAAAGAACATAAAAGCAGATACTGCTGTTGCAAGAGCTAATGGCTTGTTTGAGTCAGATACCAGATAATATGCAAAATTTCTTCCTAATTTTTGTGCAAGTAATGTACCCAGAATTACACTCATCCAGGATAAAAGTAAAAATATTATGCATAATGCACCGCACATTTTTTTCGACTCAGACAACCTATTCGGATATATTCTTATATACGATGCTATTAGATATATAACACTAAACCATGTAACGTAATTAAATATAACTTTAAATCCAATTGTATTCCATATTGTATATACAAATACTAATAACATAACAAGTACCATATGTTGCTTTTTATTCATACCATTTATAAGTATATTTAGAAATGGTATAAATAAGAAAAAAATAACATAAGCCGTGGTAAAACCTTTGTCTATGTACGATATAGGTAAAACTGCTTTTACAAAACCAATAAATGAAAATTCCGTCATTCCTGTTGCTATAAATACAGCATAAATAATAAAACGGTAAAATTCAATACACAGTATTAACTTTAAGAATTTTTTAATTGTAATTTTTGATTTGCACATAAAATATCCTGTTATCATAACAAAACAATTTATGCCTGTTTTTCCGCCCCAACCAAAAAGCAATAAAAACATTCTATCAATTGAAAATGTTTTTTCATTCATAATATCTGGTATAAGTCCCGAATTAACAACAAAATGATGAGCTACAATCACTATCATTGTAATAATTCTCAACAGCTCAATTCCAGACTCCCTATTTGTTGCTTGATTCGATTTCTTAGGTAAAGCTTCTATATTTGCATTTTTTTCCATTGTGGCTCCTTTTATTTTAGAATAATATCACAAATTCTGTCAACTTCTTCTAATGATAAATCCGCATATAATGGCAGAGTTAAAACTTTTTGGGATACATCCTTTGCAACAGGGGTTGGTTGTATCTCAAATTTACCCTTGTAACACTCAAATTCACTCGTTATTGGATAAAAATACTTTCTGGCAAATATTCCATTTCCGCCTAAAAGCGTTGCTACTTCATCACGGGATTTTCCAAATACTGATTTTTCAAATATTACCGGCAAGTACGCATAGTTATGCGTAACACCCTTCTGTTCCTGCCATACCGTAATGCCAGATACTTCGGATAAGCGTTTCTGATACCTTTTAACAACTGCCTTTCGTTTTGCTAATTCCTCATCTATATGACGTAAATTACAAAGTCCCATAGCTGCCTGAAATTCATTCATCTTTGCATTACCGGCAATTTCAGGATATTCCTCACCACACATACCAAAATTTTTCTGTATCTGTAATTTTTCCGTAAGTGTATCATCATTATATGTTACACATCCGCCCTCAATTGTGTTAAACACCTTTGTGGCATGAAAGCTAAACATAGATGCGTCACCAAATGATGCAATACCTTTATCACCCACATGTACGCCAAATGTATGTGCAGCATCATATATAACCTTTAAATTATGCTTTTTTGCAATTTTTTCAATCTCATACACATCACATACATTTCCATATACGTGTACAGGAATAATTGCAGACGTTTTATCGGTAATTAATTCTTCAATTTTATTAACATCAATCGTATAATCTATAGGATTTACATCACAGAAAACAGGTGTCAAACCATTTCGCACTATCGCCTGCGTGGTTGATGCAAACGTAAACGGAGTTGTAATAACCTCACCCGTGAGCTTCATTGCTGCAATTACTGCTTCAAGAGCAAGATGTCCATTTGTAAAAAGTGAAACATTGGAACAGGATAAATACCTGCAAAGCTCATCCTGAAGTCTGTTATGCTTCTCCCCCATATTCGTGAGCCATCTTGTTTCCCATAAATCTTTAATTTCTTCTATATACTCCTCAAAGGCTGGCATTGAGGAGCGTGTTACGTTAATCATTACTTATTCCTCTCTATGAATTATCAGTCTTATTTTTTATCATTGTCAGCTGACAATCCTTTTTCGTTTTTGATATACATAGCAACCAATCCAACCAAGACAGACAATGATGCAAGTGCAATAACCCATGGATAAACCTGCTTATATAAAAACATAGATATTGTTTCTCCTACTGAACCTCCAATAACTATAGCAACAATAAAAAGAATCAACGGGATAATACCTGCAAAAAATGCAATTGTCATAGTTATTCCATACAGCTTGTTTAAAATATTATAAAACTTTTCGCGCATATTACTCTTATCTCCTTATCTTATAAGTCCCCATACCGGAAGCCATTCAAGCATAATAGCGACTGATAACGCATAATGTAAAATAATCCAAATCATACAGTTCTTCAGTGTCGGATTAAGTTTGGCCTCGGCAATTCCCATTCCAGCATAAACACACGCACAATATGGTGGCGTAACACCGTGCATTGCGCCGCATATACATGGAAGCATTGCAGCGATTAGCATTGGGTTTGCACCTGCAGTTGCCATTATTGATATTATTATGCCACCAAAAATTTTAACTTGTGTAGAGCCAGGAATAAGCATCCCTAATACTGCTGTAAATAACGGAATAGTAAGTGCCAATGTGTACAGTGGCATATTTAAGTTGCTTATAAACTCACCAATTGCCACTTCTACATTGATATCTGCAAAAACATTACTTACAAAGTATGCAAACATAACAAGAGCAGATGTAGGAACAACACTCTTCATTGTTTTACAGATAGTCTCATAATTGAATTTAGGTGTCATCTTTTTGATTGTTTCTTTCCCAGAAAGCAAAATACCGCAAATTACAATTAATGACGGAACAAACAGCAGTATACTGTTTGAAAATGCAGATGCGCCATTCTCGCCTAATCTTAAAATAAAAAAGCTTTCAAAATTATTTGTTAAAAAGAATGGTAAAAATACAATTATTGGAAGAAAAATCGCTTTCCAACCATTCTTTAGTGATTTTCTAAGACTCGGTATATCCTCTTTTTTCATTGGCTCAACCTTGTAATATCGGCACATAAAGTACAGTGTAACAATGCGCTGTAATATAAACCAGAGGGCAATTCCCCATAATAACATCCAATACTGAGATAGTGTATATGTATTTGGATACAATGTATCTAACGCTGCAAAGGCAATCGCAATCATTCCGGCAGGTGGGATCATATTTCCCATAGTAGAAGCATGTGCCTCTACATTGGCTGCAAGATGTGGTGGAAAACCTGATTTTTTCATAGCCGGAATAGTAAACATTCCTGTGGTTGCAACATTTCCAGGGCCACTTCCTGAAAGAGAACCCATATACGTACTTCCTATTATAGCGACAAATCCAGCGCCACCGCGTAATCTTCCAAATACCGAAAGAATTATAGCTATACAGTCATCAACTATTGTTGTTTTTGTTAAAAGCATAGCAGATATAACAAAAACTATTATTACATACAAGGTCGGCTCGGTCATAGCCTCCCATATATATCCTCCTAGATTTACCCATGTATTTGTAACAGCCATCAAGACAACAAATGATGCAAGCATACATTCGTACAATGGTCTTTTCAAAACAGAAAAACCTATAATAGCTACTAAAAATACAACTCCTAAATACAAAAATTCAACTGGCATTTTTCCACTCCTTATTATATTTATTAATTTTTATGATTAAGAACAATTTCAGAGGAATACTTTGATATAATCATATCCTCTCCATGCTCATTATATATTTTTAATGTAGAATTTATAAATTCTACAACATCCGACAATTCCTCATTGCTGTCACACATCACATCTATTTCACAATAACGCTGATTAACATTGTGAGTTTCTGTAATAGAATCACCTATTTTAAATCTTTCAAAAACAGCAATAACATTAGGATGATTTCTAATTTTATCCATACCCTCTATTTTAGTAATTGTTCCTGCCTTAAGAGCCGACAACGTTTGTCCAACAATTTTTCCAGACAAAAATACATCTTCATTGGTTAATTTTATACTTTCCTCTGACACATTCCCCGTAAGTGCGTATTCAATCAAAGGGAAAAATACATTTTTACCCGTTGCTTGTTCAAAAAACCTTTCATGTTCTCCTCCTGGGAAGCGAAGTCCCGGATCATAAAATCGTATTTTACCATCATCTACAAATCCTTGCATAAACAATGGTGCATTAACCAGCCCTAAATTTTCAATGAACTTTTCAATTTTTGGATGAACATTCTCAATATATGTATCAGTAAATTTTGATGGAGATAATGAACCTACTGCAAGCTTATCAAGTCCATCTTCATATTTACCAAGAATTCTGTCAACTGTTCGTGTAACATATGCTTTTTTATTAAGTACAAGTATTGTCATAGAAAAATCATTTGCTTGTCCCATATATTTTTCAATAACAATTCTACCGGTGAGGCTCTCGGCTTCTGCAAATTTGATTGCATCTTTTGCCTCGTTATACGAATAACATATTGTCTGACCACGGGAGCCACGACTATCGCATGGTTTTATAAGAATTGGGAAATCAACCTTTTCATCACATATATTTTTATCTTCGAAATCACTCACACTATATTCAGGTATAACATCAACATCGCATTCATTACAAAACTTTTTAAAGGCTATCTTATCAGTAAGAACTTTAAATTGCCAAGATGTGCCGAAACATGGCAGTACAAGCTTTTCACATAGCTGTTGATACGGCCTCTGACACGCATCTAAAGAAGTAGAAATAACTCCATCTATATTCTCTTTCTTGCATTCCTCCATAATTGCATCAATATCAGTAATGTTATGCATAAAATAATGGTCTGCTATTTGCTTTGCAGGGGAATTTTCAGGTGGCAAATAATCAGTAACATATGTAATTACTCCCATATGTTTAGCCGCTTCAACTAATTTACAGTGTTGAAACACACCACCCAAAATTAAGAGTTTTTTATCCTTTAAATTCATATATCCTTCCTCATTTCAACATTTTTTAGTAATAATTATGCTTTGTCAGATAAATCCACTTTATCTTTTTATTACAGACTTAATTAAATTCTTTTCTTCATCATTCCAACCTATAAACCACATTGAAATAATATAAGCAAGAACAAAAATTATTCCTTTTGCAAACATGTTTAAAACATTACTATCAAAAGTTATAATGCGACCTGCTATTACACCAACAACTATTGATACTAAAAATCCAGGTAACATTTTTATGTGACATTCCCAAAAAAACTTAAACACGTTTATTTTAAGAACCTTGTAATATATTACATTTGATATAATTACACGTATACTATATGTTGTGCAAACAGATATAGCAGCACCTACTGCACCACAAATTTTAATAAAAACCGGGGCAACCGCTATATTTAAAATAGCACATACAATAGCAACAGTGGCTTGGTATCTCACTTTGTTTAAAACAATCATAGAAGTATTGGCAATTTGTTGTGGTGATGAAATTATACTATATACTGTAAGTAAAATCATCATAATGTAGACATCATTATATCCATCAGAACCTAACCATACTTTAACGAAATCTTGTCCCACCAATATAATTCCACAAACAACAAGTCCTGTTATAGATAAAATTATTCTGCCAACTTTAATCATTAGCGGCAACACATCTTCAGCGGTATCAGATTTAACAATTCTTCTTGTTACCTTTGGTAAAAACAAACCATTTATTGCTTCGGATATTGTCCATACATATCCTTCAATGGTTCTTGCTAATGAAAAGTGTGCCACTTGGCTTGCACTTACAAGCGCAGCAAGTATTGATGGCATAATATTAAGTGTCAGTTGTTGTGCAACTCCTGATATTGCACTCCATATTGAAAAACCAAAAATACCTTTAGTTAATTCCTTATCCCTAACCTTCCAATTTATTTTTATGCTTGTTTTACGTTTGATAAAAATAATCCTTACAAACACAAAAGTAATATTGCATATCGCATGCACTGCAACAAGTGCATATATACCCAGTCCAGCAATCAAAGCAATTATAGTTAGTATTACAGTACAAATTTTGTTAAGCAAATTAAATAATTTTATTTCAAAAAAATATTCGTACGACCTCATTATGCCACTTAGAGTAACAAATGGGAAACAAAATACAGTTGAAAATGCAGTCATTACAAATACAACTTTGAATGTACTAAGTTCGGCAGATGACATATTAGCATAAATTGTGTTTAGATTAAAGAATAGAACTATAAGTATTATCGAAATAACTACCGAAATTAGTCCATACAATTTATAAACAATTCCTAAAAAATTATTTAACGAGTCCTGGTCATCTAATGCTATGTATCTTGAAGCAAACCTTGAAACTGCTGCACTCATTCCAAAATCAAGCATAAACATAGAAATAAACGAGCTTGCAAGCGTATATAAACCATAATTACTGTCGCCAATTTGCTTCAACATCCAAGGTGTATATATCAATCCCGATATTATATTTACCGCAATCACAGTATACGACATAAATACACCAAGCTTAATTCGTCTATTGCTTTGTTCTTCAATATTCTCTTGTTTTTGAATATTGTTATTTTTCATATTTTTTCTTACCTCTAATTTTTTTCACAATTTTTTTTAAAACTATTTTTTTATCACCATAATATATTTGTCTTATAAAACTTGCCATTTTTCTATATCGTGCTATAAAAGGGTGTCCAAATCCCATAATTCTATATACACGTTCTTCGTGATAATAGTCAGGAAAAACTGCAACAGGATGCTTTATTGGGAAATCCATTTCATAGGTTTTCATATTAAACACACGCTGAATACCCTTTGGCATTTTTTTCAGTTGCGTTGCATGTTCTCCATTTTCAGTACAACCAATATTGGATATCATATTTTTTTTAGGTACAATAAATAACTGATTTTGGTAAAATGGTGCAATATTGTTATAAAACTCTGATGCAGGCTCATGTCCTCCCACCAGCTCACCTTTTGGATATCCTATTATTTGCTTACCTAATAATTTTTGTTTCTTTACTCTCTTTAGCATATTTTTTACAGCATACTCATCTTTTCCAAAGTCAAGATTTCTCATTTCAATACTACGCTTCCATGTAGCGGTACCCCAAATAGAACCAAAACGCGAAAAGAAGTAGTCTGCTTCAACCTCATCATATGTACCCATATGATTCATACCTGTGATGCAATGAACTCTTAAATCATCTTTGTATTTTTCGAGCATTTGTGCACAAAATTCAAAAAATGATACAGAAGGTATATAATCATCCTCTAAAAATATACACCTGTCAACAGTGCTCCATATTAATTCTTTTATTTTTTTTCCGAAACCATATAATCCCTGATTAGTACTTTCATACAATTTATAAACTGTACACTCCCAATCAATTTCATTATCAAACATAGCACGATTTTGGTTTATTGCTTCCCACTCTTTTTCGTTTCTTCCACCATCAGAACAAAGAAACAGAATGCTCGGTTTTGCCTGTTTTAAAATTTCGAACTGTCTTCTTTGACAATCAGGTCTAATCCATACCTGTACTCTTACAGGTACATCTACCAAATATGGTTTTAGCTCTTTTTCCATTAATTACTCCTCTACAACCTGTTAAAGCATTCACTTTGTGTTTATAATTATCTACATTCTTTTCACAATACAATAACCTGTTTTATTCATTAACAGGTAAGAACTTTCTTTTTGAAAATCTTAATAAATATTGTATAAAACATCTCATTGTTCCTCTTTGTTTTATTAAAATCACAAAAACATTCCTAATACTTTTTAAATTAATTCCCTTCCTTAAATCTTTAATAACGCCAATAGCACAATAAAGTCTGCGATTTTTGAAATACACATTTAGTCCGTATTCTTCACTTAACAGCTTTTCTAATCTGCAAAGTTCTTGCCAATACATATAATTTTTAGGAGAAGACAATATTCTTGAAGAATACGACTGCCCTCCTTTTTTTACAACAAACCTATAAGCAGACATAACGTCATCCATTCTGTATATATCACCATGAATAAGTAACCATAAATTAAGCTTAATATCTCCTGAAATACCTATATCTGCTAGCTTAGGTGGATATCCTTTTTTTTCATCATTAATAATATTTCGCATTACTAAAGTTGCCAACTGACTTGGAAGTTCCTTTTCGAAAAAATCGCTAAATGTATATATTCCACCCTTCTCATAATATCCAAAGGTTTTATGATTTTGTTCTTCTCCATTTTCATCAACGACTATATATTTATGTACACAAGCAATGTATTGGGGATGTTTTTCAAGAAAATCAACCTGCTTTTGTAATTTGGTTTCGTCTATCCAATAGTCGTCGCCCTCACAAAATGCAACATATCTACCCTTTGCTCTGGGATACTGATAAGTATATGATACCGGCACTTGTTTAGAGTACTGATTTTCAGTTTGGTATATAGGCTTAATAATGTCCGGATATTTTTTTTCATATTCCTTTATTATATCAACAGTACCATCTTTTGATGCATCATCATGGATAAGAACTTCAAACTTAAAATCCACTTGCTGCTTTATAAATCCGTCAAGGGTCTGTCTTATATATTTCTCATGATTATATGTCTGACAGCATATACTTACCATTATATCTTCCATAATTTACCTCACATTAGAAATTTTATACTGATGGTCCTATATGTTTGTATCCTGACTGCCAAAAGAATACGTAATAGTTTTCTTTTACAATATACAGCATAATCATCAAAACAACAACCAACAAATATACAATATGTCTGTCTTTACCGCTAAATGATGCTACTGCTTCAGGAACAAGCAACATTACATACATTGCATAATAATATACAACTCTCATGTTTGTGGGGTCTACGTATGTAAGTGGTAATAACATTATTGCAATTATAGTTGCATTTATATAAAAAGCATTTTCTTTGTTTTGATATATTAACAATTTATACTGCATCATAGAAACAAATAGCAATGCCATCATAATAACTGTAAAATTCCATGAACCTGCACCCCTATACTGTTCAGAATACCGTTCATATCCACCAATAGTGGTCATAATAGCGGTAAATTGACTTCTTAAAACAAACAACACCCCTATTGCACCTATGCAACAAATAAAATATGCTGGCGTTGGTTTTTTGTATGCAATAAAGTATAGTGGCAGTACAGCCCATGCACTTCTATGGAACGTATAGCATACGGCAACCAAAAGTAAAAACGGTATAAATTTCTTCTGTTCTATAAACTTTATTCCAATATAGTTTATAAGAACAAATACCATAGTTTGTCTTAGTCCTGTTAACGATACAAACTCAAAATACAAACACTGATACACCAATACGCTTAAAAAAACATCATTTGAGCGTTTATAAAACATTCTAAACAAAGGTATATTTACAAAGCATGCAAAAGCAATCAAATATATTCTTGGACTTTCAGAAAATATTTGAAATGTCTTCATACTTAAAAGGAATCCCGGTTCTATGTCGTTAGAATAATTTTCAAAATCAAATAATCTCTCAAACAAATATTCCCATGAATAGTTTTCTGTTCTTTCAAACATTTTTACGTAGTTATAGGTGTCCAGACCAACGTCTATGTGACGCAACCCAGATAAAAGTATAGACTGTATACATGTTAAAATAAGAAATTTTTTTCGATTTCCTTCAGATTTATATCTGTAAAGAAAAATATATGCTTCTATACATATCAAAAAAACATTAATCTCTAACACTGTGTTGTTTCCTCTCTAATTGGCTTGTACTCTTTATTTTTAACATTCTCTGTGTATATCGTAATAACTTCTTCTTTAAATAACTTTTCTATATTTTTTTTGTTATGATTTTCATTTCCAAATTCAAATGCTTTTTTGCCATAACAATCCACAACGCTTATATTATTAGCTATAAAATATAATTTCTCAATTACTTCATCTTGATTGCTTGCAACTACCGCAATATCATTATCCCTTAAATATTCAGTTGGTGCAATATCGCTTGGTGCAACAGTAAAAATACATCTACCTGACGAAAAATAATCAACTAATTTAGTAGAAAAAGACAACCTTGCTGAATTTTTAAATTTTCCTTCCAATGCTTCAACAAACAGCAATATATCATAATTACGTTGAAGTTCAATCACTTTCTCCTTGGTAACCCCCGGATGAAGTTGACACACTCCATCAATATTAAATTTTCTTTTCTTTGCCTCTGATAATTCACTATTGGTATATATATCAAGAAAAAAAGAAGGCTTATATTGATTTATGTTCTTTATAGCATCTATTACCTTTAAAATAGTTTTATCACGATCTATGTATAAACTACCTGTGTACAAAATTTTTATTATTTCGCCTGTTCGTTTTTCAGAGTAATCACTTCTTGCCATTGGCTTTGTCAAAAGAACCGTATCCAACCCTAAATCTTCTTTTACCTCAAATCGCATTTTAGGATTTAAGCTAAAACCAAACTTTGCTTCGCTTGCATTTTTTTTAATATTCCTTCTTTGAAAAAACCTATATAATTTTTTTAACAGTCCATTTACAGGTTTATATGTAAAGTTATCATCCCAAAAGAACAACCCATATGGACAATTAGCAATTTTTGCCACATATCTTCCAATATTGTTAAAATGTATTAATGCTTCTGCGGGAAATATAACAACATCAGGTTTAAAATCACTCACAAATTCATTTAAACTTTCACTTTTCCACTTTCCAGCTTTCCACATAAATTCGCGAATGATTGATACTGTTACATTACTAAACTTTTTTAAAAAACTATGTGTGCTACGCTCTTTTGTGTATACATCGTTGCTTGTGGTTTCAGAAACATTAACCTCATATCCAACATTAAACTTACGCTTTAGTATACTTTTAAAAACATCAAACTCTGGTATTCTAAAATATTTACTACTACATTTAGAATTTGGTAAATCAGCACGAATGAAAATATTTGCTATGTTTTCACTCGGATAACCGTCTATCATTGAAGAAATAGTTGCTGTACCTGTTGTATTATTCCACCCATTTACTGTAAGAAACAATATTTTAGGATACTCACTGTTACTATTTATTTTATTATCCATATATCACCTTTTATTGATACTATCTATAATTTCTGCGACTTTTTTCTTTACAAAAAGTCTGTTTTTCTCAAATTCCGTTTCGCTCCACGATGATATTTTTTGCTCATAATCTCTTATTTTTTTAACTTCTTTTTTTAGATCAACTCTATCTTTATTATCTCCAACCTCGTTTCTAAATGTTCTTGATAATATAACAGAATTTGAACCCAAACGATAATGTTCAGCCAATATAGCCTCGGCTGGCAAGCTACCCTCGCCTATCTTTGCCATACCGCCAAAACCAAATTTAACACCAGCTTTTTTGATTTTTTGAGCCAAATATTCCATCAAGCCACCGCTTAAAAGTTCAAACATAAATGTAAGTCCCATACTTATATGTAAATCGTTTAAGCCTATGTAAATTTCGTCTATGCCTTCAATTTCGAGTATATCGTCTATTCTTGCAAGAGCTTGAGCCGTTTCTATCATTGGCATAACTTTTGCTCTGCGATCAACATAATCTACAAGTATTTTAACATCTTCTGCATCCATAACCATTGGCAGCATAATTATATCTGCACCATATTCTATTGCCTTATCTATTTCCTGTTTTGAATGAGGATATAGGGCATTTACCCTAACAACAAGTTCAGACTTATCCAATACATTACGAATTCCATGAAGGTCCTCAATGTTATTATGTAATATAAGAGTATTTCTTCCGTGTTGTCTTTCTCTCTTGTTGATATATTCTAAATCAAAAAAAATTCTGTCTATTCCTGCTTTTTGCGCTTCTTTAATATTTTCAATATCCGATGTAACCAACATCAGTTTCATACTCATTTTTATTCTCCTAATATATCTTCAATATCTTTTTGAATATTTTCAAGCATTATTGAACGCTCGTATAATTTGCATGTTCTTTCATATGCCATTTTACCTAATCCATCTACATCGTCAGGATTATTTATAAGATACTCCATTTCGCTTTCAAGTGCCTCCCAATCCCTTGCTTTGACAAGCTTGCATGAAACATCCTTCTCCATAACCTCGGATGCGCCCGGGATATCTGTTGTAATTATTGCATTACCCATAGCACCTGCCTCTTGAAGCACCATACCAAAACCCTCTCTGTATGTTGGATGCACATAACAATCGAATGCGGCATAATATTTACATAATTCTTTACTATCAATACGACCTGTAAATATAACATCTGTAGATTCTTTCGCCCATTCAATAAGTGCATTATCAATAGAGTTTATGTCTTCAATATCTCCAACGATAAACATTTTTATTTGACAGCCTTTATCTATTAAACTTTTAAACGACATAAGCAATTCTCCTGAACCCTTATCCCGACTCATTCTTCCTACAAATCCAAAAATAAACTCATTAGAACTTATATTATATTGATTATAGATTTCTTCCCTGTAAATATCTTTTTTTGTTATATCAAAAATGCCCATATCAACGCCAATGGTCCCACCATTGCCGATTACTTTTACCTTATTTTTTTTATACAGTCTTTCTGAAATAGCAAAGTCCATATTCTTATGGCTAACACTTCTTATATGTGTAGACATAGTACACGTTAGCTTTTCAAGATACTTTAAAAAAACACGTTTAAAGCCACTTTCTCCCACATATCTTAATCCCCATTGCCCATAAACTCTTGGCTTTGCACCTACTAATTTACCCGCTATTGATGAGAAAAAAGCAGCATTTGGGGTTGAATATTGAATGTAATCAAATTTTTCCCTTTTAAATACTTTAGCTAATTCAAAAATCGCTTTAATATCTGACAAATCTATACCTCTGCTCATTTCTACAGGTATAAAGTTTATATGTTGAGGTAATGATTTTCTAAAGCGCTCATTATCGTTGCATATAAATGTAATATCATATTTTCCTAATTTATGTAAGTGATTTGCCGTATCTAATATAAAACTTGTCAGTGTAGTTGATATTGTGGTAATAAAACATATTTTTTTCATCTTTTATAAACTTCCTCTTCAACCTTCTCCTTAACTCCACCTTCAACCACGCCATCGTGCCTGAGCACCGAAAGAATGGTTGCAAAAAAACAATAAAAATCAAATTTAAAACTCATTTTTTCGGCATACTCACCATCAATTTTTGCCTTAACTTCAATTTCAAGTTCATCTCTGCCGCTTATTTGTGCAAGACCCGTTAAACCAGGTTTTATATTATTTGCACCATACTTATCACGTTCTTCTATTAAATCATATTGATTCCACAGTGCAGGTCTGGGTCCTATAATTGTCATTGAGCCACCAAAAATATTATAAATTTGAGGTAATTCATCAAGTGAATATTTACGTAATACTCTTCCTATTCTGGTTATGTACATATCAGGATTATCAAGCAAATGCGTTGGCATATCTTTTGGTGTATCAACCCTCATAGTGCGAAATTTTAAGATATAAAAGTGCTTTTTATTTTTTGTTATTCTCTTCTGCTTAAATAATATCGGTCCCGGGGATTCACATTTAATTATTACAGCTATAATTAACATTGGAATCGCCAAAACAATAATACCTATCCCTGATAATAAAACATCTATCAATCTTTTACCAAACATTTTATACATAATTTATACATCCTTGTTTTATTTGCATTTCCATACAATAATCCACATTCTATTTTACCATTTATTTATTCAAATGTCAATAGATAATATGGTATGTTTTATATAATTTTTGTGAAATTTTACGAGAAAATTCGACATATATCGAAAACTTATTTACAACATTTTGTTTCTGGTTTAGCATCATAAATAATATTTTTACATTTCTATGATTTTGCTATTGAATATTGAGTTAAAAAGTGTTATAATATGATGTATGTATTCAAAAATAATTAACAAAAATTTATAAACGGTGATAAAATTATGATAAAAAGTAACAGTATATGGAAAATTTGTGTTGCGTCTGTTGTATTGCTCGCTATGTGGACGTTTATATGCGTAAATACCCCGTTATTTGAAGTTGACGAAAAATTTATGACATACGACTACATTATGTGCTATGTTATGACCATTGCAATGTGGGGTTTTGCTTCTTTTAAACTTCAATTTACAAACACTTTTAAGAACGCAGCCGCATGGATAATATTTGCACTCACTCCCTTTGTGTGTATGCAAATTTCCATGATATTTTTTTCCGATATCAATTATTCTCTTGATATTTATATGCTTAACACACTTGTATACTTTGGTGTATTGCTATTTATGTTTGCACTCACTCAAAGTACCAGATGGGCATGTATAATTACAATTGTGTGTGCCTATATTTTTAACCTTGCAAGTCATATTGTTGGATTATTCAGAGGCACTCCCCTAATTCCTGGTGACCTTTTCGCAATCGGCACTGCAATAGGCGTTGCAGAGCAATATGAATTTAAAATGAGTAACATTATAATTCGTGCGTCTGTTCTTGCAATATTTTTTATTGTTGTTGCATTTAAATTTACATTTAAGGCTAATTTCAAATTCAAACACCTTGTGTATTCCATAAGCGGGCTTTTAGCTTCAATCATTGTTTTTACATCAATAGGAATGTATGACATTTCAGCCTTGGACCTTGACCTTTTTGACCAGGAAAAAACAAATAAGAATTATGGTATGACATACAGCTTTTATATAAATGTACGTTTAATGTCGCTGCAAAAGCCCGACAACTATAACTCCAAGGAGTTACAAGCCACTTTAGAAAGCGTACCAAAAAGCCGTGGCGAGGACTTACCCAATATACTTGTTATAATGAACGAGAGCTTAAGCGATTTAAGTGCCGTTGGTGATTTTAACACAAACATTCCGTATATGCCATATATAAACAGTCTAAAAAAAGACACCGTAAGAGGCGAACTTTTAGTATCGCCATTTGGCGGATACACCTGCAACAGTGAATTTGAATTGCTTTCGGGTGCAACAATGGGACTTCTTCCCCAGGGCAGTGCTCCTTATCTTCAATACCTGACCAAAGAAATGAATTATGCAATGCCTGCATATCTAAAATCATTAGGCTACAAAACAACTGCCTTCCACCCATACTATGCACGTGGTTGGAATAGAGAAAAAGTATATGGGCTTATGGGCTTTGATGAGTTTATTAGTATAGAAAATATGGACGAATACATTGATAAAAACCATATAAAGAAAGTAAGAGGCTATATAAGCGACGAAACCTCTTATGATGTTGTAAAAAACATTTTTAACGAGAAAAAGGATAATGAAAAGCTGTTTCTTTTTAACATAACAATGCAAAATCACGGTGGTTACACACACACTGATTACAGAAGTGTGGTAAAACTTCGCACAATGAGCCAACACTACCCCGCCGCCGAGCAATATTTAACACTCGTTAAAGAAAGTGATGATGATTTTAAGAATTTAATAAATTATTTTTCAAAATGGGATGAAAAGCTTGTGATATTAATGTTTGGCGATCATCTGCCTGCAATTGAGCAGGAGTTCTACGAAGAATTAAAGGGCAAGCCGCTATCTGAATGGACAAGCGAGGAAATGGCTTCACGATACAAAGTGCCGTTTTTAATATGGGCAAATTATGATATTGAAGAAAAAGACAATATAAAAACAAGTACAAATTATTTGCAAAATGTCTTATACGAAGCAGCAAATATTCCAAAGAATGGTTTAAATGCGTTTTTAGATGAACAAAGAAAAACAGCACCGCAGATAAATTCACTTGGATATTATAATACAAATTCTGTATGGACGGATATAACAGACATTGGAGATACATTAAACAAGTATTCGGCAATGGAATACTATATGCTTACAGGAAAATAACTTGGATTTTTAAAGAAAAAAAAAGAACAATATAGAAGAAGTCCTCATACGAGGACTTCTTCTTATTATTTTAAGTTTATCTTGATGAAAGCTTAAATTACACAATAGAGCATTTTTAAATATTCTTTATGATATATTAGATTCGGTTATAATATATACAGGTCGTTGCTTTGCTTCAAGATACAGCTTTGACATATACTCACTTAATATTCCCATACAAAACAGTTGTACACCACTTAACAGGAAAATAACACATATAAGCGACGGATAACCGGCAACAGGGTCACCAAACACCAATGTTTTTACAACAATAACGCATATCATTATCATAGCTATAATACATAGTATTAAGCCTATATATGCTGCAATAGACAGTGGCATTGTGGAGAATGCAACAATACCTTCAAGCGAATAGATAAGCAGCTTCCAGAACGACCATTTTGTTTCACCTGCCACACGCTCAACATTTTTATATGAAATCCATTTTGTTTTAAAGCCAACCCATCCGAATATGCCTTTAGAAAATCTGTTGTATTCACGCATAGAAAGAATTGCATCAACCATTTTTCTCGACATTAATCTGTAATCTCTTGCACCATCAACAATATCAGCTTCAGAGATTTTATTTATAAGCCGATAGAATTGTCTTGCAAAGAATGACCTGATTTTAGGCTCACCATCACGTGTGCAGCGTCTTGCAGCGGCACAGTCATATTTTCCGCTTTTTACGCACTCGTACATCTCCAACAACAACTCCGGAGGATCCTGTAAATCTACATCCATAACAGCAACATAGTCACCCTTTGCCGCTTCAAGTCCGGCATACATCGCACCCTCCTTGCCAAAGTTTCTTGATAAAATAATATACTTTATTGTATCAGAATACTTTTTCATTATTTGTGAGGTTTTATCTTTAGAGCCATCATCAACAAATATATATTCTACATCTTCTTGGTAACGCTCTTTTATTATAGCTTCTGTTTTCTTTATTTCCTCAATAAACAAAGGAATTGCCTTCTCCTCATTATAACAAGGAACAACTATACTAATCATTTCTTTCTTCTCCTGTTTTTAAAGTAATTGCATATCGTTAAGCTCAATATCACCAAAGAGCCTGCTTTTCCAATTTAATGTGCTGCTTTTTTCCTTTTCAAATACAAGTGCAGGCCATACGGCATCTGCATCAATCACGCTGCCAATCTCATCCGTTTCAAATGCAACCATAAGTATTTTATATGTCCCTCCCGAAAGCGGTGCCACATCAAACTCAAACTCCTTTTCGTAGGTTTCACCCCCAATACAGCTCATAAAGTTGTAACATCCACAAGTTGCAATAGGTGTTTGATCCTCGTTATGTATCATCATTCTGACAGATAGCTTTTCAATGTCTTTTAGCGACTTAAAACGCACACGCACTCTTATTTTTTCACCATCTGTATACGTGCAGTTTTCTTTGTCTAGCACATCAAGTGTTTCAAAGTGTACTTTTCCGGTAAGAAAATTAGGACGGCTTGCATTGGAGAAATCCATATGCGTTTCTTGCTTCATTTTCGCACTGTTTAAGTATAAATCTATTGCTTTTTCCACCTCGCCGTCATATATAATTTTGCCCTTTTGCATAACTGCACATCTGTTGCATAGCTGACGAATTGTTGACATATTATGACTTACATATATTATAGTTCTGCCTGATTTTGCAATAGATATCATCTTGTCTATGCACTTTTTTTGAAACTTCATATCTCCAACTGCCAAAACCTCATCCATAAGCAAAATATCGCTGTTAAGGTGTGCGGCAACTGCAAATGCAAGCTTTACAAACATACCCGAAGAATATCTTTTTACAGGTGTATCAATAAATTGCTCACATTCCGAGAACTCAATAATTTCATCTATTCTTTCCTTGATTTCGGAACGCTTCATTCCAAGGATAGCACCATTCATATATATATTTTCTCTGCCCGTTAATTCACCATGAAAGCCTGTTCCAACCTCAAGCATTGATGAAATTTTACCATTTATGTATATTTTACCTTCAGTTGGTGCAGTAACTCTCGAAAGCAGCTTTAATGTGGTGGATTTACCTGCACCATTGCCCCCTATAAGACCTAACGTATCCCCTCTTTTAACCTCAAGATTGATACCGTCAAGTGCTAAAAACCTTTCGTTTTTAGCATACACCTTTGAATCTATAATTGAATTGGGATCATCCTTTTTTCGTAGTTTTGCCCACAGGCTTTGTATATCACCCTGCAAAGTTCCGCCGCCGATAACACCAAGCCTGTACTGCTTTTTTACATTTTCTAATTTTATAACAGTTTCACTCATATTTCAGTGCCGCTTAATCCTTTCATATATCAGACTGTATCTATAAATGTTTTCTCAACCTTTGAGAATAACAGTGTACCCAAAAATAAAACAACAATTGTGAATATCCAGCTATATATCCAGCTTCCAATTTCTAAAGTGCCGCACCCTAAAAACGCATATTTGAAGTTATTTACTATTGGAGTCATCGGATTAATTCTTATAATACTTTGCAAGAAATCAGGCACTTGCGAAAGCGGATAAACAATTGGTGTTGCATACATCCAAAGCTGAACACCGAAGCTAACAAGAATAGATAAATCACGATATTTTGTTGTAATTGAGGATATTATAATTCCAAGCCCCATTCCCATCAGTGCCATTTGTAATATCAAGAGCGGAACTGAAAGTATCCACAAATTCGGATACACCAACTCACCTCTTGCAAACACAAAAAACGCCATAAGTACAAGCATTAATAACAACTGAATTACAAAGGATAGCAAAGCATATATAACAGATGTAATTGGTGCAACAAGCCTTGGATAATACACCCTGCTAAATATATGTGCATTTGCAGTAAACGTATGTGATGTTGCATTCAGGCACGTAGAAAAATATCCCCAAGCGGTGTTTCCTGCTAAATAAAAAAGAAATTGCGGAACGCCGTCTGTTGATATTTTTGCTATTTGACCAAATACCACAGTAAACATAGATGATGTTAATAACGGCGTAATCAAAAACCACAGCGGTCCTAAAACAGTCTGCTTGTATGAGCTTGTAAAATTACGCTTTAAAAACATATATATCAAATCACGATACTGCCATACTTCCTTTAAATTTAAATCAAAAACACTGGTTTTTGGTTTAATAATTGTAATCCATTCCTGTTTACTCATTATCTTTCTTACCCCAAACCTCTTCATTTATTGCCTTCCAGGCTTTTGTGTGTCTTAAAAGCATAAGAATATAACCTCTTAACCTTAAATTTAAACACCACACTCTTACAAAGCATTTATACATAAAGCTTGTACAAGGTATATATTTTTCATCACGGTATATTCCTTTTGCCACCGCAATAATCTGTTCGTCCGTTACTCCAAATTCCTTGGCACATTGATTATCACCGCACATCACATAGCCGTCAGGCAGTATATCAATACATCTGTGCATCACCTGCTCACCTGTTGCACGCTTGTATATAGGCAGGTCATATTTCTTTAAATTACCTTCGTATTTTACAAGATATACAGTATCACGCCTGTTTCTTAAAAGCGGCCACATACTTGTACCAACAGGCGTTGCAATAAAATCGCCATTTTCTTCTATATACTTTTCGATTAATGTTTTATTCATTACTATCTCCGCCCTATTTTTTTACCCCGACCATTTTACAGGCTTCTTTTATGGGACACACCTCACATTTTGGCTTTCTGGCACTGCATATTGCCCTGCCGTGATATACAAATTGATGACATAATTTAAGTTGTCTGTCGGGAGGTATAATCTTTTTAAGCTCCATTTCTATTTTAACGGGATCTGATTGCTTTGTTAAGCCTATTCTGTTAGATAAACGTATACAATGTGTGTCTACCACAACCGCACTTTTGCCGAATATATCACCCAAAACAAGATTTGCAGTTTTTCTGCCGGTACCTGCAAGAGAGGTTAAATCCTCCATTGTATCGGGCACTTTGCCATTATACACATCACGAAGTCTTTTGCAACACTCAATAATATTCTTTGCCTTATTTTTATAAAACCCAACCGATTTTATTATTTGCTGCAGCTCAGCTATATCTGCATTTGCATAATCATCAACTGTTTTATATCTGTTAAATAAATCTTGCGTAACAATATTTACACGTGCATCTGTGCATTGTGCGCTTAATTGCGTGGCAATAAGCATTTCCAAGGAATTTGAGTAGTTTAATGAGCATTTGACTTCAGGGTAAGCTTTGTCTATAAGCTCAAGTAAAAGTGATACTCTTTCTTTTTTATTCAAAACCACATCCCCCTCTTTATATGCTTCATATACTATACATATTATACCGCTATACATATTTTTTGTCAAGCACAACATAAACCATAAATTCATCTGAATTCATTTAATAAGCCACAGTAATCAATTATAATAACTCAAAATAAATATATTAACTTCAAGTAAAAAAATATTATATTTTTTTGAAAAAAAGTATTGACAAAACATAAATTATCTGCTATAATTACTTTTGTTGTTTGAGGGTATGGCTCTCAACGATATAATATATGCGGCTGTGGCGGAATTGGCAGACGCGCTAGACTTAGGATCTAGTGTCCCCGACGTGAAGGTTCAAGTCCTTTCAGCCGCATAAAAACACTTATAGGATTTTCCTATAAGTGTTTTTTGTTTAACTATGATTTTGAGTATTGTCAGGGTCAGTTTTATCTCCCAAGCCCGTAGTTTCCGAAAAGACTACGTTAGATTTTGTCATTTCAACCGCATCAGTGGGAACTATTATCTTTGCAGCTTTTCCATCAGACATAGCAACCAAAGCTTCATATTTTTTTAGTTCAAGAACTGCAGCATCCACACCCGCTTCTTTTAGAGCCGCAAGACCATCTGCCTCTGCCTTTTTAGATAAATAAATTGCTTTTGCTTCACCCTCAGCCCTTGCAATTCTTGCATCTCTTTCACCTTCGGCTGCAAGTATCATCGCTTGCTTGTCTCCTTCTGCACGAGTTATAGCCGCCGCTTTATGCCCCTCAGCCTGAAGCATAGTTTCTCTCCTGTCACGTTCTGCCTTCATCTGCTTTTCCATTGCATTTTGAATTTCTGCTGGTGGGATAATATTTTTCAATTCAACTCTGCTTACCTTAATTCCCCATTTATCTGTCGCCTCATCCAATATAGACGTCATCTTCCCATTAATTGTGTCTCGTGATGTGAGTGTACCATCAAGTTCCAATTCACCAACAATATTTCTCAAGGTTGTTGCTGCTAAATTTGATAAAGCAGAGATAGGATTAACCGCACCGTAAGCATACAGCTTCGCATCATAAATTGCATAATAGATTACAGTATCTATCTGCATAGTAACATTATCTTTTGTAATTACCGGCTGCGGGGGCGAGTCAAGTACTTGTTCTTGTAGTGTAACCCTTTTTGAAATTCTCTCTATAAACGGCACCTTGACATGAATTCCTGCGGACCATGTTGTCTTATACTTTCCTAAAAACTCAATAACAAATTCATGGGCTTGAGGAACAATTTTAATGTTTGGTATTATTACAATTGCAATTATAACTAAAAAAAATACTATAAAAAATCCCATGATTTCTACCTCCAATTTAAGATATCTTATTTATATTATGTAGAAAAGGACACTAATATTTTCTACATTTCTCATCTATAGTATAACAGAATAACACAATGCTTGTCAAGAGGTTTATCTTCTCTCCTCGATATCTGTCGATTTAGTCACACCCCTGTATTCTCCTAGAATACGCAAGCAACTCGCAGCTTCATTGATTTATTCTCAAATTAAAAAATACATAAAAAAGCAACTTTACTTTTTCAAAATTCTCGGACAATCTGACAAAGTAGAAGAAATCAACATTAAAACGTATGAAGAAAGCGAGGATTTACTTTATCAATCACTAAAAATCAAAAATAAATACAAATATGCCTTGACAAAAATCAATATTTATGATAGAATTTTTTGGTGATTTAGTTGTCTTTTAAATCACGTGTACAGGTTTTAGCTGAATTGGAATCATCCATTATTTGGATTATTTTGCAGATGAAAATCCAGCATTTAACATATCTGGTAGTTAAAGCGTCTGCCCTCAAAATTACCTCGGCGGGATGGTAGATAAAACCTCACAAATGGCTTAACGGTGCGGGTTTGAGCGATTTTACAAATCACCCAATACCCCCTTATCTAGCAGTTTTTCTAACCAAAACCCAGACAATTCTATATTTGCTTGTTTTTTGCTCTATCAAAACGGAGCACTAACATATACACGGACAGGTATCGAAGTGGTCATAACGGGGCTGACTCGAAATCCCCTCGGTTACACTGTAACTGTACCCCTACAAATGGCTTAACCGTGCGGATTTAAGCGAGGTTCAAACCTTGTTTTTATACCCTTATCTAGCGGTTTTTCTAGCCATTTCTAACATTTTTCTAACAAAATTTAATAATTTGCTCAGTTTTTTCTCCGCCAAATCGGAGTTCAAACATATCTGGAGATGTACCCAAGTGGTTGAAGGGTCCGGATTCGAAATCCGGTAGGTCGGTTTTGC
>JAZRPB010000029.1:0-1702 GCA_045649025.1 Clostridia bacterium | reverse complement strand
GAGTTTTACAATTCCGCCGACCTTTGGTGCTGATATTGCATCCTGCAAGGTACTTCTTTGCATAAGTCCGATTTTTCTTCCGGCAAGCATCGCCATTGCCACAGACAGTGTTACAATTCCAAGACCGCCAATCTGTATCATTAAAAGAATAACAAATTGTCCAAACATCGACCAATGTGTTGCTGTGTCACGTACCACAAGACCAGTTACACATACAGCTGAAGTTGATGTGAACAATGCATCAGAAAACGGTGTCATAATTCCGCTTGCCGATGAAATCGGGAGCATTAAGAGGAGCGTTCCTAAAATTATTGCACCGGCAAATCCGAATATTATTATCTGTGAAGAAGTAAAATGCTTCTTTATTTTTGCATCCATAATCGAAACCACCATTCAAGTGTATCCTATTTTCTATTATCATTTTATCATAATACTTTTTAAGATGGCATTAACGGTTGAACTTCTGTATTAAGATTATGTTAAGAAAGTAAAAAAGCACTCACATCGTCTGTGAGTGCTTTGCTCATTTAAACTAAACAATATTATGAGATAGCGTATCCGCTTACTATGATTGTTATAATAATTTCCATAATTGTTCCTCTTGAAATATATGTGCTTAATTATGTCCGTGACAATTACCGCCGCATCCATGTTCTCCACAGGGATGACTTTCACCATGTTCGTGATCATGGTGGACGCACTTTGCTTCAGGATCATAGTTAAGTGAATTATTAAGATAATCCTCTACTGCCTTATCCGCATTGCCACTAACTCCGCCATACAGTTTGATTCCTGCCTCTGCAAGAGCCATTTGCGCACCTCCACCTATACCTCCGCAGATAAGAACATCCACATCAACTGCTGATAGCATACCTGCCAATGCACCATGGCCACTGCCGTTTGTATCAATTACTTTTGATGATATTACTTTGTTTTCTTCAATCTCATAGACCTTGAACTGTGCAGTGTGTCCAAAGTGTCCGAATATGTTTCCGTTTTCATAAGTTACTGCAATTTTCATAATGTTTTAGCTCCTTTACTTTTTATTGTTTTGTTAAATTGGTTGCCCACATTTCGGACAAAAATCAAAATCTTCTGTGGTTTCATATCCGCAGTTTCTGCATCGTTTTTGTTGGTTGTATTTTCTTACTATCGTTAAATCCGATTCCATTATTCTTACATCTTCACCACGAGCTATGGCCTTTCCCTTCTCCTCACTCAGTTCAAAAACACTGCCGCAGCACGAAGCTTTGACATAGTATTTCTTTCCCCATTTGAATGTTGGTATAAAGAATAAGCTAAGGCACATATAAGTCATAAATACGGTATATCTTGAATACGCACCGCAACTTTTACATATATTCATTCCACCGCTGTCGTAGTTTAATTCCTTCTGACCGTCATTAATTCCCATTATAAAGAACATAGTTACTTAACCTCTATCTGCACTGCTTTCATTGCGTCAAGAGCAGTATTATGGCTTTCAACACTTACACCTGCACAGCATTTGCTGTCAAGACTTCCTGTTATAAAATCCACTTGCATATCTACAACAATTAAGTATTTCATTGAGCTTTCTCCTTGTTACCTGATTATATCTTTAAGTATTGGAACTACTGTGTCGTCATTTACATCTGCTATTACATCATAGAGCTTATGTATTTCTTCGGTTACCGCACCTTGCTTTACCAAGTCTTTAATT
>JAZRPB010000028.1:0-1974 GCA_045649025.1 Clostridia bacterium | reverse complement strand
ATGCTATGAATTTGATTGAGGGTGCAAGAAAAGATATCTACGGAGAATAAATTTTCTTACTAAAAAAAGAGTATTAAAAACAACTGTTTTTAATACTCTTTTTTTCTTAAAAAGCTTTATGCGTTCTTGTGCATTTTATCGAAGTCTTTGAGACGAAGAGAAAATAGTGCAGAACGGACAAACCAAGCCCGCAGGGGAAACCCGAAGGTGTACGCGGTACACCGAGAGGCGAGGTTTGTGCGTAGCATAAAGCGTTATTTTGTTTCTTCTTCTAAACTATTAAATCAGCACATAATTTTTTATTTCTTAAATAGATTTATGCGTTCTTGCGCATTTTATCGAAGTCTCAATTTATTTTATGGCTTTTGTTTTCCACTTTCCTCGACTATAGAAGATGGTGGTCAACACAGCACCAATAACCCATGAAAACAATAATGATAATTGAATACATTCGCATCTTCCGTTAGGAAGTCCTGGTGTTCGTGTAAGATATGAAAGTCCGTATGCAACAGGAATACGGATTGCAACTGTTGTGATAAGAGATATCCACATAGGTGTCATTGTATCACCTGCACCTCTCATAATTCCCGACAAGCTTTGTGTTACTGCCATAGCAATATACCCAAGAGCAAGAATTTTCATAAGACGGTAGCTCATTTCAACAAGGGAAGCGGTATCGGTAAAGACACCCATAAGATGTTTTCCGAATAATAGTATGATACCTGTTATAACAGTTGAACAAATTACTGCAAGAAGTGCACCTTGCTTTGCTCCTTTTGTAACTCTTTCATAAAGCCCGGCACCTACATTCTGACCGGCATAGGTTGTAAGTGCCATACCAAAGGAAAAATTAGGCATCATCGCAAAGCCGTCAACACGCATAATAACAACATTTGCTGCAATGAACTGTTCACCAAACTGATTTGTAAGTGATTGAACTACTATCATTGCAGATGACATAATAGCCTGTGTTAAGCCTGACGGAAGACCAAGTTTGATAAGTGTTTTTATGTATGAGCCGACAGGCTTTAGATAGGTTGTTCCAAAATCAAAATCACTTCTCATTTTTGAAAGCTTTATAAGACAAAGGAGAGAGGATATAAACTGTGCTATAACTGTTGCAAGTGCAACACCGCCAACACCCATTTTTACATAAGCAACAAAGAAAACATCAAGTACAATATTGATAACAGTTGCAATAAGAAGATATACAAGGGCAGAAAAGGAATCACCCATTCCTCTTATTATAGCACTCAAAATATTATAAAAAGCCATACCTGCAATACCAATAAGTGAAATCATAAGATAATTTGCACAGCCGTCTATAATTGAGGCAGGTGTATTTAACATAACAAGTATAGGTCTTATCAGCGGAGTGGCAACAATTATAAGAAACACACAGCATATAAGCGTTACTGTTATACTGTTTCCTATTGAGTAAGAAAGCTTTTCTCTGTTTTTTGCACCGAAATACTGTGCTACCATTATATTTGCTCCGGCAGAAATACCAATAAATAAAACAAGAAGTAAATTTAAAATAGGGGCAGCACTTCCAACTGAAGCCAACGCATTGTCACCTATATATTTTCCTACAACAATGCTGTCTACTGTGTTGTAAAGCTGTTGAGCAATATTTCCTATAAGCATCGGAAGTGTGAACGATAATATGCTTTTCCAGGGCGTCCCTTTTGTCATATCTGTTGGTGCATATAATTTTTTTGTCATATATTTCTCTCCTGTGATTCATAATAATTTTGAGATTTGAACAATATATCTATTATATCATATAAAAAGATGATTTTCAACATATTTTTTAAAAATTATTCTTTATAATTGTACAATTGTCAATGATGGGTGACACTTTTATTAAAAAAATAAAAAGTTACACTCCAAGTTTTCTCTTGTCAAGGTGGAACGGTGGAGATTTTCGGTAGAAAATACTACCGTATTACCTTGACAAAATACATGTGATAT
>JAZRPB010000027.1:0-5328 GCA_045649025.1 Clostridia bacterium | reverse complement strand
CTTTTAATTTCAGCTGCTCTTACAGCAATGTTAACAGGAATTACAGAGCCAATAGAATTTACGTTCCTTTTTGTTGCACCTTTAATGTATGGAGTGCATTGCATTCTTGCAGGTCTTTCCTATATGCTGATGCATATATTTAATGTAGGAGTTGGTATGACCTTTTCAGGCGGATTAATTGACCTTGTGTTATTTGGTGTTCTGCAGGGAAATGCAAAAACAAACTGGATATGGATAGTTGTTGTTGGTGTTGTATATGCTATTATTTACTATTTTGTATTTAGCTTTCTTATTTCTAAATTCAACTTTAAAACTCCAGGACGTGAGTCGGACGCAGAAGAAACAAAGTTATTTACAAGAAAGGATATGGAGCAAAGAAAAAACAAAGATAATGCAAGTGCATTAATTCTTGAAGGACTTGGCGGTAAAAATAATATTTCAGATTTGGATTGTTGCGCAACACGATTAAGAGTAACTGTAAAAGATGAAACACTTGTTAAAGACGCTCTCTTAAAGCAAAGCGGTGCCTCAGGCGTAATTCACAAAGGAAACGGTGTACAGATTGTGTATGGACCAAGTGTATCTGTTGTAAAATCAAAATTAGAAAACTATATGGAAAATGTCCAAACTGAAAGCATTGAAACTAACGCAACTCAAAACAAAAATCTAAAGAATACTGTTTTATATGCACACGCACAGGGCATTTTAAAGTCTATTGATATTGTGGACGACGAGGTGTTTTCAAAACATATTCTTGGCGACGGAATTGCAATAGAGCCAACAGAGGGTAAGCTTTTTGCACCTGCTAACGGTGTTATTGATAACATTTTCGACACAAACCATGCAGTTAATATTATAACTGATGACGGCTGTGAAATTCTGTTGCACATTGGCATTGATACTGTTGAGCTTGGTGGGAAATATTTTACACCACACGTTAAAAACGGCCAGAGAGTATCGAAGGGTAATTTATTAATTTCCTTTGATATAAAAGGAATTACAGACAGCGGCTATAAAATTATTACACCTATGGTAATTTGTAACAGTGACGAGTATTTAGATATAGAACCGCTTACAGACGGAGAGGTATTAAAAGATACCCAAATTTTAAGGTTGAACGTTAAATAAAGCAAAAAACACTTGAAAAATATAGTAATATGGTTTATAATTATATGGTAATACTCAAAAAAACGTTTTATTTCGTTTTAATGAGATTAGGAGGAAATTATGAACTTTACTACAATTGCTGAATTTAAAAACTATGTAAATAAAAAAAATATAACAGTTATTGGTATTGGTATATCTAATTTACCACTTATAAAATATCTGGCAAATGCAGGTGCATATGTTAAAGCATGCGATAAACGCACACGTGAGGATTTAGGCAACGTATATGATGAGCTTAAAACTCTTGGTGTAAGCTTTTGTTTGGGAAATGATTATTTGTGCGACATATACGGCGATATGATTTTTAAAACACCAGGTATGCGTTATGATGTGCCCGAGCTTTTAAAGGCAAAGGAAATGGGTGCAATTATAACATCTGAAATGGAAATATTCCTTGACGTGTGTCCATGTAAAATAATTGCAATAACAGGCTCGGATGGTAAAACAACCACAACCACACTAATTAGCAAAATGCTTATTGAACAGGGCTATAAAACCTGGCTTGGCGGAAATATAGGCACACCACTGTTAACAAAAACCGAGGATATGCAAAAAGATGATTTTGTTGTGCTCGAGCTTTCAAGCTTTCAGCTTCATACAATGAAAAAATCACCGCATATTGCAGTTATAACAAATATATCCCCCAATCATCTTGATATGCATAAAGACTACCAAGAGTATATAGATGCAAAGAAAAACATTATGCTTTATCAGAAAAATGACGATATATTAATTATTAATGCCGATAACAATGTAACCTCACTAATCGGCAAAGAAGCAAAAGGGACACTAAAATTGTTTTCAAGAAAAGAAGCTGCATATATATATTGCGACGGTAATGTAATTTATAAAAACGACTCCCCCGTTTTAAATGTTGGGGACATTAAAATACCCGGCATCCATAATGTTGAAAACTATATGGCAGCAATTGCTGCAGTTGACGGTCTGGTTGATAATGAGTCAATAGTAAATGTTGCAAAAACCTTTGGAGGAGTTGAGCACAGAATTGAGCTTGTGAGGGTTCTTAACGGTGTAAAATATTACAACAGCTCAATAGATTCAAGTCCAAACAGAACAATCAACACGCTAAAAATCTTCCTCAAAAAAGTTATTCTTATCAGCGGCGGAAAGGATAAGGGAATACCATACGATGAAATTGGTGAACCAATAGTAAATCACGTAAAAACACTCATTTTAATTGGTGCAACATCAGATAAAATTGAAGATGCAATTAAAGCAACAGGTAAAGCGGATAGCTTGGAAATTATTAGAAAATCAAGCTACGAAGAAGTAGTTGCATACGCTCACTCTGTTGCAAAGGACGGTGATGTTGTTTTACTATCACCTGCAAGCACAAGCTTTGATATGTTTAAAAACTTTGAAGAAAGAGGAAATTTATTTAAAAAGCTTGTTAATGAGCTTTAATATAATATGGGTTGTAATATTTTACAACCCATATTTTCATTTTTTTTAAATTTATTATTGACAAATTCATTTTTTTATGCTATACTATTTCAGTAGTCAATTTTGGCCCGGTAGTTCAGTTGGTTAGAACGCCAGCCTGTCACGCTGGAGGTCGTGAGTTCGAGCCTCATCCGGGTCGCCACATCGGAACAAGTTACGCTTGTTCCGATTTTTTTGTATAAAAAATCAGGCACTTGCTTCACTGTTCCTCCTTTTTCGTAAAAAGGCACTTATGAAGCAAAGAATGAGGAGCATTAGCTCCTCATTCTTTTACACTGCCCTTTACAGGCTTCTTTTTTGTTTGGTTATTATTTTCAATATCCGCTTCCGTTTCCTTCTTAACACTTTCTTTCTCATTCTGTGTTTCTTCAGTTTCTTCAATTTCTTCCTCATTTTCATTCTCATCATTCAATAATGAATAGTCTTGAGGTGGAGTATATATTGCTTTACCCGGTTCACTTAAATCAAAAGTGCCTGTTGCATCCTCTTTCATTGAAGCATTATTTACTGATTCTTTAAATATTCTTATTTTACGTGCAAGTTCTAGAGAGGAGCCGCAATTTACATCAAGTCGGTTATCATATTTAAACGAAATTGCAAGTGTATTGCCTATATCTATTTCGCTTATTTTATTTATAATATCAACATCTTTTGCAGTTGACAATATAGCTTTTATTGCACTTATCTTTTCGGTATCATCAATTTGCAGTAGTTTTCCCTTTTGTGCTTTTACCACATCCAAACCAATAATTTGTGGTATGTTACCAGAAGGCATTGCACCTGAATTATCTATAACCTTTGTTTCACAATCCACAACAACTCTTACACCGTCTACATACACATATGCCGATGGAACAATCTCTGTGATTTTAACATATAGTGTTGGCGGAAATGGTTTTTTAGAAATTTCAATATCTTCAATATATGGTACATCTTTAAGTGTATTTTTAACATCTCTGCCGCTTACTCTGAAAAGATTTTTGCCAACTAATCCATTAAGGTATGCTTCAATGTTATTTATACTAATCATTTCATTTCCTGAAACAGCAATTGTTTTAATATTAAATATAGGCGTCATCATAAGTATAAAGATAACAATAAGTGTTAAAACAACAACACTAACTCCCATTTTAATACGTTGAATAATTTGTTTTTTACGTCTTGCTTTATTGTTTGCGATTTTGAGGATTTTGTCCTTACGAACTTCTTGAATGTTCCTCTGATTTGTGTGCATATAAATACGTCCTTTCAGTATATTATCTAAATTCTCTTTATATCCCCTCCGCAATCAGAAAGGTATTTTTCTATTGTCTCGTATCCTCTGTCTATATACTCTATTCCTTCTATTTCACTTTCTCCCTCGGCACAAAGTGCTGCCACAACAAGTGCTGCACCGCCTCTTAACTCCTGTGCAACAACATTTGCACCACCAAGCGATTTTACACCTCTTATGATCGCACTTCTTCCCTCTACCTTTATATCTGCACCCATTCTAATCAATTCATCAATATGTCGAAAACGATTTTCAAATATGGTTTCCGTAAAAACTGTACTTCCGTTTGCAATAGTACATAGTGCCATAAACGGCGATTGTATATCTGTTGGAAGTCCGGGATATGGCATTGTTCTTAAATGATGAATTGCCTTTAGATTTCCTCTGTGTTTTAAGTGTATTGTATCTTTTTCGCTCTTGATATACATTCCCATTTCACTTAATGTATGAAGCATAGCACCCATATGCTTGGGTTGTGCATTTGTTAAAAATATTTCACCCTCTGTTGCGGCGGCTGCGGCAAGGTACGTTGCTGCAGCAATTCTATCAGGAATTACAGTATACTCCACACCCTTAAGAGGTGCCCTAACACCAACAATTTTTATATATCCGCTTCCAGCACCACTAACATTTGCACCCATTTTATTTAAAAAATTTGCTAAATCAACTATTTCAGGTTCTAAAGCAGCATTGGAGATGGTTGTTTCACCCTCTGCATACACAGAAGCAAGCATAATATTTTCAGTTGCTCCAACACTTGGAAAATCAAGGTGAATATTGGCACCCTTAAGCTTTTGTGCCTTACAATTTATATATCCATGCTCCTCTGTAATTTCTACACCAAGCTGTTTTAGTGCTTTTAAATGAAGGTCGATAGGTCTTAAACCAATAGGACAACCTCCTGGCATACTAACAACGGCCTGTGAGCATTTAGAAATTATTGCGCCCAAAAAAATGATAGATGAACGCATTTCACGCATTAAATCCTCACGTATTTTACAAGAACAAAAGCCTGTGGGGTTTATTATAACTGTATTTAGTTCTCTTGTAACCTTACATCCCAATCTTTGTAATACTAAATCTGTTTTATCTACATCACGAAGATATGGACAATTATGTATAACACACTCACTATCTGCAAGAATGGTTGCTGCAAGAATTGGTAATACAGAATTTTTTGCACCCTGTACCTTTATTTCACCAAGCAGCGGATTTCTTCCTTTAACAACAAATTTAGACACATCCCTACACCTCACATTATATAATATATTTGATATATTTATAATATGGGTGCGATATGTAATTGGTTACTGTATCAATTATAACACATAATTTATTATATTTAAAGGCTATTTTTAAAAGTAATACACTCTTAATACACCTGTAACAAAAAGAGGGAATGTTAAAAAATTTTTTAACATTCC
>JAZRPB010000026.1:0-48133 GCA_045649025.1 Clostridia bacterium | reverse complement strand
GAGGATATTGAAATTCATTGGATTGATTTAGATGATTGTATCAATATGATTGAAAATGAAGAGATTACAGATGCTAAAACAGTGATTGGTATTTTATATTTAAAAGCACTAGGATAGTGCTTTTTTTGTTTTAGACAATAAAAAAAACTAGCATTGCTAGTTAATTTCGAATGGCGGAGACAGAGGGATTTGAACCCTCGCGCCAGTTTCCCGACCTACACCCTTAGCAGGGGCGCCTCTTCGGCCTCTTGAGTACTTCTCCTTAAAGAAAAAATTGCATACAATATTTCTGCCGCCTTCTCGAAAACAAAAATATCGATATGCATAGTACATATTAAAATGTAAATGGAGGAGAAAGTGGGATTCGAACCCACGGATGCTCGCACATCACTGGTTTTCAAGACCAGCTCTTTCAACCACTCAGACATTTCTCCATATTTATGGGTTTACAACCCGTCAACAAGGGATATTATAGCATAAAGTAATGGCGTTGTCAATACTTTTTTTAAAAATTATAATAATTTTTGCTGTATCACAATTGTGAGGTTAATAGCACCTTTATTTTGTGTCTACATTAATATACTTTGCCCTTGTTTTTGAATATACTATTTTTTGACTGTGATATAGTCCGTAATAGCCTGAAAGCATATAGCTTATACCCGATGCAGTTGCAAACAGAATAAGACCTTGATCGCCAAACATTTCTATACTTAATATAATTGACGCAACAGGACAATTTAACATTCCGCAAAACATTGCAACCATTCCAACGGCAGCGCCAAATTCGGGAGTTAGACCAATTAGCGATGCAAAGAAACAACCAAAAGTTGCACCAACAAAGAATGTTGGCACAATTTCACCGCCCTTGAAGCCCACAGAAATTGTTATAACAGTAAATAGTATTTTTAATATAAATGCTTCGGGATTGGCAATACCTCTTGTTGCGGTTTCAATAACATTTGAGCCTGCACCATTATAGTCATAAGTACCCACAAACATAGTAAGCACAACAATAATACAACCACCAATTATAATGCGTAAATATTCATTTTTTATTTTCTTTTTTGCAAATGCCGTACCACCGTGGAGTAGCATACAAAATAAGACGCTTATGGCTGCACAAAGCATTGCTATTAAAGCCACCTGCAAAATGGAGGTTATGTTAACAAAGGGTGCAAGTATGTAGCGATACATTGTGTAGTGAACGCCTATTATTTTTGCAATTGAATATGCAGTAAGTGAAGCAATTGTGCATGGAATAAGTGCTGAATAGTGCATAATTCCTACCGAGGTAACTTCGATTGCAAAAATTGCAGCAGTTAAAGGCGTACCAAAAAGTGACGAGAAAAAAGCACTCATTCCGCACATTACAACAATTGTTCTGTCTTTCTTTCTAAACTTAAAAAGCTCGGCAATTTTGTAGCCTATACTTCCGCCTAATTGAAGTGCCGCACCTTCTCTGCCGGCACTGCCGCCAAACAAATGTGTAATAACTGTTGACACAAAAATAAGTGGTGCAGTTCTTAACGGCACTCTCTCCTGACCGCGTACCGATTGAATAATATTATCTGTACCCTTGTGTTTTTTCATATTTGAGATATGATAAAGCCACACAATCAATACTCCTGCTAATGGCAGAAAATAAATTATTTGCGGATGTTGTGTACGCAGCTGCGTTACTTTATCTATGCTTATATGGAATGCTGCACCTAAAAATGCACATATAATACCAATTAGGGCAGCGATTAGTGTCCAGTGAAAAAAAGATTTTAAAAATGCGGCAATGTGCAGCATTTTTGTTTTTATTATTTTGTTTATTGCTTCAAATGACATTTTCTTCTTCCGTTTCTGAATTTATATTTGAAAAATCTCAATACTTCTTTTTAAAATACCGTTCATATGAGCTATTGCGGTACCATAATTCGTAAAAGGTATATTTTGGTCGATAGCACATTTCATACGGTTTTGTACCTCACGTTCGGTAAGCATACAGCCACCACAATGTATAACTAACTTATACTGCCTTAAATCCTGTGGGAATTCACCGCCCGATGTATTTTGTATAATTAAGTTCTTTTTTGTATAACTCTTTAGCCAATTTGGTATTTTAACGGAGCCTATATCGTTGCATTGTCTGTGGTGAGTGCAACCCTCGCTTATAAGAACCTTATCGCCATCATTTAAAGAATTAATAGCATATGCACCCTTCACAGCGGTATCTAAAAAACCCTTATATCTTGCCATTAATACTGAAAAGGATGTAAGTAAAATATCTTTGGGTACTATTTTATCAACAACGCCAAAAACCTGACTGTCTGTTATAACAAGCTTTGGTTTCTTGGCAAGATTTTCTAGTGTATTGCAAAGCTCGGTTTCTTTACAAACAATAACTGATGCATTTGTATCTAATAAATCACGAATAGTTTGTTGCTGGGGGAGTATTATTCTACCCTTTGGTGCACTTTCATCTATTGGAGTAACTAATATTACAAAATCGTTGGCGTCAACAAGGTCACCAACTATACGGCGATTGCTGTTTTTGACATTTGCAAAGGCAGCAAGTTTTTCTTTTAACTCGTTTATTCCAACAAGTGTTTTTGCACTCACAAGCAACTCATTTTCCGAAAGCTGCTTTTTAAAGTTACCTGTATCTGATTTGTTGTACACAATAATATACGGTATATTTTTTTGCTTAAAAGACAGTATAAGCTCCTGTTCGTATGAGCTTAAACCATCGTTAATATCTATCACAAGCACTGCAATATCAGTTTTATTGAGGGCTTGCATTGTCTTTTTTATTCTTAAGTTTCCTAAATCACCGCTATCATCAATTCCTGGAGTATCAAGTATAACAACAGGTCCTAACGGTAGAAGCTCCATCGCCTTTAAAACAATATCGGTTGTTGTTCCCTTTGTGTCGGAAACAACAGATAAATCCTGATTTGTTATAGCATTTACAATGCTTGATTTACCCGCATTTCTTTTGCCGAAAAAACCTATATGTGTTCTTTCCGACATAGGTATCTGATTAAAGCTCATATCTATACTTTTTACTCCTCACAAATCTAAACTTAAAAGAAAATTTTTTCAGACTGTGCATCAAACTGTGGGTGTGTATCCTTATACCAAACCCTTAAAATCTGAAATCTCTTTTTCCGTTTGCTATATTCTCAAGATTTTGCCTGCATATTTCACGCACTTTATCGTTTGGAATGTTATTTAGCTCGTTGGTTATCATTTTCTCGCCTATTTTAACAGTTTCCTCGCTTGCATAATCCTGTAAAAATTCCTTTAGTGTCATTAATGCATTTGGATGACAGCAATTCTGTATCTGACCATTCTTTAAAAGGGTCATAAACCTATCGCCCGTTCTGCCCTCGCGGTAGCAGGCTGTACAGAAGGAGGGAATATAACCACTTTCCATAAGCCATCTCACAACCTCATCAAGTGTGCGTTTATCGCTTACGTCAAATTGCTCGGAGCACTCGTCTTCATCCTCGGGCTCGCTATAACCTCCCACACTTGTTTTTGAGGCACCGCTTATTTGCGATACACCAAGACGTATAACCTTTTCACGAACCTCCTTCGATTCTCTTGTAGAAATTATCATTCCTGTGTAGGGGACAGATATTCTTATAAGTGCACAAAGCTTTGCAAAAATCTCGTCGGAAATACCGTTATCAAAGGTTGACGGGTCGATGTCGTCTGCTCTTTTAATTCTTGGTACGCTTATTGTGTGAGGTCCTACGCCGTGTACTGCCTCAAGATGTTCTGCGTGCATTAAAAGACCTGCAAATTCATATTTATATAATTCAAGACCAAATAAAACACCAAGACCAACATCGTCTATGCCGCCCTCCATTGCTCTGTCCATAGCCTCGGTATGATATGCATAATCATGCTTTGGACCTGTGGGATGGAGCTTTTCGTAGCTTTCCTTATGGTAGGTTTCCTGGAACAGAATATATGTGCCAATGCCTGCCTCTTTAAGCTTGCGGTAGTTTTCAACCGTTGTTGCGGCAATGTTTACGTTAACACGTCTTATTGCACCATTTTTGTGTTTTATGCTATATATGGTTTTAATACTTTCCAAAACATATTCAATCGGGTTATTAACAGGGTCCTCGCCTGTTTCAAGTGCAAGACGCTTGTGTCCCATATCCTGAAGAGCAATAACTTCAGCCTTTATCTCCTCTTGTGTAAGCTTTTTGCGTGTGATGTGCTTGTTCTGGTAATGATATGGACAGTATACACAACCATTTACACAGTAATTTGAAAGATAGAGCGGAGCAAACATAACTATTCTATTTCCGTAAAAATCCTTTTTTATTTGTTCTGCCAAATCGTAAATTTCATTTATGATATCTTCATTTTCACAAGCGAGTAAAACAGATGCCTCGGTGTGATTTAAGCCTTTTCTTTCGCGTGCTTTATCTAAAATACTACTTATAAGTTCAAGATTATTTTTATTTTTTTCAGCATAGTCAAGAGTTTTTAAAATTTCTTCGTTATCTATAAACTCCTCTGCCTTTAACGAAAATTTATTATACATAAAAAAAGTCCCCTTTTCAAGTTGGTATATGGGACTGTTATGCTATACAAATTTAAAACAGTTCCTCACAGTAATTCTATCACAATATCTTTGTAATGTCAATTATAAACTCAAAATTCCTTGCGTAAATTAAGGGGTTTATTCAGGTTAATTTACAAGAAAGTTTTTGTATAAACAGATAATGGGTCTAAAGGCGGTAAAAATAAACAAAAAAGATATAAAATCATTATTTCTAATTTGTCATTTCACTTATTGACTTTATTGTTATAATGTGATAAGATATTAAATTGAAATACACTAATTTAGGAACGGGAGGAAAAAGGAATGGCGAAGGTTGCAATAATGGGCTTTGGTACTGTTGGTAGCGGTGTTTATGATATTATTGAAACCAATAGTAAAAAATTAAGCCACAACAGCGGTGAAGCAGTGGATGTTAAATATATTCTTGATATTCGCGACTTTGACAACCATCCCCGTAAAGAGCTTTTTACGAAGGATTTTAACGACATTTTAAATGATAGTGAGGTTAGCGTTGTAGCAGAAGTAATGGGTGGGCTGCATCCTGCGTATGAGTTTACTAAAAGCCTTTTGGAAGCAGGCAAGAGCGTTGTTACTTCAAACAAGGAGCTTGTTGCAACATATGGCACGGAGCTTTTAAGCATTGCTAACGAAAAGAATGTAAACTATATGTTTGAAGCAAGTGTTGGCGGCGGAATTCCTATAATAAGACCGCTTCATCAGGATCTTACTGCAAATAAAATAGAAAAAATTGCAGGTATCTTAAATGGTACAACAAACTATATACTAAATGAAATGATAACAAAGGGTAAGTCTTTTGATGCTGCATTAAAAGACGCTCAGGATAATGGCTATGCTGAAAGAAATCCCGCAGCTGATATAGAAGGTCATGATGCTTGCAGAAAGATAGCAATTCTTTCATCTCTTGCATCGGGGCTCGAGGTTGATTATAACAACATTGAAACAGAGGGTATAGTTGATGTATCACTTGATGATGTTAAGTATGCCGAAAGCATAAACTCTGTTATAAAACTTATTGGATATTCACAATTTTTAGAAAACGGAAAAATATATTCTGTTGTTGCACCAATGATTGTATCAAAGGAAAAACTTATAGCAAACGTTAATGGTGTATTTAATGCAATTATGGTACAGGGTAATTGCGTTGGAGAATTGCTTTTCTACGGTGCGGGTGCTGGTAAGCTCCCAACTGCTTCAGCAGTTGTTGCTGATATTGTAGACAGTATTAAGCATAGAGAAAGAAGCAAGAAGATATCATGGAAAAAACCGCTAAATGATATTATGGCAGCAGCAGAAGATAAGAGCTTTGAATACTTTGTACGAAGCACATCATCAAAAGGCGAAATAGAAAAGGTATTTGGTGATGTAAACTACACAGATAGTGTTGTAGATGGTGAGAATGTATTTATAACAAAGAGCCTTACAAGTGTTGAGCTTAATGAAAAGGTAAATAAAATAAATATCATTAGTGCATACAGGATTTTAGATTAATGCGTGTAGAGGTTAAAGTTCCTGCAACAAGTGCCAATATGGGAGCTGGGTTTGATACCTTGGGTATTGCTCTTAACCTGTATAATAAAATTACTGTTGAAGAAATAGAAACTGGACTTGAAATTCAAACATTAAATAAAGGCTATGTACCTCGTGATGAGCGTAATCTTATATACAGAGCAATTATGATGTTGTTTGAGTATGTTGGGTATACTCCAAAGGGTCTTAAAATCACTCAAAACAGTGAAATTCCTATGACACGTGGTCTGGGCAGCAGCAGTGCCTGTATAGTTGGCGGTATGCTGTGTGCAAATGTAATTTCGGGAAGAAAGCTTAACTACGGCGAGATAATAAATCTTGCATCACGTATGGAGGGTCATCCTGATAATGTTGGTCCTGCAATGTATGGCGGATTTTGTGTTTCTCTTATGGAGGATAACAATACTATTGTAAAGAGTATAAAAGTCAACCCGAATATTCGCTTTGCACTTATGATACCAAATTATTTTGTATCAACAAGGCAGTCGAGAGAAGCACTGCCGCACCATGTACGTTTTGATGATGCAGTATATAACATTTCACACGCTTCAATGCTGCAGGCGGCATTTGTGAGCGGTGACACTAAATGTTTAAAATACGGTGTAAGAGATAAGCTTCATCAACCATACAGAAAGGGCATTATAGCAGGCATTGATGAAATATTTAACACGTCATATGAGCTTGGCTCATGTGCAACATATTTAAGTGGTTCAGGTCCCACAATTTCATCTATATTAGATGGCGGATATGATGATTTTAAAAGGGGTATGAAATCATACTTTAGTGAAAAATCATTAGAGTGGGATTGTAAGATAGTAGAAATAAATAATGTAGGAAGTATTCTGCGTGTATTTTAAATAATTTGTTTATTAATTTCGAAAGGAATGGTGAATATATGGGACTAATAGTTCAAAAGTTCGGCGGCTCTTCAGTAAGAGATGCCGAAAGAGTGTTTAACGTTGCAAGACGTGTAACCGAAACATACAGCCAAGGCAATAATGTTATTGTTGTTGTTTCGGCACAAGGTGACACAACCGACGATTTAATTGAAAAGGCAAATGAAATTAATCCAAACGCTTCAAAGCGTGAGATGGATATGCTTTTGTCGTCGGGCGAGCAGATTTCTGTTGCGCTTTTAGCAATGGCAATAGAAAAGCTTGGTTTCCCTGTTATATCGCTAACAGGCTGGCAGGCAGATGTAAGAACAGACACACGATACAGTGCAGCAAGAATTTCAAAAATAGGTGCCGAAAGAATAAGCTCGGAGCTTGACAAAAAGAGAATAGTTATTGTTGCAGGCTTCCAGGGTATAAATAAGTATGACGATATAACAACACTTGGCAGAGGCGGCTCCGACACATCGGCAGTTGCGTTGGCGGCGGCACTTCATGCGGATTTGTGTGAAATATACACAGACGTTGACGGTGTATACACTGCAGACCCCAGATTTGTAGAAAATGCGTATAAGCTAAACGATATTTCGTATGATGAAATGTTAGAGCTTGCATCGTTGGGTGCAAATGTGTTGCACAATAGAAGTGTTGAAATGGCAAAAAAATATAATGTAAAATTATCAGTAAGATCAAGCCTTAATAAAAATGAAGGCACAGAGGTTAAGGAGGTAGACCAAGTGGAAAAGATGCTCGTTAGAGGTGTTACAAGAGATAATGACTGTGCAAGAATTGCACTGTGCGGTGTGGAGGATGCACCAGGAAAAGCCTTCCAGGTATTCCAGATGCTTGCAAAGCATAATATAAGTGTGGATTTAATAATACAGTCAATTGGTAACGGAGTAAAGAAGGATATAAGCTTCACAGTTACAGAGGGCGATTTGGATGAAGCATTAAAATTGCTTGATGAAAACAGTGCAATTATTAAGGCTGATGAAATTAAATCAACAAAGGATGTTTCAAAGGTATCAATAGTTGGTGCAGGTATGGTAAACAACACAGGTGTTGCGGCTACAATGTTTGAAGCACTTGCTAATGCACATATCAATATTAGTATGATTGCTACATCAGAAATAAAGATTTCAGTGCTTGTAGAACAAAAAGATGCAGAAAGAGCAGTTGTGGCTATTCACGACAAATTTATGCTTAACTAAAATATAATAAAATCAAACAAACTGTAGGGGTCGATGCCTACATCGACCCAAAAAAATGGGTGGATGAGGGCATCCGCCCCTACAATTTTTATATTATTCAAAATTATAATTTTTAACAAAACAGTGTTTTTCTTACAGAAAGGAAAAATAATGGAAGATATTATTATTGGCAGAAATCCTGTGGTTGAAGCATTAAAAAGCGGCAGAGTAATAGATAAAATCCTTATAAAAAAGGGTAAATATGAGGGAAGTATAGTATCTGTTGTAAAAAAAGCCAAGGAAAATGGTATTATAATTCAAGAGGTGGAAAAGCAAAAGCTTGATGCAATAGCAAACGGCGAAAACCATCAGGGTGTTATTGCGTATGTGAGTGCATATGAATATTCTTCCTTGGAGGATATATTTAATGCAGCACAAGAAAAGGACGAGCCGCCGTTTATTATAATGTGCGATAAAATTACAGACCCGCATAATCTGGGTGCAATAATTAGAACTGCAAACTGTGTGGGAGCACATGGTGTAATAATTCCAAAGCGAAACAGTGCAACATTAAACAGTGTTGTGGCAAAAACCTCTGCGGGTGCAGTGGAATACACTCCCGTTGTTAAGGTAACAAATCTTGCAAGCACAATAGATTTGTTAAAAAAACGTGGTGTGTGGGTTGGTGCTGCCGATATGGACGGCTCCGATATGCACAAAACAAATCTTACAGGACCTATTTGCCTTGTTATAGGCTCTGAAGGCTCTGGTGTAAGCAGACTTGTTAAAGAAGAAAGCGACTTTGTTGTAAGTATTCCAATGTGCGGCGATATTAATTCACTTAATGCATCTGTTGCGGCAAGTGTATTAATGTATGAAATATTGCGTCAGAGAAAATCTATGTAATTATAAATTTACAAATTGTGAAAGGAACATAAAAATGAAAGCAGTTGTTACAGTTGTAGGAAAAGATAAAAAGGGTATTATTGCAAGAGTGAGCAATATCCTTTTTGAAAATGAATTTAATATACTTGATTTATCACAAACAATTATGCAGGATATGTTCACCATGATTATGCTTGTTGAATATAGCGAAAGCTCCGACTCCATAAAGAAGCTTAATGAGCAGCTTAATGTTGTTGCAGATGAAATGGAGCTTTCCATACGTGTTCAGCGAGAGGAAATATTCTCATCAATGCACAGAATATAAGGAGTATTAAGATATGTTAAATCATTTTGAAATTATTGAAACAATCAATATGATTGATAAAGAAAACCTTGATATAAGAACAATAACAATGGGTATTTCTTTAAAAAGCTGTGCGGGACCCGATATTGACATAGTATGTGAAAAGGTATATAACAAAATCACATCATATGCAAAGGACTTGGTAAAAACAGGAGAGGATATAGAAGCACAATTCGGTATTCCTATTATAAATAAAAGAATATCTGTTACGCCAATTGCAACTCTGGTAGATGCACTTGATAACCCAACAGTAGAAAAGGCGGTTAAAATTGCAAAAACTCTGGACAAAGCTGCAAAAAAATGCGGTGTAAACTTTATTGGCGGATACAGTGCCCTTGTACATAAGGATTACACAAACGGCGAAAGAATACTGATTGACTCTATCCCATACGCACTATCGCAAACAGACCTCGTGTGCTCAAGTGTTAATGTTGGCTCAACAAGAGCAGGCATTAATATGGACGCCGTTAAACAAATGGGTATAATAATAAAGCAAGCTGCAGATTTAACAAAGGATACAAAGGGGTTTGCGTGTGCGAAGCTTGTTGTGTTCTGTAATGCGGTTGAGGATAATCCGTTTATGGCGGGTGCGTTCCTTGGCGAAGGTGAGGGCGAATGTGTAATAAATGTTGGCGTATCAGGCCCTGGTGTTGTAAAGTGTGCTTTAGAAAAGGTTAAAGGCAAGGACTTTGGTGTTGTCGCCGAAACTATTAAAAAGACAGCATTTAAAATAACCAGAATGGGACAGCTTGTTGCACAGGAGGCATCAAAACGTCTTAATGTTCCGTTTGGAATAGTTGACCTTTCACTTGCACCCACTCCTGCAGTGGGCGATAGTGTTGCATATATATTAGAAGAAATGGGACTTAAGGAATGTGGAACACACGGAACAACTGCTGCTCTTGCACTTTTAAATGACGCAGTTAAAAAGGGTGGAGTAATGGCATCAAGCTATGTTGGCGGTTTAAGCGGTGCATTTATACCTGTATCAGAGGACGCAGGTATGATAAGTGCGGCAAAAAGCGGCACACTAACACTTGAAAAGCTTGAAGCAATGACCTGTGTGTGCTCTGTTGGTCTTGATATGATAGCAATTCCAGGTGATACAAGTGCAGCCACAATTTCAGCTATAATTGCGGATGAAGCTGCAATAGGAATGGTTAATTCAAAAACCACCGCAGTGCGTATAATTCCCGCACCTGATACAAAAGAGGGGGACATTGTTGAATTTGGCGGTCTTTTGGGTACAGGCCCTGTAATGAGCGTTAAAAAACAATCAAGCGAAGAATTTATAAATCGTGGCGGAAGAATACCTGCGCCACTACAAAGCTTAAAGAATTAAGGGCTGTTGTATTTAGCGCAGAACGTTCAAAGGATTATGCTCCATATAGAAATAAAGTAATATAAAAACTTAAAAAATATCTATGTTGAAATCTGCACTTTTGCAGATTTCTTATTTTATACCTTTGAACTATTCACAAAACTCACCGCTCGACGTACAATTGTACGCCTTCGGGCAAGGCAAAATGCAATGCATTTTGCTTCGTTTCGTGAATTCTGCATCTAAATCCATTCGCCCTGCAAAAAAACACTCGATTAGAATAAACCGAGTGTTTTTTTGTTTTAATACAACTTATTCAAAATATAATTTGACCTCTCAATAAACCTTGTCATTTGTTCACCGGTTAATGGTGAATGGCTTATTCTTGCAAGGTCATATATGTGCTCTGTCACAAGCTTGGCATCATCCTCGGGGAGAGATGTTATTTTTTTAACAAGCTCATTTGATGCATTTAGCACAAGTGTAAATTCATCGTGGAACATATTTGCCATACCTGCCAACTGTTGACCGTATGAACGATACATTTCCTGCATACGTCTTGATTCTTCGCTTAAAAGTAAAATTGCACTTAATTCTGCATTTTTAAGCTCCTTAACCTCAATCTTTAATGTGTCGTCACCAAGGCGTTCCTTTGTTTTTTCAATAAGGGTCTTGTATTGCTCTTCATCTGCATCCTTTGCATCCTTATCTGACAGGGCAGAGTCAATTCGCTTGAATTTAACATCCTGCTTTTTCATTTCAAGGAAGGATATAAAATGTGTATCCATAAGGGACGGTAAAAGTATAGCCTCAAGACCTTGCTCTTTAAACATATTTATATACTGTGATTGTTGCTCGGCATCGGTAACGTAATAAACATCCTTTTGTTCTTTGCCGTCGAGGTATTCATCAAGTGTTACGTATTTGCCGTCGGTTGTTTTATAGATTAAAACACCATCAACCTTTTCATAAAACTTTTCATCTCTCATACAACCGTACTTAATAAATACGTTTATATCGTCCCAATAACGTTCGTAATTTTCTTTTTCCTTCTTGTAAAGAGAGGTAAGCTTATCTGCAACCTTCTTTGTAATATGAGCACTTATCTTTTTAACGTATCCGTCGTTTTGTAAAAAGCTTCTCGATACATTAAGCGGTAAATCAGGGCAGTCTATAACACCCTTTAACAGCATAAGAAATTCTGGTATAACCTCTTTAACATTATCTGCAACAAACACCTGATTATTGAATAACTTTATCTGTCCCTCTTGTGCAGCAAATTCGTGATTGATTTTTGGAAAATATAATATACCCTTTAAGTTAAACGGGAAGTCGATGTTTAAATGTATCCAGAATAGCGGCTCGTTAAAATCAAAGAACACATTTTTGTAAAATTCCTTGTATTCCTCGTCCTTGCATTGTGATGGTTTCTTCATCCATAGGGGAGTGGTAGTGTTAATTGGTTTTGGTATATCCTCCTCGCCGTCATCTTTTTTAGTGTCCCTCTTTTTATCCTCGGTAGTGTTTAGGTATATTTCAACAGGCAAAAATGAGCAGTATTTATTTAAAATCTGACGTATTGTACTTTCCTCTAAAAATTCCTTGCTGTCATCTGCAATGTTAAGAGTTATTGTTGTGCCTCGCTCACTTCTTGTACCATCACTCATTTCAAATTCCATACTGCCGTCGCATACCCATTTTGCAGCCATTGCACCATCGGCATATGAAAGTGAGTCTATCTCAACACTGTCACTCACCATAAATGCACTGTAAAAGCCAAGACCGAAGTGACCTATTATTTGTGCACCCTTGTCGTTTTCATCTTTGTATTTTGCTAAAAAATCACTTGCACCGCTAAATGCAATCTGGTTAATGTACTTGTCGATTTCTTCTGCACTCATACCAATGCCGTTATCGGATATAATAAGCTTTTTATGCTTTTTATCAACCGTTACATCTACTCTGTATTCGGGGTTATCCTCAACAACTGCTTCCCCGATGCCCGATAGCTTTTTAAGCTTTGTAATAGCATCGCAAGCGTTAGATACAAGCTCACGAAGAAAAATATCCTTATCGGAGTATAACCATTTTTTTATTATTGGAAACAGATTTTCGCTGTCAACTGAAATATTACCCTTTGCCATAATATTTGTCAAACCCTTTCTTTTTATCTTTTAGGAAATTACTACTTTTAAGTTGTAATTTCCTAAATTACAAAAAAGTCTACCTATGGAAGTGAGCTGTGCGAACGACAGTCACGATAGTGACTTTTTTTAATAATTCCAAATGATATTATAATACCAAAATTTGTGTTTGTCAACACGTATTTATCCACAAACTGCCACGCAATTGTAAACTATTTGTTAAAAATAATTATATGATAGTAAAAATTAAAAAAATAAATATATATAATGTAAAAATTGTGAATGATGCGTTGACAAACAGGCTGTTAAATGCTATAATACAGAATGGGTATTGTTGTCTTATTTTACAATATTATACTTGTTAAATAAGTAAAAATAATAACCAAAGTGATGTGAGGTATTATATGAGTGAAATTCAAAAAAAGATAGATGAGCTTACCCAAAAGCTAAACTATCATAATCACAAATATTATGTTGAAGATAGTCCTGAAATATCAGACTTTGAGTTCGATAAAATGCTATTAGAACTTGAAAAGCTTGAAGAGGAGTATCCTCAATATAAAAAAGCCAATTCACCCACTGCAAGAGTAGGCGGCGAGGCTGTGTCGGCATTTGGTGCAGTGGAACACAGTGTGCCAATGGAAAGCCTGAAAAAAGCATTTTCAAAATCTGAAATTGCTGATTTTGAAAAGCGTGTTAAGGCAGTTGTTCCGAATGTTGAATATGTGGTTGAGCATAAAATAGACGGTCTTTCTGTGTCGCTTGAATATATAGACGGTGAGTTTGTTCGAGGCTCAACAAGAGGCGATGGTCTTGTTGGTGAGGATGTTTCCGAAAACATAAAAACCATAAGAACAATTCCTTTGAAATTAAAGGATAAAATACCATATCTTGAAGTGCGTGGCGAGGTGTTTCTTTCAAGAGATAATTTTGAAAAAATAAATCAGTATTTAGAGGATATTGATGAGCCGTTGTTTGCAAATCCAAGAAATGCAGCGGCAGGCTCTTTAAGACAGCTCGACCCCAAAATTGCCGCAAAGCGTGGACTTGATATTTTTGTGTTTAATATCCAACAGGTTGAGGGTGTGGAAATAACAAACCATATCGACGGATTAAGGTTTTTAAAGGAACAGGGCTTTAAAACGATTATGAACAATAAAACCTTTAAAAATGTTGATGAAGCCTTTAGTGAGATTGAAAAAATTGGTGCATCACGCGGTGACTTGTATTTTGATATAGATGGTGCGGTAATAAAGGTAAATAACTTTAAAGCACGCGAGGAATTAGGCTCAACCGCAAAGTTTCCCAGATGGGCGATTGCATATAAATATCCTGCAGAGCAACAAAAAACAAAAATAGAGGATATTCGGATACAGGTTGGAAGAACAGGTGTTTTAACGCCGCTTGCCATTCTTAATACTGTAAGAATTGCAGGCTCAAATGTTTCAAGAGCAACACTGCATAATCAGGATTATATCGATGAAAAGGATATAAGAATAGGCGACACTGTGGTAATACAAAAGGCAGGGGATATAATTCCTGCGGTTGTTGAAGTTATTAAAGAGGAAAGAAACGGCAATGAAAAGCCGTTTAAAATTCCTGATGTGTGTCCTGAATGTGGTGGTGCAGTAATACGTGAAGACGGTGAGGCGGCATACAGATGCACGGGTGTTAATTGCCCGGCACAGAGAATGAGAAATATAATTCATTTCGTTTCAAGAAACGCAATGGATATAGATGGTTTAGGGCCGTCAATAATTGAACAAATGCTTCAAAAGGAGCTTATACAAACAGCAGCAGATTTATATTATATTAAAGCAGAAGAGATTTCTAAAATGGATAAGCTTGGCGAAAAAAGTGCCGCAAAGCTTGTTTTGGAGATTGAAAAGTCAAAAACAAATCCGCTATATCGGCTTATAAATGCTTTAGGTATTCGTCACATAGGCGAAAAGGGTGCAAAGCTCTTATCTAAAAAATGTAAAACGCTTGAATGTCTTATGAATGCAGATGTACAAACTCTTTGCGAGGTTGATGATATAGGTCAAATAATGGCACAGGCTGTTGTTGATTATTTTAGAGAGCCTCAAAACAGAGAGTATATTAATAGGCTTACAGCTGCAGGTGTAAATTGTGTTGATGATAGTGAAGTAACTATTACTGACAATAAATTTGACGGTAAAGTGTTTGTTCTTACGGGGACACTAAATAAATATAAACGAAATGAGGCGTCGCAAATTATTGAAAGTCTTGGCGGCAAAACCTCATCATCAGTTTCAAAAAAGACCGACTATGTTCTAGCCGGTGCAGAAGCAGGAAGTAAGTTGGAAAAAGCTCAAGCCCTTGGTGTTAAGATTATAACAGAGGATGAGTTTGAAGAAATGATTAAATAATAGAAGTTATTGTGTCTTACGACACGGAAAGGATATGATGTAATTATGAATTATACAAAAATGAGTAAAGAAGAGCTTATTGCACAAAAAGAGGTTGTATTAAAAAAATACAACGAGCTTAAGGAATTGGGGCTTAAGCTTGATATGTCGAGAGGAAAGCCGTCATCGGAACAGCTTGAATTATCAAACGGAATGTTAGACGTTCTAACACGTGACGATGTTGTAAATTCAATGCATGGTGATATAAGAAATTATGGCATTGTGGATGGTATTAATGAGTGTAAGGAAATGATGGCACAAATGCTCGAAACAAAGCCTGAAAATGTTATTGTGTTCGGTAACTCAACACTTAACATTATGTATGATACAGTTTCAAAGGCTGTTACACACGGCATTTTAGGTAACACACCATGGGGTAAGCTCGATAAGGTTAAGTTCCTGTGTCCAGTTCCTGGATATGACCGTCACTTTGCAATAACTGAAAGCTTTGGTATAGAAATGATTAACGTTCCTATGACAAACGAGGGTCCTGATATGGATATTGTTGAGGAGCTTGTAAAGGATGAGGCAGTAAAGGGTATGTGGTGTGTTCCAAAATACTCTAATCCAACGGGTATTTCTTTTTCAGATGAGGTTGTAAAGAGAATTGCAGGCTTAAAATGCAAAGCAAAAGATTTTAGACTTTTCTGGGATAATGCATATTGCGAGCATCATATTTATAAGAATGACCAAGATAAAATTTTAAATATTCTTGATGAGTGTGAAAAAGCAGGTAATGCCGATATGCCGTATGTGTTTACATCAACATCAAAAATTACATGGCCAGGAAGCGGTGTTGCTGCAATGGCATCATCAAAGGCTAATATAGATTCAATAAAGAAACTTGTTTCATTCCAGACTATAGGTCACGATAAGATAAACCAAATGCGTCACGTTAAATTCTTTGGCAGCTATCAGGGCATAAAGGATATTATGATGAAGCATGCAGACCTCTTAAGACCAAAATTTGAGATTGTTGCAAAAAGTCTTAAGGAATCGCTCGACGGTTTGGGTATTGCTGACTGGACAGAGCCAAAGGGCGGATACTTTGTATCGTTTAATACTCTTGAAGGCTGTGCAAAAAGAACAGTTGCTCTTTGTAAGGAAGCAGGCGTTGTTATGACGGGAGCAGGTGCTACATATCCATACGGAAAGGACCCCAAAGATTCAAACATCAGAATTGCACCGTCTCTACCACCTGTTGAAGAGCTCCAAAAGGCTTGCGAAGTGTTTGTAACAAGTGTTAAACTCGCAAGTCTGGAAAAGCTTTGTGAGATGTAATCTTGCGAACAATTCCCCTTTTTATGATAAAATATATCTATATATTTCAAGAAGAAATAAAAAAATAAGAAATATACTTTTTTTTCTTAAAAAATAACAAATTTCTACTTGATTTTTCAATTGAAAAGTGGTATTATTAGAACAGTGTATTATATATAGGCACATAAGGGTGTTTGTATTTATATAAAAAATAAATTTTTGGAGGAGATTTCCAATGGCAAGAAAAATGAAAACAATGGATGGAAATAACGCTGCAGCATATGCATCATATGCGTTTACAGACGTTGCAGCCATCTATCCTATCACACCATCCTCAACTATGGCAGAAGTTACCGATAAGTGGGCAGCTTCAGGTATGAAAAATATTTTCGGACAAACTGTTAAGGTTGTGGAAATGCAATCAGAGGCAGGTGCAGCAGGTACAGTTCACGGCTCATTAACAGGAGGCGCACTAACAACAACATATACTGCTTCACAAGGTTTACTTCTGATGATTCCTAATATGTACAAGATAGCAGGAGAAATGCTTCCCTGCGTATTTAACGTTTCAGCAAGAACGCTTGCATCACACGCACTGTCAATCTTTGGCGACCACCAAGACGTTATGGCTTGCCGTCAAACAGGTTTTGCTATGCTTGCATCAACAAACCCGCAAGAAGCAATGGACCTTGGTGCAGTTGCACATATGGCAACAATAAAGGGCAGAGTTCCTTTCTTACATTTCTTTGATGGTTTTAGAACATCTCATGAATATCAAAAGGTTGCTTGTTGGGATTATGCTGATTTGGCAGATATGGTTGATTGGGACGCTATAAATGATTTCAGACGCGGTTCACTTAACCCTGAACACCCTGCACAAAGAGGTACAGCTCAAAATGGTGACGTATTCTTCCAGGCAAGAGAAGCTTGCAACGAATATTACAATGCACTTCCTGCAGTAGTTGAAGAATATATGAATAAAGTAAATGCGAAGATTGGCACAGACTATAAGCTATTTAACTATTATGGTGCAGCTGATGCTGAACACGTAATCATAGCTATGGGCTCTGCCACAGATACAATTCAGGAAACTGTTGATTATCTAAATGCCAAGGGTGAAAAGGTTGGTATGATTAAGGTAAGATTATACAGACCATTCTCAATTGAGCATCTTGCAAAGGCTATGCCAAAGACTGTTAAGCAAATCACAGTTATGGACAGAACAAAGGAGCCTGGTGCTTGCGGCGAACCTCTATACCTTGATGTTGTTGCAGCGCTTCAAGAAACTGAATTTGCAAATGTTCCTGTTATGGCAGGTCGTTACGGACTTGCTTCAAAGGATACTACTCCTGCTTGTATTGTGGCAGCATTCAAAAATAAGACAAAGAAGCACTTTACAGTTGGTATAGAAGACGACGTTACAGGTCTTTCACTTCCGCTTGATGAAAACCCCGACACAACTCCTGCAGGTATCACAAGCTGTAAATTCTGGGGACTTGGTGCAGACGGTACAGTTGGTGCTAACAAGAACTCGGTTAAGATTATAGGTGACCACACAGATATGAACGTACAGGCATATTTCGACTACGACTCAAAGAAGTCTGGTGGTTTAACATGTTCACATCTACGTTTCGGTAACCCCAAAATCACATCAACATATCTAATCTCAAAGGCAGACTTTGTTGCTTGTCATAAGGCTTCATATGTAAGAGTATATGATATGGTACAAGACATTAAGCCTAATGGTGTATTCTTGCTTAACTGCTCATGGAATATGGATGAATTAGAAGAACACCTACCTGGACAGGTTAAGAGATATATTGCTGAAAACAACATTCAATTCTACACAATAGACGGTGTTAAGATTGGTAAGGAAATTGGTCTTGGCAACAGAATTAACACAGTTCTACAATCAGCATTCTTTAAACTTGCAAACATCATTCCTGAAGAAGATGCTATTAAGTATATGAAGGATGCAGCAACTGCTTCATACTCAAAGAAGGGTGATGCGATTGTTAAGATGAATCACGATGCTATTGATGCAGGTGCGAATAATGTTGTTAAGATTGAAGTTCCTGCAAGCTGGAAGGATGCTAAAGATGAGGTTCTTGGTGTTGTTCACGAGGGCGAGGGTGAGTTAATAGATTATGTTAACAACATTCTTGTTCCAATCAGCAGATTTAACGGTGCAAAGCTTCCTGTTTCTGCATTTAAACCATATGTTACAGGACAAGTTCCGCTTGGTTCAGCTGCATTTGAAAAGAGAGGTATTGCTATAGACGTTCCTGAATGGAATAAGGATACTTGTATCCAATGCGGTAACTGTGCTTATGTATGTCCTCACGCTTGTATAAGACCTGTTGTTCTTACAGAAGAAGAGCTTAAGAATGCTCCTGAAGGAATTAAATACACAGCTCTTAAACAGCTTGACGGCTTCTACTACACAATGGCAATTTCAGTTATGGACTGTACAGGCTGCGGAAGCTGTGCTAACGTATGTCCAATGAATGCAAAGGCTCCAACACTTGTTATGAAGCCACTTGAAACTCAACTTGACGAACAAAAGGGCTTCGATTATGCAGTAACACTACCTCAAAAGACAGAGGTTACTGAAAAGTTTAAGGCTTCAACAGTTAAGGGCTCACAATTTAGAAAGCCATATCTTGAATTTTCAGGTGCTTGTGCAGGCTGTGGTGAAACACCATATGCTAAACTTGTTACTCAACTGTTTGGTGACAGAATGATGCTTGCAAATGCAACAGGCTGTTCATCAATCTGGGGTGGTTCATGTCCGTCAACACCATACACATTAGATGAAAAAGGTTACGGTGTTGCATGGGCTAACTCATTGTTCGAGGATAATGCCGAATTTGGTTACGGTATGTTCATAGCACAAGATACAATGAGAAAGAAGAACATTGAAAAGCTTACAAAGATTGCAGAAGAAAACGCAGATGTTAAGCCAGCATTCGACAAGTTTATGGACACTGTAAACGACGGTGCTGCAAACAGAGTAGCAGCTGATGAATTAATAAAGGCTATTTCAAATATAAACAGCGAAGATGCAAAGAACGTATTGGCAGATAAAGAATATCTTGCTAAAAAGTCTTGCTGGATATTTGGTGGTGACGGTTGGGCTTACGATATAGGCTTCGGCGGTCTTGACCATGCACTTGCATCGGGTGAGGATATCAACGTACTTGTATTTGATACAGAGGTTTATTCTAACACAGGCGGTCAATCTTCAAAGGCTACACCAACAGGTGCTATTGCACAATTTGCAGCAGCAGGTAAAGAGGTTAAGAAGAAGGACCTTGCAGCAATTGCTATGTCGTACGGTTATGTATACGTTGCTCAAATTGCACAGGGTGCAGACCAGAACCAATGCTTAAAGGCTATGATTGAAGCAGAAAGCTATCACGGCCCATCACTTATTATCGCTTACGCTCCATGTATCAACCATGGTATCAAGGGCGGTATGTCAATTGCACAAACAGAAGAAAAGAAGGCAGTTGAGGCAGGTTATTGGCACTTATTCAGATTTGACCCAAGACGTGCTAATGAAGGTCTAAATCCGTTCCAGCTTGATTCTAAAGCTCCAAAGACTGACTATGAAGAATTCTTAATGGGTGAAGTTCGTTACAACTCACTTGCTCGTTCAAATCCTGACAGAGCAAAGGAATTATTCGAAAAGGCTAAAAAGAATGCAGAAGAAAAGTATGCAAAGCTTGTTAAATTAGCTGAATAATAAAATATATAAAAGCGGCAGACTTTGTTAAACAGAGTCTGTTGCTTTTTTATCTTTTAGGAAGTTACTACTTTTAAGTTGTAATTTCCTAAATTACAAAAAAGTGTACCTATGGAAGTGAGCTGCGTAAGCGATAGTCACAATAGTGACTTTTTATGTCTGTAAACTATGAAATATAAGGATGGTGTGCTAAAGGAAAAACCGATAATGTATTTTTTGGAAGTTTTTTGCTTTTTTTGGCATTTTTTTGTTTTAAACTATTGACTTTGACTGTTATATGGTGTATAATACAAAGTATGATAATAAATTATTTTGGTATTAGGAGATGAAGCTATGTTAGTTAATATGAACGATGTTTTAAGACCAGCAAAAAAGAATAAATATGCAGTAGGTCTTTTTAATGCAGTAAATCTTGAATTGGCACGTGGAATAATTAATGCGGCGGAAGCAAGCAGGTCACCCGTTATTATGGGTACGGCAGAGGTTTTATTACCATATGGTCCGTTGGAAGAAGTGTCATACTACTTAATTCCAATGGCTAAAAAAGCATCTGTTCCTGTTGTTGTACATCTCGACCATGGTCTTACATACGATACTTGTATTAAAGCGTTAGAGCTTGGTTTTACCTCTGTTATGTACGACTGTTCAACAGACTCATATGAGGATAATGTACGCAAGGTTAAGGAAATGGCTGATATTGCACATTCATATGGTGCAACAATCGAGGGTGAATTAGGTCACGTTGGCGATAACGAGGGCTCTGCAGAGGGTAGCTCGCATCTTGCTGATCCGTCAGCGTTCTTCACAGATCCAAAAATGGCAAAGGATTTTGTTGAAAAAACAGGTGTTGATGCATTGGCTATCGCAGTAGGTAATGCTCACGGAGCATATAAGCTTCCACCAAAACTTGATTTTGAAAGAATAAGAACAATTGCAAAAACAGTTGATGTTCCGCTTGTGCTTCATGGCGGTTCAGGTCTTACAGATAATGACTTTAGGCAAGCTATTCAAGAGGGTATAAGTAAGGTTAATATCTTTACAGATATTAATGTTGCTGCTGTTGAAGCAGAATTTAAGAAATTTTCTGATATGAATAAAGGTATTATCGACCTTATTCCTGCAGCAGTTGAGGCAGTTAAGCAGGAAACATTAAAGAAGCTAGAGCTATTTGGCAGCACAGGTACAGTTGGTGTTATTAATAAGCCTATTACATCACAATACGACATTGAGTTGCTGACAAAGCTTGTGGCAGAAGAAGTTGCAAAACATTTAAAATAATAGATAAAAATAAAGACGAAAACGGAGGTGTTTCGTCTTTATTTTTATCTTTTAGGAAATTACTACTTTTAAGTTGTAATTTCCTATTGAAATATGTATTTTTTTATGATACAATGTAAAATAGTTAGTTAATACTATTCACAGGAGGAAACCAGTATGGTAAACTATAATAACTTAATGGTTATGTCGCATCCGCTCATTCAACATAAGATTACAATACTTCGCGATAAAAACACAGGCTCAAAGCAATTTCGGGAGCTTATTGAAGAAATTGCAATATTAATTGCATACGAAGCAACAAGAGATTTGCCACTATGCGATAAAGAGGTTGAAACACCACTTTGTAAAACGCTCTCTAAAACAATAGACGGAAAAAAGCTTACTATTGTACCCATATTAAGAGCAGGCCTTGGTATGGTAAATGGTATTCTTTCACTGTTACCGTCAGCAAAGGTTGGACATATTGGATTGTTTAGAAATGAAGAAACACTGGAGCCTGTTAAGTATTACTTTAAAGTACCTCAACAAATAGAGGAAAGAGAAGTTATTTTGCTCGACCCAATGCTTGCAACGGGAGGTAGTGCTGTTGCAGCAGTTGATTTCTTAAAAGAAAGCGGAGCAAAGGAAATTAAGTTTATGTGCATAATAGCCGCACCAGAAGGCATTAAAACATTATGCGAGGCACACCCTGATATTAAGGTGTATTGCGGTGTGGTTGATAAAAAGTTAAATGAGCATGGCTATATTGTTCCAGGACTTGGCGATGCGGGCGACAGAATTTTTGGCACAAAATAAATTAAATACAAAGGTTAAATTAAAACGAAAGGGTATGTGATAAAATGAGTAATATGAATTCAAACGGAATATATGATGTTAAAACTCTTGGTAAGAGTAAAACGTTAATTTTAGGACTGCAACATCTTTTTGCAATGTTTGGTGCAACTGTTTTAGTACCTATAATTACAGGTTTAAGTGTGTCGGTTACATTGCTGTGTGCAGGCTTGGGAACACTGTTTTTCCATGTTTGTACAAAGATGAGAGTGCCTGCATTTTTAGGCTCATCATTTGCATTTTTAGGCGGTTTTGCAGCAGTAAAAGGACTTGATGTTGGAATATATCAGGGTATGAGCGAGGCTGTTAAGCTGCAGTATGCTTGCGGCGGTATTGTGGTTGCAGGCTTATTATATCTGGTGTTGGCATCAGTGGTAAAACTTGTTGGTGTAAAAAAGGTGATGCGTTTTTTGCCTCCTGTTGTAACAGGACCTATGATTATACTTATAGGCTTAACTCTTGCACCGTCAGCAGTAAGTAACGCTTCAACAAACTGGATTTTAGCAGTGGTTGCATTTGCATCAATTGTTATATGTAATATATGGGGCAAAGGAATGATAAAAATAATTCCAATACTTATAGGCTTGGTGGTTGCATATATTGTTGCATTGATTATGCATTTTTGCGGAGCAACTAATGCAGATGGCAGTGCAATATTTAACTTTGCTACAATTACAGAGTCGAGCTGGTTGGGTTTGCCACCATTTGTAATTGCAAAATTTGATATAAGTGCAATTCTTATTATGGCACCTATTGCCATTGCAACAATGATGGAGCATATAGGTGATATATCTGCAATATCTGCAACGGTTGGAAAAAATTATATTAGTGACCCGGGGCTCCACAGAACACTTATTGGTGATGGTATTGCAACAAGTCTGGCTGCAATGTTTGGCGGCCCGGCAAATACAACATACGGCGAAAACACAGGAGTTCTTGCATTAAGTAAGGTATATGACCCTAAAGTTGTAAGAATTGCGGCAGTGTTTGCTGTTATTCTTTCATTCATACCTAAATTCTCTTCTGTTGTAAACACAATTCCAACTGCAATAATAGGCGGTGTTTCGTTTATACTATATGGTATGATTTCTGCAATAGGTGTACGTAATGTGGTAGAAAATAAGGTTGATTTTACAAACACAAGAAATCTTATAATTGCAGCAGTTATTCTTGTTTCGGGACTTGGCTTCTCAAGCGGATTAACACTCACAATAGCAGGTACAACAATAACCCTTACAGGTCTTGCAATTGCGGCAATATTTGGTATATTGCTTAATGCGGTTTTGCCAGGTAACGACTATGTATTTGGTAAAGAAGAATCAAACGATAATTAATAATATATGTAAGAACATATTATAAAATATGCAGAATATGGGGATGTGCAGAACGCCGTCCCCTACAAAAAGGCAGAAACGAAATTCTATCGTTTCTGTCTTTTAAAATACCACCATATGTTCTGGAGTTCTTGTTGTTATAATGTATCCAAAAATCTATACTGTGCCATATACAAATCGTAGTACTTGCCTTGCTTTTTAATTAATTCGTCGTGTGAGCCACATTCGGCAATAGCCTTATTTAAAATGTACATTATACGTGTACTGTTCTTGATTGTTGAAAGACGGTGAGCAATAATAAACGAGGTTCTGCCCTCGAGCAATCTTTCCAGACCCTTTTGAAGTGTGATTTCAGTTTCTGTATCTATGCTTGAGGTTGCCTCATCAAGTTACAAAAAAATCACAGGTAGACAAAAAGCTGTTCTTGTGGTAAAATAAAGTAGAAATATATGTAATATCAGAGGTGAAATTTGTGGCAGATAAAAATCTTATATATAAGTTAGCACAATTGTCGAAGCTTGAATTTAAAGAGCAGGAGCTAAAAAAAATATCAGAGGATATGGATGCCATAATCAAATTTGCAGATAAGGTGAAGGAATTTGATACTAAAGCGTTCGGAGAAAAATATGATGCTGTTGAGTATGGCAGCTTAAGAGACGATGAGTGTATTGGTGGCTTAACGAATAAAGAAGCAACATTAAATATACAAGAAAAGAACAATGGTTGCTTTGCCGTACCAAAGGTTATATAAGAATTTGGAGAAGAGTATGAATATACCAAAATTAAGAAAAGCGTTGAATGAACACAAAATCAGTGCATTGGAGCTGACGGAGGTTTATATTAAAAGAATAAAAAAATATAACCAAAAACTAAACAGCTATATTACAGTATGCGAAGAGGAAGCCATAAACGCAGCAAAAACAGCACAGGAGATAATAGATAATGGAGATGCTGGTATATTAACGGGTATACCTGTGTCGATAAAGGATAATATATGCACAAAAGGCATAAAAACTACCTGTGCCTCAAAAATGTTGTGTGATTTTGTGAGTGTTTATGATGCAACAGTATCTGAAAAATTAAAAGAAAATTTCTCGGTAATATTGGGTAAAACAAATATGGACGAATTTGGAATGGGAAGCACATCACAAATGTCTTATTATGGGGGTGTAAAAAATCCATATAATATAGATTATGTAAGCGGCGGCTCGTCGGGTGGTGCTGCTGCGTCGGTCAGTGCAAAGCTGTGTTTGGCTTCGTTGGGTACAGACACAGGTGGCTCAATACGTCTGCCTGCGTCCTTTTGCGGTGTAACGGGACTAAAACCCACGTATGGCACAGTATCAAGATACGGACTTATTGCCTTTGCCTCGTCTTTTGACCAGATAGGTGTATGTGCAAACTCCGCCGTTGACTGTGCGTGTGTTTTGGATGCAATTTACGGTGTTGATAAAAATGATTTAACAACATCAAATAAAGCAAAGGGAAATTACACTTCAAAAATAGACAGAACAGTAAAAGGAGTGAAAATTGGTATTCCAAAGGAGTTTTTTGGCGATGGCATAGATGATGGTGTTAAAAGTGCAATTTTAAATGCCGCAAATTACTATAAAGCTATGGGTTGTGAGCTTGTGGAGTGCTCCATACCATCGCTTGAATATGCACTTGGTGCGTATTATATTATTTCATCGGCAGAAGCCTCAAGTAATCTTTCGCGTTTTGACGGTATAAGATTTGGTTTTAGAAGTGATAAGGATACAGATTTTAACAACCTTATAAAGCACTCACGAAGTGAAGGCTTTGGCGATGAGGTTAAAAGAAGAATAATGCTCGGAAATTATGTATTATCCTCGGGATATTATGATGAATACTATAACAGAGCACAGAAAATATGCAAAAAGATTAAGGAGGAGTATGCACAAATATTTAAAATGTGCGATGTTATTTTAACACCCACTGCACCAACAACTGCATATAGAATAGGCGAAACGGAAAATAATCCTGTTAAAATGTATCTTGGCGATATTTGTACTGTATCGGTAAATATTGCGGGACTTCCCGCAATTTCTACCACCTGTGGCTATGATGAAAATGGTATGCCGATTGGAATGACGCTTGTTGGCAAACCGTTTGATGAGTGCACAATTGTGGGATTATGTGATTGCTTTGAAAAGGATTTTGAAAAGAAGGAGGCGATTGCATATGAACTATGATGTTTTTATAGGACTTGAAATACATTGCGAACTTCTAACAAAATCAAAGGTATTTTGCTCTTGCAAAAACGAATTTGGGGGTGAAATGAACAGCCGTGTGTGTCCTGTGTGTCTTGGTATGCCAGGTGCTTTGCCAAGTGTTAATAAAAATGCAATTGCTCTTGCAATAAAGGCAGGAATTGCGACCGATTGCACAATTAATAAGGTGAGTGTGTTTGAAAGAAAAAATTATTTCTATCCCGACTCGCCAAAGGCATATCAAATTACACAATTAAATAAACCCATATGCTCTAGCGGATACATTGTTTTAAATAACAACAGGAAGGTAAGAATAAATCGTATACAGCTTGAGGAGGACGCAGGTAAGCTTATTCATAACGAAGAAACGGGTATGTCGTTGGTGGATTTTAACCGTTGCGGAGTGCCTTTAATAGAAATTGTAACCGAGCCTGATATGCGTGGCAGTGAAGAGGTCTGCGAGTTTGTTTTTGAAATTGCACAAAGAATGAAGTATGCAGGTGTGTGTAATTCTAAAATGGAGGAGGGCTCGTTAAGAGTTGATGTTAATATTTCGCTATGTCCTAAAAATTCAGATACTTTAGGTGCAAGAGCGGAAATTAAAAACCTCAATTCATACAGGTCAATATCCCGTGCTATTGAATATGAAATAAAAAGACAAAGCGCCATGTTGGATGGCGGCGGCAGGGTGGTACAGGAAACAAGACGCTTTGATGAGAATGATGGGAAAACATATTCTATGCGTTCAAAAGAGGAGGCACAGGATTACAAATATTTTGCAGAGCCTGACATTCCAAGCATAAAGCTGTGTGATGCGGAAATAGATAAAATAAAACAATCTATTCCTAAAATGCCGCGTGAGAGGTATAGAGAATATATTGGCTTTGGGTTAAGTGATTATGAAGCAAAACTTATTTTAAAGGAGATGGAATTCTCATCATTTTATGATGAGGCGGTTAAGTATAACGGAGCCTACAAAGAAATATGCAATCTAATGCTTGGAGAGGTAAACAGGTATCTTAACGAGTATTCATTAACAATAGGCGAAGTGAAGTTTTCACCAAGCGATATTGCAGAGCTTGCTCAACTGTCACTTGATGGTACAATATCCAAAAACAGTGCAAAGGACATTGTAAAAGAAATGTTTTTAAATGGTGGCGATGTGGAGGATATTGCAAGAAAAGGCGGTCATATTTTAGAAAATAACAGCGAAAAGATTAATTTATGCGTTGATGAAATTATCCTCAAAAATCAGGAAATGGTATTGGAATATAAGAATGGAAATAAGAAAATATTTGGATATTTAATGGGACAGCTTGTGAGGATGTTGGGTAAGAACACAAATCCTGCAACAGTTAAGGATATATTAGAGAGTAAGCTGGGTGAATAGATGTTATATTTTAGTGTATTTGTTCATAATATACGTATTGACATTCCTTCCAAAAAATGATAAAATAGTACGGTGTATAGATAATTTAAGGGGGCGTATGGCTATATGAAAGATGTAAGAGAAATATTTGGCTCAAATGTTTTTAATATTCCTACAATGAAATCTCGATTACCCGAGGATGTTTTTAATTCCTTGTTAGAAACTATAAATAACGGTAAAAAGCTCGACCTTTCAACCGCAAATGTGGTGGCAACTGCAATGAAGGAATGGGCTATGGAAAAGGGTTGTACACACTATACACATTGGTTCCAGCCAATGACGGGTGTTACTGCCGAAAAGCACGATGCTTTTATACAACCAATTGAAGATGGTACGGTAATAAGTGAGTTTTCGGGTAAAGAGCTTATTGTTGGTGAGCCTGATGCATCAAGTTTTCCTTCAGGCGGATTAAGAGCAACCTTTGAAGCAAGAGGCTATACTGCATGGGACCCCACCTCATATGCATTTATTAAGGACGCTTCTTTGTGTATTCCAACGTCTTTCATATCTTATACAGGTGAGGTGTTAGATAAAAAAACACCGTTACTGCGATCTATTGAAGCGGTTTCAAAACAAGCAAAAAGAATTCTTGAGTGTTTTGGAAAAAATCCCGCAAGAGTTATCTCATACATAGGTCCTGAACAGGAATATTTTTTAGTTGATAAGGATTTGTGGGAGCAAAGAAAGGACCTTGTATTAACAGGCAGAACTCTCTTTGGTGCAATGCCTGCAAAGGGACAGGAGCTTGAGGACCATTATTTTGGTCAAATTAAAGAGCGTGTTTCTGAATTTATGAAAGAGGTAGACGAGGAGCTGTGGAAACTTGGCGTGTATTGTAAAACGAAGCACAATGAGGCTGCTCCTGCACAACACGAGGTTGCACCAATTTTCTCACAGGCAAATATTTCGGCTGACCATAATCAGATTACAATGGAAATTTTAAAAAAGGTTGCCTCACACCATAATCTTGTGTGTTTGCTGCATGAAAAGCCATATGAGGGTATAAACGGCTCGGGCAAGCATAACAACTGGTCAATAGGCACATCTGATGGTGAAAATTTGTTTAAGCCTGGTAAAACACCCGAAACAAATGCACAATTCTTGTTATTTCTGGCAGCAGTATTAAAGGCAGTTGATGATTATGCAGAACTTTTAAGAATGTCTGTTTCAACATCAGGTAACGACCACCGACTTGGCGGTAACGAAGCACCGCCTGCAATAGTATCGGTTTACCTTGGCGAACAGCTTGGCGATATTGTAAATGCTCTTGTTGATGGCAAGGAAACAGATTCTGGTGTGAGAGAAAAATTAAGAACAGGTGTTTCAACACTGCCTGTACTTGAAAAAGACACAACCGACAGAAACAGAACATCACCATTTGCATTCACAGGTAATAGATTTGAGTTTAGAATGCCTGGCTCATCGCAATCCGTTTCAGGTATTAATATAGTTATAAACACAATTGTGGCAGAAAGCCTGTCGCAGTTTGCAGATATGCTCGAGAATGCAAGTGATGTTAATGAAAAAGCAATGGAAATTGCAGTAGATGCATTTAAAAAGCATAAACGTGTTATATTCGACGGTAACGGATACAGTCAGGATTGGATTGAAGAAGCAAAAAGACGCGGCTTACCTAATCTGCAGACATCAGCAGACGCAATTCCGTACTTTGCAGAGGAAAAATCAATAAAGCTATTTGAGAAGCATAGTGTTTTAACAAGAAATGAAACTATTACAAGAACAGAAATTCTGTTAGAGGATTACGTTAAAACAAACCACATAGAAATGCTTACAATGCTTGAAATGGCAAAACAGGAGATTTTACCGTCTTGCCTTGCGTATGCAAATGATGTTGCACAGGGTGTTAAAGTAAAGCAGGCAATAGGAATAGATGTTCCTAATGAAAAGGCAAGAGCACAAAAGCTTTCAGTGCTTACCGAAAAAATGATTGCTGCAATAGATAAACTTGATGAAATATCAAGGTCAGTTCCAAACAACGTTCCAAAGGCATCGCATTACTATAAGGATAACGTTCTTCCTGCAATGGAGAATTTAAGAAAAATATCCGACGAGCTTGAAATGATGGTTGCAAAGGAATACTGGCCATTTCCAACATATACAGATTTACTATACTATGTATAATATAAATTTAAAAGAAACCTCATGCGAGGTTTCTTTTTTTTGTATGATTTATGTTCTTTTGATAAGAATATTTAAAGTAATCGTAATATAAAGTCAATTGACAAAAGCTGGAAAAAGCGGTATAATATAAGGTATAATGGGATGAGGTATATCGTGAAGAGAAAGGAAGTTTTCAATGCCTAAAAAGAAGCAGGATTACGGAAATGACAGTATCACAAGCCTGAAGGGTGCAGAGCGTGTAAGATTGCGTCCTGCAGTAATATTCGGTTCAGATGGATTAGAGGGCTGTGAGCACTCGTTTTTTGAAATTCTATCCAACTCCATAGATGAGGCAAGAGAAGGCTACGGAAGTCTTATTGAAATCACAAGGTTTAAGGATGGCTCAATAGAGGTGGAGGATCACGGCAGAGGAATACCGCTCGACTACAACGAAAAAGAAGAACGCTACAACTGGGAACTGGTATTCTGTGAGCTATACGCAGGCGGTAAATATAACAATAACAAGGGCGGTATGTATGAGTACAGCCTTGGTTTGAATGGTCTTGGTGCGTGTGCCACACAATACAGCAGTGAGTATATGGACGTTACCGTTGTGCGTGATAAAAATAAATATACACTTCATTTTGAGAAGGGTGAAAATATAGGCGGACTTACCGTTACACCAACACGCAGTATTCAAACAGGCTCAATAATTCGCTGGCGACCCGACACAGAGGTTTTTACCGATATAAATATTCCTCTTGAATTTTATCAGGATGTGTTAAATAAACAGGCAATGGTGAACTCGGGCCTGAAGTTTGTGCTATACAACGAAACTGATGAAGGTATGGAAATGTTTGAATATTTCTATGAAAACGGTATTGTTGACTATATAAAGGAACGAACAGGCGAGGAAACTCTTACAACCGTTGAAAGCTGGGAATGTGAGAGAACAGGACGTGACAGAGAGGATCAAGAGGACTACCGTGTTAAAATGCACATTGCATTCTGCTTCTCAAATAAAGAGAGCTTTTTGGAATATTACCACAATTCAAGCTATCTTGAACATGGCGGCTCTCCCGATAAGGCTGTAAAGAGTGCATTTGTTTATGAAATAGATAAATATTTAAAGCAAAATGATAAATATAACAAAAATGAGTCTAAAATAAAATTTGAGGATATTTCCGACTCACTTGCACTTGTTATAAATTCATTTTCAACACAAACAAGCTACGAAAACCAAACTAAAAAGGCTATAAATAATAAATTTATTCAAGATGCTATGACGGAATTTATGCGTCATCAGCTTGAGGTGTATTTAATAGAAAACCGCACAGATGCAGAAAAAATAGCAAATCAGGCACTTGTTAATAAGCGTAGCCGTGAGAATGCCGAAAAGGCAAGAATAGATATAAAGAAAAAGCTTACAGGCACAATGGACGTTACAAACAGAGTAGAAAAGTTTGTTGATTGCAGAAGTAAGGATGTTACAAAGCGTGAAATATATATAGTTGAGGGTGATTCGGCTCTTGGCTCTTGTAAGCTTGCAAGAGATGCGTCATTCCAGGCTATAATGCCAATACGCGGTAAAATTCTAAATTGCTTAAAGGCAGATTATCCTAAAATATTTAAAAGTGATATCATAACCGACCTTGTAAAGGTTTTAGGGTGCGGTGTTGAAATCAAATCAAAGCATAACAAGAGTGCCGATAGCTTCAGTCTTGATAGCTTAAGATGGGACAAGGTTATAATCTGTACCGATGCCGATGTTGACGGCTTCCAGATAAGAACACTTGTTTTAACTATGATTTACCGACTTATGCCCACACTTATAAATGTGGGTAAGGTATATATTGCAGAATCACCGCTATATGAAATATCTATAACTAAAACAAAAAGACGCGGCGAAAAGTTCTTTGCATATAATGAGGGTGAGAAAGAAGAAATATTATCAAAGCTCGCACAAGACGGTCTTTCTAAAGAAAAGGATGAATATGATATTAAGCGTTCAAAAGGTCTTGGTGAAAACCAACCCGATATGATGAGCTTAACCACAATGCATCCTGCCACAAGACGTCTTATAAGAGTAACACCCGAGAGTGTTGAAAAAACTGCAATGATGTTCGATATACTTTTGGGCGACAATCTGCAAAGCCGTAAGGATTACATTGCAGACAACGGTGCAATGTATATGGAAATGCTTGATTTATCATAAGGGGAGGAGAGATTATTATGGCTAAAAAGAAAAAGCAGGAAGAAGAAATAATAATAAGTGCCCCCATAAGCGAGCAACCCATATGCGAAACACTTGAAAAAAACTATATGCCCTATGCAATGAGTGTTATAGTTTCAAGAGCAATTCCTGAAATAGACGGCTTGAAGCCTGCTCACAGAAAGCTGTTATACACAATGTATAAAATGGGACTTTTGGGTGGTAAATTAACAAAGTCTGCCAATGTTGTTGGTCAGACAATGAAGCTAAATCCCCACGGTGACAGTGCAATTTATGAAACAATGGTGCGTCTTACACGTGGTAACGAGGCACTTTTGCATCCGCTTGTAGAGTCGCAGGGTAACTTTGGTAAGCAGTACTCAAGGGATATGGCGTATGCTGCATCAAGATACACCGAGGTAAGACTCGAGCCTATTTGTGAGGAGCTTTTTGGGGATATTAATAAAAATACTGTAAAATTTGTGGATAACTACGATGGTGAACTCCAGGAGCCTACTCTTTTACCTGCAGCATTCCCCAATATTATAGTTAATCCAAATCAGGGTATAGCTGTTGGTATGGCATCTAATATATGCTCATTTAATTTGCGTGAGGCGTGCGAGGCGACTATTGCGTGTATGAAAAATGAGAATGCCGACCTTTCCGAGATTATGAGAGCACCCGATTTTTCTATGGGAGCTTATCTTATATACAACAAAGAGGAAATGGACAGAATATACCAAACAGGCAGAGGCAGCTTCCGTTTAAGAGCAAAGTATAGCTACGATAAGCAAAATAACTGTATAGAAATAAACGAAATTCCATACACAACCACATCGGAAGCAATTATTGGTAAAATTATGGAGCTTATTAAGGCTAATAAGCTTCGTGAAATTTCCGATGCACGTGATGAAACTGATTTAAGCGGTTTTAAAATAGCACTCGATTTAAAGCGAGGAGTAAATGCCGATGAATTAATGCTTAAGCTATTTAAGCTTACACCGTTAGAGGATAGCTTCAGCTGTAACTTTAACATACTTATAGACGGCACTCCAAAGGTTTTAGGTGTAAACGGCATCTTGAATGAGTGGATTAAATTCCGTATGGGATGTATTAAAAATGCATTAAGATACGATATTGAAAAGAAGAGCGATAAACTTCATTTACTAAACGGCTTAAAGAAGATATTACTTGATATAGACAAGGCGATTTCTATTGTGCGTCATACAGAAAAGGACGCCGACGTTGTACCAAATCTTATGGTTGGCTTTGATATAGATAAAATTCAGGCGGAATATGTTGCGGAAATTAAGCTTCGAAATTTAAACCGCGAATATATCTTAAACAGAACTGCTGAAATTGAAAAGCTGCTCGAGGAAATTGAAGAGCTAAATAAGATTTTAGGCAGTGACAGGGAAGTTAAAAAGGTTATTGAAAAACAACTCAAAAACATTGCCAAAAAATACGGACAAGACAGAAAAACAGAGCTTATCCAGGCCGAAGAGCTTACAAGCTATGTTGTTGAGGAGCATATAGAGGATTATCCTTTAACTGTTTTTGTTACAAGGGACGGATACCTAAAGAAGGTATCAGCACAATCACTGCGTTCAACAACCACAGAGCATAAACTTAAAGAGGATGATATTATAACACAAGAGATAGAAACAACAAACAAATCTGAAATGCTGTTCTTCTCAAATATGTCGAATTGCTATAAAATGAAAACACACGAAATTGCTGACAGCAAGGTTAGTGTTATGGGTGAGTATCTTCCATCACTTTTAGGGCTTGAGAATAATGAAAAAATAATTTACACTGTTGTAACAACAGGGTATACAGGTAATATGTTGTTTGCGTTTGAAAATGGTAAAATGGCAAAAGTTCCGTTAAACGGCTATGCCACAAAAACAAATCGTAAAAAACTTATTAATGCATATAGCAATAAATCACCTGTGTGTGCAATTATGTACCTCGAAGAAGAAAAAGACGTTGTTGCTTTTTCAGATTCAAATAAGGCACTGTTTATCAACACAGAAAAAATACCTGTTAAAACCACAAAGAATACACAGGGTGTACAGGTGATGACATTAAGGAAAAAAGGCTCAAAGATGACAGATGTTGTTGAAGCAAAGAACTCTAATTTAGAGAACCCTAAAAAATATGCTTCAAGAAATATTCCTGCCGCGGGTGCAATTATCAAAGATGATCAAGGACAGATGAGCCTGTTTTAAGAATTTATAGCAGAAGGGATTGATGCATAAGTGTTAACACAACATCAAATTATTGAATTAGAGAAAATATTTGAACAAAAGGCAAAAGAACTATATAACCCGTTTTCAACAGAAACATTTAAAGAGTATGGTGTAAAAAGAGGCTTAAGAAATGACGACGGCACAGGTATTGTTGCTGGACTTACCTCAATAGGCGACGTTGTTGGTTATGAATATATAGATGGTGTAAAAACACCAACAGAAGGTAAATTAAGATACCGTGGCTATGATATAGACGTATTGGTAAATAATGCAGAGATTGAGAAACGTTTTGGATTTGAAGAGGTAGTATATCTTCTTCTGTTTGGTGAATTACCAAATAAAGAAACATTAGCCAACTTTTCAAAGCTTATAGGTAACATACGTGTGTTACCAAATAACTTTGTTGAGGATATGATTTTAAAGGCACCAAGCAAAAACATTATGAATAAGCTTGCGAGATGTGTTCTTACGTCGTATTCATATGATGATAACCCCGATGAAATATCTGCCTGTAACCTTTTAAGACAGTCTATTGAACTGATTGCACGTTTACCTGTTATGGCAGCTTGCGGAAAACAGGCAAAAAATCATTATCACGACGGTCAGAGCCTTGTTTTACATGTTCCGCAAAAGCAAATGTCAACTGCAGAAAATCTGTTGTATATGATAAGACCTGATAACAAATTCACACGTGAGGAAGCTGAAATTGTTGATGTACTGTTGATGATACACGCAGAACACGGCGGCGGTAACAACTCAACCTTTACCACAAGAGTTGTTTCTTCATCAGACACCGACACATATAGTGCAATTGCGGCGGCAATAGGCTCACTGAAAGGACCCAAGCATGGTGGTGCAAATGCAAAGGTTATGGGTATGATGGCAGATATTGAGTCTAACGTGAAGGATTGGACAGACCGTGATGAAGTTAGCGAATATATTGCAAAAATCATACGTAAGGAAGCATATGACGGTTCAGGGCTTGTATACGGAATGGGACACGCAGTATACACATATTCAGACCCAAGATGTATACTGTTAAGAGAAAGAGCACAGCGTCTTGTAAGAAAAAAGCCCGAATTTGAGGCGGAGTTTAATTTATATAAGCTTATAGAGGAGCTAACACCCGATGTATTTGCAAAGGTTAAAGGCTCGAAGAAGGTTATGTGTGCAAATGTTGATTTGTATTCTGGTTTTGTATATAAAATGTTGGGTATATCAGAAGATTTGTATACACCAATGTTTGCAATGTCAAGAATTGCGGGATGGTGTGCACACAGACTCGAGGAAGTGTTGGGATGTACAAGAATTATGCGTCCTGCATATAAGTCTATCACAAATGTGAAGGAATACACAAAGTTATGTGACAGAAAATAAAATTGCTTATGAAAGGATAGATTGAAGTATGGATAGAGTTAATATTCTTGGTGTTAATGTTGATATGGTAACAATCAGCGAGGCAACTCATAAGATAATAGATTTTCTTGGCGAGGATAAACTTCATTGTGTTTACACACCAAATTCAGAAATAATTATGGAAGCATACCGAAATCAAGACTTTAATAAAATACTTAACGATGCCGACCTTTTAACTGCCGACGGAATAGGTGTTGTGTATGCGGCTAAATATTTAAAAAAGCCTATAAAAGAACGTGCAGCAGGCTATGACGTGGCAAAGCTTTTGTTGCAAAAAATAAGCTATACCAACCATAAGCTGTTCCTTTTTGGCGGCAAGCCTGGAGTGGGTGATTTAGCAAAAAAGAATATGCAAAAAGACTATCCTGGACTTAATATAGTTGGTGTAAGAAACGGCTATTTTACAGACGATGAAGAGGAAGAAATAATAAATGAGATTAACTCATCGGGTGCAGACTTGCTGTTTGTATGCCTTGGTGCACCGCGTCAGGAAAAGTGGATTCACAAAAACAGGGAGAAGCTAAAGGTAAGAGTTGCAATGGGTGTTGGCGGAAGCATAGATGTGTTTGCTGGAACAGTGCAAAGAGCACCTGATTTCTTCTGTAAAACAGGTCTTGAATGGTTCTATCGTCTGATGAAGGAGCCATGGCGTGCGAAGAGAATGATGGATTTACCTCGCTTTGCAATGACAGTTATTAAGGAAGGAAAGAAACATAAACAGGATTAAAAGTAGTTATTTCCTAAAAGATAAAAAAACAAGAGGTTGATTAGGCTTTGCTTAATCAACCTCTGTGAATTTTAGTATCCCTTCGATTATAATTTTACTGTCAGCATCTATTTCACAGGTATATGAATTACTTTCAAGATTTTTCACATTCTGACTTTCTGTTATGTTGTTATTTGAAATCTTTATAATCCTAAATGAGCCGTTTCCCTCTATTTTATAGCGTCCCTCTGTTATATCGTCGGGACATTTTAGTGTGGAGTCGGTATAAGTAACAGGAGAGCCTTTTGGTGAGTTTGATACCTTGCTTATCTCATTTGCATATTTTGAGTTTGTATCTGTTGTATTTCCAAGGTCGCTTATTTCCTGCTTTATTTTAGTAATGCTTTTTTCCAAATCTTGTAACTTTTTATTATACTGTGCAAACTCCTCATCATTTTCAATTATTTCATTGTATTCCTTTTTTGTGTCATCAATCTTTTTTGAAAGCTTTTCGTTATCCTTGTATATCTTCGAGTTTTCGTCATTAACAGCCTTTGTTTGCGTGTGCAGGCTGGCAATTGCATCGTGTCTTGCACCAACCGAAACACCGCGGTTAAATAGCAGATAGGAGGAAAGAGCAGTTATTGCGGCAAGTGCTGCAATAAACCATACTCTATACGAATTCATATAAATCATCCTTCCTTATTCTTTTATTATAAACTTTGTGGTTGCATTAATTTTAATTGTGTAGCCATCAAAGAATTTAACTGTGGTTGGAGTGGTAGGGGAAAGCTTTTCATTTATTTTCGTTTCCTTTTGCTCGGAGGCGGCAATAATAGAGCCGTTTGAGGTTGCATCAAAGGTGGCGGCAGGAATATTTTTGCCAGCCACATACACACCTGGATTAAGAGTTATGGAATACGCATTCTTCTTTGCATCCTCTATCTGTTGCTTTTTTTGAGTTAATTCCTCGCTGACCCTTTTGTATTCAAGGTTAAGCTCGTTGAGTTTCTTTTGTGAGGTTTCTTTGTCCTCTAAAAGTGCCTTTAGGTTGCGTAGCTCCTCAAGTGCTTTTAAGGAATCGTTTGTTAAATCTTCTTTTTCGCCTAAAAGTGTTTCGTTGGTTGCACAAGCGGCAATGTAGTCCGCATCTGTAAGTTTCATTGCCTCAACAGTAGATGCTATTGAGTCTTTGTTCGGATACAGACGTGTGCCCAAGAAGAAGAACACAAAGCATACAACCACTGCAATACCAATCGAGGCTCCGCAAAATATTATATTTTTTTTGTAATTGTTATTTTTATCAAATACGTATATTTCTTCACTTAATTCATTTGTAATATCAAAACCAAAGTTGAATAGATTATTCTTTTCTTCTGTTGAATTATTATCCATATAAATCACAACCCTTCCGTTTTAATATTTTAAAATAAGCTTATAAATCAACTGTATTTACTAAAAACACATCCTTAAATTGAAATGCAAAGCTGTCTGCCGATGCTTTTGCTTTCTTTTCATCGTCAAAAATTCCAAACACAGTGGGACCTGAACCACTCATTAGTGCCCCTAAAGCGCCATTTAACATCATTTTATTTTTAATGCCGCCAATGATGGGGTGCATATCACAGGTTACACTTTCCATAACATTGCATAAATTATTGGCAATGTTTTTTATGTCCCCATTTTTTAGGGCATCAATCATTGCATTTGTGTTTGGACGTTTATCTATTATTTTGCCATCTATCTGCTCATATATTAATGCAGTTGATATGTTTATTGGCGGTTTAACCAGTAAAATCCACATTCTTGGCGAACTTGGCAATGGCGTAAGCTTTTCGCCAATACCCTCGCAAAGCTGTGTTGAGCCTGTCATACAATATGGCACATCTGCACCCAAGGTCTTGCCTAATTCTAAAAGCTCAAAATCCGACAGGGGATTGTCGTATAAACGGTTTAGGGCACATAATACTGCGGCACAGTTTGTGCTTCCTCCTGCCATACCTGCACTAACAGGTATGTTTTTGTGTATCATAACCTTTGCACCGCCTTTTATTTGTGTGGAGGCAAAAAACGCTTCCATTGCCTTATAAGCTATGTTTTTATTGTTTGTGGGCAGATATTTAAGGTTAGTGGCTATTGAATAGCCGTGGCTTGTTTTATCCACAATAACAAGGTCAAATAGCGACACAGTCTGCATTATCGACTCTATTGTGTGATAGCCGTTATCAAGCTTTGATAAAACATCTAACGTAAGATTTATTTTTGCGTGTGAGTGACATATAGCTCTCTTGCCTGTAATTATTATGCTATTATCAAGCATTTGTTGTGTCACCTCCGATTTGGAGATTGCTGTGTGAGAGATCAACAACTTGGTGAATTATCTCATCTGTTATGTTATCATCACAGTGGGATTTTTTTAAATATGCAAGATACTCAATATTACCTTCAGGACCCTTTATTGGTGAAAAAGAAAGACCTGCAACGTGGAATTTAACAGAACGTGCAAAATCAAGAACAGTTTTAATTACTTCATAATGCACGTTAATATCACGCACAACGCCTTTTTTACCAACCTGTGCACGCCCTGCCTCAAACTGTGGCTTAATAAGTGCAACCAGTTCTCCGTCATCGGAAAGAAGATTATATGCAACAGGCAACACAAGCTTAAGTGAAATAAACGATACATCTATTGATGCAAAGTTTATTTCCTCGCCGATTTGCTCAGGTGTTACGTATCTTATGTTTGTTCTTTCCATATTAACAACACGTTCATCCTGACGTAGCTTCCACGCAAACTGACCGTAGCCGACATCAACTGCAAACACCTTTTTTGCACCGTTTTGCAGCATACAGTCGGTAAAACCGCCTGTTGAAGCACCAATATCCATTGTTGTTTTACCCTCAAGTGATATTGGAAATTCATTTAGTGCTTTTTCAAGCTTTAGACCGCCTCGGCTAACATACTTTAATTGCTCGCCGCGGATTTCAATCTCGGTGTTGTCTTCATCAACCATAAGCCCTGCTTTATCGCATTTTTGATTTTCGATATATATTTGTCCTGCCATTATAAGTGCCTTTGCACGTTCACGGCTTTGTACAAGCCCTTTGTTTACCAACAGGGCATCTAATCTTATTTTTGCCATATAGTTTTACACACTCATTTCGTTTATATATCGCACAATGCTTGCTGTGTCAAGCCCGAAGTGCTTATCAAGTTCGTCTGTTGTGCCGTGAGTAATGGGTGTATCGGGAAGTGCAAATGCTTTAAATTTTGCATTTATTCCATTTTCTAAAAGAAGCGTTGCAATTGCTTCGCCCATACCGCCCGATTTTACATTATCCTCTATTGTTATAACATTTTTTGTTTTTTGTGCACTGTTAAGTATTGCTTCTTTATCCAATGGCTTAATTGTGGGAAGCTCTATAATTTCACAGCTTATATTAAGCATTTCCATAACCTCAAAAGCACGCATAGTCATTCTGCCTGTTACAAAAATTGAAATGTCACTGCCTGAATTTAATATGTTAGCCTTGCCAAATACAAAGCCGCCATCAACACTGCTTTGTACATAGCCTCTTGGGTAACGTATTGCTATTGGTGCGTTGTGCACATTTATTGCATAATCCATCATTTGCTCTAACATTTTAAAGCTTGAGGGAGATAAAATACTCATATTGGGCATATGTGAAAGATATGAAATATCATACACGCCCTGATGTGTTTCGCCGTCTGCACCAACAATACCTGCTCTGTCGATGGGTAATACAACGTGTAAATTTTGCAGACATACATCGTGCAGGGTTTGGTCGTAGGCACGTTGCAGAAAGGTGGAGTATAGCGGTACAACAGGAATTAAGCCCTGTGTTGCCATACCTGCCGCCATTGTTACTGCGTGTTCCTCTGCAATGCCAACATCAAAAAACTGCTTTGGATATAGCTTTTGAAAATCACATAAGCCTGTACCTGCGGGCATTGCACCTGTTATTGCCACAATGTTTTTATTTTCCTTTGCCATATTGCAAAGAGTTTTTCCAAAAACATCACTGTAGCTTTCACGTGAGGGGGCAGTTTCGCCTGTTGTCTTATTAAATTTTCCAAGTCCGTGGAATTTTGTCGGATTATTTTCGGCGGGTGCAAAACCTTTGCCTTTCTTTGTTATTGCGTGTATAATAATCGGTTTTTTAATACTTTTTGCATATTCAAAGCACGATATAACGGCTTCAATGTCGTGACCGTCAATAAGTCCGATATAAGTAAAACCAAATTCTTCAAAAAGTGTTGTTGGTAACACAACCTTGCGTATTTGCCTTTTTGCAAATTTCAGGGCGTTGCTTATGCCTTTCCCAACAACAGGGAATTTACCTAAAAAGTTCTCAACTGCGTGCTTGGACTTAAAATATGATGGTGAAATTCTTATTTTTCTTAAATGTCTCGATACTGCACCCACATTTTGCGATATTGACATATTATTATCGTTTAATATAAGTATAAGCGGAGTTTTGCTGTGTCCAACATCGTTCATTGCCTCAAACATCATTCCGCCTGTTAGAGCACCATCGCCAAAAAGGGCGGCAACTGTGTAGTCCTCACCCTTTATATCTCTGGCACGTGCCATACCCAATGCGGCTGAAATTGAAGTTGAGGAATGACCTGTGTTAAAATGGTCATACTCACTCTCGCTTGTTTTTGGAAATCCTGAAAGACCGCCAAATTGACGGAGTGTGTTAAACTTATCTTTACGTCCTGTTAAGATTTTATGCACATAGGATTGATGCCCAACATCAAAAACAAGCTTGTCCTTTGGTGTGTTAAAAACCTTATGGAAAGCCACCGTAAGCTCAACCACTCCAAGATTTGATGCCAAGTGTCCGCCTGTTTGCGAAACACTGTCAACAAGAAATTCTCTTATTTCATCGCATAACTGTTTTAATTCATCAATACCGAGGGATTTAAGATCCTCTGGCGAGTTAATTAACTCTAAAATATTCATCAGTGTCACCGATTTCTAAATTTAATTATTGCATTAGTGCCTTAAGTGTTTCGTTTACTGCCACAAGGAAGCCTTCTGTATCAACCTTTTTCTTGTTGGGTAGGGTAGAAAGAAGCTCCAAATCGCCTGTCATAATACCATTTTCTATTGTTGTGATTGTTGCCTTTTCAAGATTATCTGCAAAGCGAACAAGGTCTGCAAGATTATCTAATTCGCCTCTTTTTCTTAATGCACCCGACCACGCAAATATTGTTGCAACCGAGTTGGTTGATGTTGCTTCACCCTTTAAATGCTTGTAGTAGTGACGTTGTACTGTTCCGTGTGCAGCCTCATATTCGTATAAGCCGTCGGGGGACACTAAAACAGATGTCATCATAGCAAGTGAGCCATAGGCTGTTGCAACCATATCCGACATAACGTCGCCATCATAGTTTTTGCAAGCCCATATATATCCACCCTCTGAACGTATAACTCTTGCAACTGCATCGTCTATTAATGTGTAGAAATATTCAATGCCTGCTCTTTCAAATTTTTCCTTGTATTCGTTCTCGTAAATTTCGGCAAAGATATCCTTAAATCTGTGGTCATATTTTTTTGAAATTGTATCCTTTGTTGCAAACCATACATCCTGCTTCATATCAAGTGCATAGTTAAAGCAAGCTCTTGCAAATGATTCAATCGATTCGTCCTTGTTGTGTAAGCCTTGTATTATACCTGAATTTTTAAATTCAAGGATTGTTTCCTTTGTTATGGTTCCGTCGGGAGCAGTGCAAACAAGCTCTGCCTTTGAGCCTGCCTCAACCTGCATTTCAACATTTTTATATACATCTCCGTATGCGTGACGTGCAATTGTTATAGGCTTTGTCCAGGTTGGAATATAGGGAGTAATACCCTTAACAAGAATAGGAGTTCTAAAAACCGTTCCGTCGAGTGCGGCTCTTATTGTTCCGTTTGGTGACTTCCACATTTCTTTTAGGTTATATTCGCCCATTCTTGCGGCATTTGGAGTGATTGTTGCACACTTAACTGCAACACCATATTTTTTTGTTGCCTCGGCACTGTCTATTGTTACCTGATCGTTTGTTTCGTTTCTGTATTCAAGACCTAAATCGTAGTACTCTGTCTTTAAATCTACGTATGGATTAATTAAAATATCCTTAATCATTTTCCAGATAACTCTTGTCATCTCGTCGCCGTCCATTTCAACAAGCGGTGTTGTCATTTGAATTTTGCTCATTTTTTGTATACCTCCAATGAAATTATATTATCTTAATTTTAAGCGGAATTTAAGTCTTAAAAAGACCCCACTAAACCACCTTATATATTATCATATTTTATAGAATTTGTCAACTATGCAAGGGAATTTACACACCGCTGTGTAAAAAAAATTTAACAAAAAAGACAAAAATATTTCATTGACTATTTAAAATTAAAGGTATATAATTATACTGGTATAATATGTTTTAATGGGCGGTTATTGTCATTTATATATTAACTACATAAACAGAATGTGAAAGCGGGTAGAATGTATGAAAAACACAAGTTGTAAACTTCATATGGGCATAGACGTTGGCTCAACAACTGTAAAATTGGTGTTGATAGATAACAACGATAAAATACTATTTGCCCAATATCGCAGACATTTTTCAGATATAAGAAATACAGTAAAAGGATTATTTGGCGAGGTGTCAACTATTGTTGGTGACGAGCCGTTTTCTGTTGTTATAACAGGCTCGGGCGGTCTTTTATTGTCTAGCACATTAGAGCTTCCGTTTGTTCAGGAGGTTATAGCAAATAAAACAGCAATACAGAAATTTTTACCTAAAACAGATGTTGTTATAGAGCTTGGCGGTGAGGATGCAAAAATATTGTATCTCACAGGCGGACTTGAGCAGAGAATGAATGGTACCTGTGCAGGCGGCACAGGCTCGTTTATAGACCAGATGGCAATTCTTTTAAAAACAGATGCCGATGGTCTTAATGAGCTAGCCCAAAATCACGACACAATATATCCCATTGCGGCACGCTGCGGAGTGTTTGCAAAATCAGATGTTCAACCCCTTTTGAATGAGGGTGCGGCAAAGGAAAATATTGCGGCATCAATTTTACAAGCAGTTGTAACACAAACAATAAGCGGTCTTGCACAGGGCAGACCAATTAAGGGGAATATAGTATTTTTAGGCGGTCCGTTGCACTTCTTGCCTCAACTCCGTAAGCAGTTCGAGGAAATGCTAAAAGAAAATGCAACATCGTTTAACACACCTGAAAATGCACAAATTTTTGTGGCAATCGGTGCGGCACTTATGAGTGATGACACTGCTATAACTATGTGTGACCTCAAAAATAAGATAGAGAATGCAAAAGAGGTTGAAACTGAAATAACAAGAATACGTCCGTTATTTTTAGACGAAGAAGAAAAACGTGAGTTTTTTGACCGTCACAGTAAAGATGTTGCAAGCCGTGGTGATATATCCAAGGCAAAGGGTGCACTCTATCTCGGCCTTGATGTTGGCTCTACCACAATTAAAGCGGCGTTAATAGATGAAAATTGTGATATTTTATATACATACTACGGAAAGAATGAAGGCTCGCCAATAAACAGGGGAATAGAAATTTTAAGAGAGTTATATTCAAAACTCCCCGATGATGCATACATAGCAAATGCCTGTACAACAGGCTATGGTGAATTGCTTTTAAAAACAGCATTTCGCATAAATGAGGGTGAAATAGAAACTATTGCACACTATAAGGCGGCAAACTATTTTCTGCCTGGTGTCGACTTTATTATCGACATTGGCGGACAGGATATGAAGTGTATGAAAATAAAGGACGGCGTAATAGACTCTATTATGCTTAACGAGGCGTGCTCATCAGGATGTGGCTCATTTATACAGACCTTTGCACAGTCGCTTGGAATGGAAACAGAAGAATTTGCACAAGCGGCACTTGAAGCAGCATCTCCTGTTGATTTGGGCACACGCTGCACTGTCTTTATGAATTCACGTGTTAAACAGGCACAAAAAGAGGGTGCAACGGTTGGCGATATAAGTGCAGGACTTTCATATTCCGTTATAAGAAATGCACTATACAAGGTTATAAAAATGCGTGATACATCGCTTATGGGTGAAAAAATAGTTGTTCAGGGCGGCACATTCAATAACAATGCAATACTTCGTTGCTTTGAGCTTTTAACGGAAAAGGAAGCTATAAGACCTGATATTGCGGGAATTATGGGTGCATTTGGTTGTGCACTTATTGCAAAGGACAGATATAGTGGCACTCCCTGCGATATACTTCGTGAGGATGAGCTTGATGATTTTGCTTTTAATACCGAGCTGTCACGTTGTGAGGGCTGCAATAACCACTGTCAGCTTACAATCACATCATTTGGAGATGGAGCAAAATTTGTTTCAGGTAACAGATGTGAAAGAGGAGCTGGAATTGAAAAGAGTAAAAATAAGCTTCCTGATTTATTTGATTATAAATACAGACGTGTTTTTGCCTATAAGTCGAAAAAGGACGCACCTATGGGTGTTATTGGGTTGCCACGAGTTCTTAATATGTATGAAAACTATCCACTGTGGCACACGTTCTTCACAGAGCTTGGCTTTGAGGTTAAGATATCTTCAAGAAGCACACACGCAATATATGAAAAGGGTATAGATTCTATACCAAGTGAAAGTGCGTGCTACCCTGCAAAGCTTGTGCATGGTCATATTCAGGATTTAATAGACAAGGGAATTAAAACAATATTTTATCCGTGTATACCATATGAGCAGATAGAGTATTCCGATGCGGGAAATCACTTTAACTGTCCTATGGTTACATCATATCCCGAGGTTATATACAACAATATGGATGTTGTAAGAAAACGTGAAATAAAGTTTATATATCCCTTTGTTAACCTTGCTAACAGAACATCATTTAACCGTCAGATGATGAAGGCACTAAAAGACTATGGCTTCACAAAGGAGCAGATTGATGAGGCAGGCAATAAAGCTTTTGATGAGCTTAAAAACTACAAAAATGATATTCGTAAAAAGGGCGAAGAAACAATTAATTGGCTGAATAAAACAGGCAATCGCGGTATTGTGCTTGCAGGCAGACCGTATCACATTGACCCTGAAATCAATCACGGCATTCCCGAAATGATAACCTCGCTCGGTTTTGCGGTGCTTACGGAGGATAGTGTGGCTCATTTAGGACATCTTAAGAGAGATATAAGAGTTGTTGACCAATGGGCATACCACACAAGATTATATGAAGCCTCTGCAAAGGTTATAAAGGAAAATAATCTTGATTTAATACAGTTAAATTCATTCGGTTGCGGTCTTGATGCCGTAACAACCGATCAGGTGCAGGAAATTTTACAGTCGAGAGAAAAGATATACACAACACTAAAAATTGACGAGGTATCAAATCTTGGTACTGCAAGAATAAGAGTACGTTCCTTAAAGGCGGCAGTTAACGAACGAGATAACAACAACTTTATTCCTAAAAAAATAGAGGATTACACTATAAACAGAGTTAAATTCACTGCCGAGGAAAAGGAAAAGCACACAATAATATTCCCGCAAATGAGCCCTACTCATTTTGGAATGTTTGAGGCAGTTTTAAGAGCTAATGGCTATAAAGCAGCACTTTTGGAGCATGTTACTCCCGAGGACGTTGAAGCAGGGCTAAAGAGTGTAAATAACGATGCGTGTTATCCGTCTATTATTGTTACAGGTCAGCTTATAAATGCCTTTGAAAGCGGTAAGGTGGATGCAAGAAACACATCCGTTATGATTACGCAGACAGGCGGCGGCTGCAGAGCCACAAACTACATTGCTTTCTTAAGGAAAGCGCTAAAAGAGGCGGGTTATGGATATGTGCCTGTAATATCGTTAAATATTTCGGGTTTAGAAGGTAACCCTGGCTTTAAATTAACACCAAAGCTTGTTGATGGTCTTGTTAAGGCGTGTACGTGGGGGGATTTGTTACTAACACTTACCTTGCGTGTGCGTCCGTATGAAATAAATAAAGGACAGACAAATAAAGTTTATGATAAGTGGCTAAAACGATTATACAGAGATATTGCAACATCAAACCGTAAAGAAACAAAGCTTAAGAGGATTATTGATGAAATGATAGCCGATTTTGACGCTATTCCTGTCGATATGAGCCAAATTAAGCCGAGAGTTGGTGTTGTGGGTGAAATTTTAGTTAAGTTCCATCCCGATGCAAATAACAACATTATAGATGTTATTGAAGAAGAGGGCGGTGAGGCAGTAATGCCAGGACTTGCCGACTTTATGCTATATTGCTTGTATAACTCCAATTTCAAAAAGGAAAACCTTGGTGCCAAATCTATGTCGGCCACACTTTGTAATCTTGGAATATGGGGTGTTGAAAGCTACAGAAAGCATATGACTAAAATGCTTACAAGTAACCCTAAATTTGCCGACAGAGCACCAAAACCCATTAAAGAAATTGCCGAAAGGGCACAAAATGTTCTTCAGCTTGGTCACTTTGCAGGTGAGGGTTGGTTCTTAACAGGTGAGATGATAGAGCTTATCGAAAGCGGAGTACCAAACATTGCCTGCGTTCAGCCATTTGCGTGTCTGCCAAATCACGTAACAGGCAAGGGTATGATAAAAGAGTTAAGACGTCAGTATCCGCAATCGAATGTGGTTGCTATCGACTACGACCCAGGTGCAAGTGAGGTTAATCAGATAAATCGTATTAAGCTTATGATAGCAGTTGCGTTTGAAAATTTGCAAAAGCAATAGAAATGATTACGCATACAAAAACATAGCAAAAAGGCGGTGTAAATTTTACATTGCCTTTTTTTTTACATCCCCTGAATTTTTATTTATTTTTTGGTTTTGAGTTAAATATAAGCGACATAATAAATGCAAATGCAATAGCAGCGGTTATTCCGCCTGCAGTTGCCTTTAATCCGCCTGTTAAAATTCCAAGTGCACCATCTTCCATTATTGTTTCACGAACACCCTTACATAGTGAATATCCAAAGCCTGTAAGAGGCACAGTGGCACCTGCACCTGCAAACTGAACAATATGCTCATATACTCCTATAAGCTCTAAAAATACGCCTGCAACCACAAATGAAACCAATATTTTACCTGGTGTAAGCTTTGTTTTATCAACCAGTATCTGTCCAATAACACATATAATTCCGCCAACAGTAAATGCTTTTATATAATCCATAGTTATCTCCTAAATTTCTATTGATAATGCGTGTGCAATCGAGGGTATGCTTTCACCCTGTTGTATGCTCATTGTGTTCATAAGTGCACCTGTTGCCATAAGCAATATCCTTTTAAAAGTACCTTTTTTCATTTCCTTGTAGATATATCCACAAAATACACTTCCACAGCAACCACAGCCGCTGCCACCTGCGTGCACGTCCTGTTCTTTTATATCAAAAATGAGCTTTCCACAATCCTCGTGTATATTTTCTATATTATAGCCTTCCTCCATCATAAGTTTACAAAGTATATTAGAACCCACAATTCCAAGGTCGCCTGTTAAAATCAAATCATAGTAGTCTGGTTTTCTGCCTGTATCCTCAAAGTGTGTAATAAGCGTATCTATTGCAGCAGGTGCCATTGCTGCTCCCATATTATTTGCATCAGTTATGCCCATATCTATCACTTTGCCAGTTGTAATATGTGTAATACGCGGACCGTTTCCCTCCTTTGCAAGCACTGCACTTCCTGCACCTGTTACCGTCCATTGTGAAGAAGGAGTGCGTTGACCGCCATATTCAAGCGGATTGCGGAACTGCTTTTCAGCACTGCAAAAATGACTTGATGTTGAGCATAATACGTAATTTGCATAGTCACCTGAAATAATCATACTTCCCAAAGACAGACTTTCTGCCATTGTTGAACACGCACCAAATAATCCAAAAAATGGGATCTCTAAATCACGCATACCGTAGTTTGCACCAACACATTGATTTAATAAATCTC
>JAZRPB010000025.1:0-104549 GCA_045649025.1 Clostridia bacterium | reverse complement strand
TATATATAGAAAGGAAAAAAGCTATGATACTGTCACCGTCAATGCTATCGGCTGATTTTAATATTTTAGGAAAGCAACTAAAGGAATTGGAAAACGCAGGTGTAGAGTGGTTGCACGTAGACGTTATGGACGGACAATTTGTGCCTAATATAAGCTTTGGTATACCTGTGATTGAGTCTATAAGAAAAGAGTCAAATATGTTCTTTGATGTTCACCTTATGATAGATAGACCCGAAAGATATATAAAGGAATTTGTAAAATGCGGTGCAGACGGAATTACAATACACGCAGAAGCAACCGATAAGATAGAAGAATGTATAGAAATGATTAAATCATACGGGAAAATGTGTGCAATTGCAATTAACCCCGACACACCGCTTTCTAAAATAGAAAAATATATAGATAAGGTGGATATGGTTTTATGTATGACGGTATTCCCAGGATATGGCGGTCAGAAATACATAAGTGAGGTTGATGCAAAAATACAGGAGCTTCGGAAAATGGTTGGTCCCGATTATAAAATTCAGGTAGACGGCGGAGTGAATGCAAAAAATATCGACCATGTGCTTGAAATGGGTGCAAACGTCATTGTTGCAGGCTCGGCTGTGTTTAGCGATGATATAACAAAATCTGTTGCGGAGTTAACAAGATAAAATGCGTGCAGTAATCATAGGAAACGGCAATATATCGGATAATGAATATATCCTGTCTAAAATAAAGAATGACGACTATATAATCTGTGCAGACGGCGGATATAACAATGCACAGAAAATGGGTTTAAAAGCAGATGTTTTAATAGGCGACCTTGATAGTGCTATAAATGTTTGCACTGATATTAAAATTATAGAATATCCCGTAAGGAAGAATTTTACCGACGGTGAATTGTGTATTGAATATGCCATAGAGAACGGATACGATGATATTCTGCTTTTGGGTATGACATCGCACAGAATAGACCATACAATAAACAATATCTTAATGATGTGTGGCTGTAAAAATGCCTGTATGATAGATGAATACAACGAAATATATATTGTAAAAGACAAATTAGTAATAGAAAATAAAAAAGGATATACACTTTCAATTATACCAATAAACGGTGACGGCGAGGGTATAGTAACAACAGGTCTTGAATATCCGCTATGTTATGAAACATTGCATTTTGGAAAATGCAGAGGCAACAGTAATGTTATAAATGATGATTTATGTAAAATCAGTATAGAAAAGGGAATGTGTATAGTGGTGGTAAGTAATGGAGAATAAAATACTTTATCTTGATAATGCGGCAACAACAAAGCCTGTGAGGTGTGCAGTTGATGCTCTAATAAAGAGTGCACAAATATTCGGTAATCCATCGTCACTCCATTCAATCGGCTTTGAAGCAGAGAAAATGGTGGAGGAGAGCAGGAAAAATATTGCTAATATGCTGGGTGTAAAGGATAAGGATATATATTTTACATCAGGCGGTACAGAGGCTAATAACACTGCAATATTTGGTGTTGCTTACGGTATGCAAAAAATGGGCAAGCACCTTATTACTACCCAAATAGAGCATCCGTCTGTTCTTGAATGTTTTAAAAGACTTGAAGGAGAAGGCTTTGATGTAACTTATTTAAAACCAAATAAAGACGGAATAATAAGTCTTAACGATTTAGATAATGCACTAACACCAAAAACAACACTTGTGAGTATTATGCACGTGAATAATGAAACAGGTGTTATACAACCTATTGATAAGGTAAAGAAAATAATATCAAAAAAATCACCACGTGCATTTTTCCATTGCGACTGTGTACAATCCTTTGGTAAAATTCCCGTTAAGCCTGTTGAATGGGGTGCAGATATGGTTAGCATATCGTCACATAAAATAGGCGGCTTTAAGGGTTGCGGAGCATTGTATACTATAAAGCCGCAGCTTATGAAAACACTTGTTGTGGGCGGTGAGCAACAAAAGCAGTTCAGACCTGGCACAGAAAACACATCAGGTATTGCTGCTTTTGGCAGTGCTTGTGTTGAGTGTAATCCAAACGTGAATGGTTTAAAAGAGTTCAGAAACAAGATAGCACATAAAATACAATCAACAATTTCAAACACAACAATAAACGGCTCAAATGAGCATAACAGCGGCAGTGTTTTAAATATGTCATTTTTAGGTGTTAAAGCGGAGGTTTTATTACACGCATTGGAAAACCATAATATATATGTTTCAACAGGCTCTGCCTGTTCGTCGCACAAACCGCAGCCAAGCCACGTGCTGCAGGCTATGGACTGCGATAAAAAGGTAATAGACAGTGCAATAAGAATGAGCTTTATAAATGAGCTTGATGATGAAGAAATAAAAACATTAATTGACGCTTTAAAAAAAGAAACAGACACAATTAGAAGGTATATGTAAAAAACACTGTTGCTTTTTAAAGCTTCAATACAGATAATTTTCTTGCAGACTTACTTTTGTGCTGCTGGGTATGGGAAAGGAACAAATACAAATATGAAAGAAATTTTACTTGCAAAATACGGAGAAATAATATTAAAGGGCGGTAACAGACCGCGTTTTGAGAGTATTTTGGTAAATAATATTAATAACGCAATTAAAAATGTTGCAAAGGCAAAGGTACGTCTTGCACAGGCAACAGTATATATAGACGTAGAGGACGAAACAAAAATTGATTTGGTGCTTGAAAGACTTACTAAAATTTTTGGTATAGTGTCGGTTGTTAAGGCGGCGGTGTGCGAGAAAAATATAGAGTCTATAAAAGAGGTTGCAAAAGCATATCTTGCAGAGGATTTGAATAAGTCTTTAAAGTTCAAGGTGGAGTCGAAGCGTTCCGATAAGAGCTTCCCTCTAAATTCTGTTGAATTAAGTCAGAATATTGGTAGCTTTCTAAACGGAGAATTTTCAAAAATCCGTTGCGATGTTCACAACCCCGATGTAACAGTAAAGGTCGAGGTAAGAGATTTTGCAGCATATGTATACATCGCAGAAAATAAAAGAGCAGGTCAGGGAGGTATGCCAATAGGCACAGGCTCAAAGGCTACGCTTTTATTGTCGGGCGGTATAGATAGCCCTGTGGCAGGTCATATGATAGCAAAAAGAGGTGTAACAATAGACGCAATAAACTTTTTCTCGTATCCTTATACATCGCAAAGAGCAAAGGAAAAGGTTATAGAGCTGGCTTCAATAATTGCACAGTATACATCTAAAATCAATTTATATATAGTTCCGTTTACAGAAATTCAGCTTCAAATACGTGACCATTGTCCCGAGGAGCATATGACTCTTTTAATGCGTCGCTTTATGATGAAGATAGCAGAAAAAATTGCAAGAAAAAATAAATCGCTTGCATTAATAACAGGTGAAAGTGTGGGACAGGTTGCGAGCCAAACACTTGCCGCACTTGATGTTACAAATGCAGTGGTGGATATGCCAATTCTGCAGCCATTAATAGGTATGGACAAAATTGAGGTTATAGACAGGGCAAGAGAAATCGGCACATACGAAACCTCAATACTGCCATATGAGGATTGCTGCACAGTATTTACACCAAAGCACCCAACCGTTAATCCAAAACGTGAAAAAATTGAGTTATCCGAATCAAAGCTTGATATGGATAAGCTTATAGAAGAAGCACTAAACGGTGTTGAGGTTATAGAGGTATATCCCGAATAATAAAAGAATACTTTTGATGTATGTTTAAAAACAGGAAGGGTTATATATGTCAATTACAGTTGTAAAGGGTGGAATTTCCTCGGGAAAGACTACCCTTTGTATGAATGAAATAGAAAAGCTGCATAAGGAAAACAGATGTGTGGTGCTTGTTAACGACAAGTACTCTTTTGAAACGGAAAAAAGCTTTATAAACAGATTTGGCGGAACAGGTCTTAACAATATTGAGGTTATGACCTTTAAAAAGCTTGCCGAGGAATTAATCAACACTCAAAATACAACATATATGAGTGAAGCGGGCAGACAAATGCTTGTGTACCGTGCAATAAAAGCATATATTGCAACCAATCCTGATATAAGTGCAAATATGCTGCGTTCTGTAGGTAAAAACGGCTTTGCACAGGTTATGACATCGTTTGTTGATGAGCTTGGCAACTATCGTACCACAAGTGACGAACTGCGTGATGAAGCTCTAAAAACAAACGATGCCTTATTAGCAGAAAAAATAAATGTAATTGCAGATATATACGATAAATATCAGGAAATTAGTAAAAATATGAATTACACCGATGAAAACAGATTTCTTGACTTACTGTCGCAAAAAATAAATGCCAACCCCCAATTATTTAAGGGTACGAGTGTGTTTGTGGATTGCTTCAACGATTTTTTGCCGCCACGTTGGAATGTTATAAAAGCAATAAATGCGCAGGCAGACAGGGTGTTTATAACGTTGTGCGTATCCGATAGAGAGGGCGAAAAGGAGCTTTATGAGGTTAATGAAAAAACCCTTGAGGATATAAAAACAGAGTATGTTATAGAGGAAATACAATGCGGTGAGCATTTAACACACACAAAGGGTAGGAATGAAGAGCTTTATCATCTTATAAATTCGTGGGATAGCGATGATATTTACACAAAAGAAACCGACAAAATACGTATGTTTAAAAGTGCCGATACGTATATGGAGGTTGAGAGAGTTGCGTGTAAGATTACAGAGCTTGTGCGTGAAGAGGGATACAGATATCGTGATATTGCAATAGTATGCAGTGATGAGGATATGTACGCACCGCTTATTGAGCCTGTTTTTAATGAATATGCAATTCCATATTTTTCCGATAAAAGAGAGCTTTTGCAAAATCACCCAATAGCAATACAAATAACATCTCTTTTTGATATGTTTGATAACGGCTTTGACTATGCTTCCGTTTTTATGTATTTAAAATCGGGATATATATTTAAGAAGAATGAAGCTGAAAATGGATATTACTATACGCCATTTAGCGTTGAGGATATAGACGATTTAGATAATTATGCACTAAAGTATGGCATAAGAGGTAAAAAAAGATGGCTTATAGAAAGTGATTTTGCCAAGGAGCTAACTATAATGCAGGCTGCCTTTGATGATGGTAAGGACAGTCTTTTTGTGGAGCAAAACGAAAAAATGATTGAGAAAATAAACTCAATTCATAGCCAGCTTATGAGCCCTGTGGCAAAATTCAATAAAAAGATAAGCAGGTCAAAAACAGGCAAAGACTATGCAAAGGCACTGTTTGAATTACTTGAGGATATAAACATAGCAGAGGGTATAGAAAGCGAAATATATAACCTTGAAAATGAAAACAGAATAGACGAAGCACAGCAATATGAAAGAATATGGGAGCTTTTGTTAGAAGTAATCGACCAGATTGTTATTACAATGGGCGATGAAGAAATGAGCATAGAAGAATTTGGCGAGTATATAAAGGAGGGTATTTCAACCTGCGAAATACGTCTTGTGCCGTCGGGAATAGACAGAGTATATGTGGGCAGTGCAGATAAGAACACTGTTGTTGATGTTAAGGTGTTGTTTGCAATGGGTGCAATAGAGGGCACATATCCTAATATATCAAAAACAGAGGGTTTTTTAACAGATGACGAAAGAGAAACTCTAAATAACAGCCGTCAAAGAAAAATGTTTGCCGATACTGTTAAGGAAAGAATACAAAAGCAAAATTATGCAATATTCGAGCTTTTTGCACAGGTAAGTGATTATCTGTTTATAAGTATGCCTCTTTTTGATTTTTCAGGTGCAGAACATGGCGAAGCATCAATAGTAACCGAAATTAAAAGAAAATTCCCCAATGTTAAAATAAGTAATAATTTTTCCTATTACAACAGCGAGGAAAAATTCTATATAAGCTCGCCCGAGGCAACATTCCATAAGCTGCTTATAAATAAGTCGCAAAATCGTAAATGCAGCTCGCAAATCTGGGATGCTGTTAAAGAATACTATGCATTAAACGATAAATATGCTTCAAGATTGCAATTACTTGATGAGGATAATGAGTTTTTTAAGGTGCAGGAAAATATAGACAGCGAATGGGCAAGAAAGCTATACGGCAACACAATAAATTACAGTAAATCAAAAATTAACGAGTATGCAATGTGTCCGTACAGATTTTTCCTTAACTACGGTCTTGGTATAAAGGAACGTGAGGAATGGGAAATTTCAAAGGCTGATTTAGGCAGCTATGCACACGAAATAATAGAAAAGTTCTGCACACGTGTTGAGGACGGTGCCGTCACTTCGGAGGAAAAATTAAATAAATGGCGTGAACTTGGCGAGGACGGCAGAAAGAGTATATTAAATGAAATATTTAATAAGGTAAGTGAACGTATGCAAAGCACAAGCCTCACACGTCAGGCAAAAATTGAGCATATCCTAAACCGTATGAACAGAGTAATAGACAAAGCAACCAAGTCGGTAACAAATTGCTTTGTGCACGGCAAATACACAATTAAAGGTATGGAAAAGGAGATAACTGTTCCAATAAGCGATGAGGTGTTTATAAACGGCTTTATAGACCGTCTTGATGAATTAAAGGAGGACGGCAAAAACTCTATTCGTGTTATAGACTATAAAACAGGTGCAAGTGAGTTTAATATAAAAGACATATATAACGGAGTGGATATGCAAATGGTTATATATGCACTTGCTGCCAAGCTTAAATGCGAGGAGGAAGAGCAGATACCATATACCGTAACAGGAATGTATTATACCAAGCTGCGTGGTGAATTAAAAAGAGAAGTTTCAGATGTTGAAAAGCTCAAAAAGCTTGACGGAATTACGTTTGAGAATAACGATAATTTTGATGACGGCAAGGTGCTTTTTGATATGGACAACGAAACCAAAAACGGCATAAGTACTGTTTTACCAATTAAATTTACCAAAAACGGCAGTCTGGATAAAAGAAGCACCGAAAAGGTAAGAACTCAATATGAGGGCGAAAAGCTTATGGAATTTGTACGTGATAAAATACTTGAATTTGACGATAATATAAGAAATAAGGGCGATATAAGAATAATGCCATATGAAAAAGCGTGTGATTATTGTAACTATTCAAATATTTGTCAGATTAGTGATTGTATAAATCAGCGGCTGCAAGAGGGCAAGGACCTTAAGGCAGACGCAATCTGGAAAGAAATAGTTGCAAAACAGGAAGAGAAGGAATAGACTATGGTCAGAAGTTGGACTGATGAACAAAAATCTGCAATATACGCACCTGTGGGGAAATATAATATTTTGGTTTCTGCCGATGCAGGCAGTGGTAAGACCGCTGTTTTGGTTGAGCGTATTTGCAATATGATAATTAATGATGGTGTTTCAATAGAAAACCTGTTGGTTGTTACATTCACAAATGCCGCTGCGGCAGGTATGAAAGAGAAAATCATAAAACGTCTGCAGCAGTGTGTGGCACAGTGCGATAACAGTGTGGAAAAACGTCGTTTAAAGGAACAGACGTATCTTTGTGCTACATCCGATATTTTAACAATAGATGCATTTTGTCTTAATGTATTAAAAAACAACTTCCATTTTGCAGGTATTTCACCCAACTTCTACATAATGGATAAAACTGAAGAGGAAATTATAAAGGTAAAAGCAATAGAAAATGTTTTTGATGAGCTTTATACAAGTGATATTGATGAGGATAATAAAAAGCTCAATAAACTGATTTTTGCCTTTGCCGATAACAGAAGCGACGATAAGCTTGTAAAGCTTATAATGGACGTATATAAATTTTCGCAAAGCTTCGATGAGCCTCTTTTGTGGATAGATAATGTATGTAAGTATTATGATAAGGAAACGAATGCAAGGGTATGGTTTAATGAACTGTATCTTCCGTTTGTGTACAAAAAAAATCTTGCCGATGCAATTGATGAACTTAAAAATGCAGTTTCTAATAACCCACAGGATGGCGAAGACTTTGGTGTGGACACAGGCGAAAATGCTATTGCTAAAAAAAGTGTGGATGCATATACTGCATTGGCATTGTATGCAAGTGAATTACTGTGTTTTGTTGAAAAGCTGTATGATAGTAAAAATATTAATCAGTTGATGGAAAAAAACAGTTTATTTTCTGTTAAAGCACTTTCAAGTAAATACACAGGTATTTCAAGATACCCCCATTTAAGCACTGCATACGATGAAATTGCAACGGCTATTAAGGGTGTGCACGAATGTATATCACAATTTCCGTACAAATCGGAGGATGAGCTTGCAGAGGACATACACCTCAATGATTTAAATGAAATTGCAAGTGCTCTTTCGTGGATAACAAAAAAATATGATACAGAGCTTACAAAGTTAAAAGAAAAAAGAAATGCGTGGTCATTTTCGGATATTGAGCATAAGGTGTATAATCTGTTTAACGATAAAAGTAATGGTTTAAGTCAAAAATACAGAGATAAATACACAGAAATATTAATTGACGAGTATCAGGACACAAACGGCTTGCAAGACTCAATTTTTAAAAGTATATCAAAAAACAACAAAAATATATTTATGGTTGGTGACTTAAAGCAAAGTATTTATCTTTTCAGGGGCGGCGATCCGTATATATTCAAGAAGAAGTATAACGAGTATAGCGAAGAGGTAAATGAAGATAATGAGCATCAAATAAAAGGAAGGTTATTAAAGCTTTCTAAAAACTTCAGGAGCTCTAAAGAGGTTTTAAAAAGCGTAGATGCACTTTTTTCAAATATTATGACCGATGAGATCGGTGATATTAATTATACCTGTAATTCGTACGATAGCAACGAAATAAATGATGAGCTTGTTACAAAGCTGTATCCAATTGCCTGTGTTAAAGGCAGCTATGAGGATGATGAAAAAATCTGCAGCAGAGCAGAAGCACAGTATATGGCAAGAAAAGCAAAGGAGTTAGTGGGTAAAACAATAAAGATTGGCGAAAACGAAGAAAAGGTTATAGGCTATGGAGATATAACAATTCTTGTAAGAGCAATAAAAAATCACGCATCAATTTATATGGATGAATTTAAAAAGATGGGTGTTCCGTTAAGAGTTGCCCTTTCCGACTTTTTCGATAAAAGGGAAGTACAGGTTATGGTTTCGCTTTTATCCGTTATATCAAACTTTAAGCAGGATATTGCTTTGATGAGTGTTTTACTCTCGCCCGTTTTTGCCTTCAGTGCAAATGAAATTGCATATTTAAAGTGTGAATACCGCGAAAAAAGACAAAATCACGATAAAGTAAGTCTGTTTGATATTATAGACTTTATGGCGGCAAACTGCGATGATGCACTTATAGCAAGCAAATGTAAAAATGTTGTAGAAAAATTACGCAGATGGCGTAAATATACACGTATAATGACAGTTGCAAAGCTTATCTGGACAATATATGAGGAAAGCGGCTTCTATGATTTTATGGGTGCATTAGACGGCAACGAGGAATCGCAAAAGAATTTGCGATTGCTCTATCAAAGAGCACAGTCGTTTGAGTCGGGCGGCTCAATGGGTCTGTTTAACTTTGTGCAATATATGGTCAGCTTAAGAGAAAATAAAGAGGAAATAAGCGGTGCAAAATCGGTGTCGGAGGATGCAGTTTCGATGATGACTATTCACGCAAGCAAGGGCTTGGAATTTCCAATAGTTTTTCTTGGCGGTATGCAGCAAAAGCTTAAAAATTCGCTTTCCGAGGGAAGCGTGAAAATGCATGGCGATTACGGAATAGGCATAAAATACAATAATATAGACGAGCAGATATACCAAACAAATATATACACCGATACAATAAGCTATGTTAATAACCGTGAAAAAATGTCGGAGTATGTAAGACTTTTGTATGTTGCTATGACCAGAGCACAATATGTTTTAATGAATTTTGCCTCATTTAAAGCAAAAGATGAAGAAGACATAGATAAAATAATGCAAAAGTGGTATAATGCCACACTCAACAACAAAACCAATATAAAGGCACAGTGCTTCGAGGATTGGGTTGTTCCTGTTGCACTTTTGTCGGATAGCTTTAATTGTGACGATGTGCACATTTACCGAGAAAGTGAAGAAATGCATATTGAAGAAGAAAATAATATGCCATCACTTTCTGACGAGGGAAAGCAAAGCGTTAAAGAGCTTTTAGATTATAAATATAAATTCCAGCATAGTACAGATATACCGTCAAGAACGTCGGCAACGGAGCTTAAAAAAGCAGAAAGCATAAGAAAAAAGTCGCAAATTACCATACGTAAAAAACCAAGCTTTATGAGTAACGAAACAGATGCTGCCTTAAGGGGTATTGCATATCATAACGCAATGGCGTATATCAACCTTAACACTTTAAGAGATAACCTTACTATTGCAACAGTTGAGGATGAGCTTAAAAGACTTTGTGATGAGGATAAAATAAATTGTGCCGTATACAAAAGAGATAAAGAAATGGCACAAAGGATTTATGCGTTTTTTGTTAGTGAGCTTGGAAGTGAATTGCTTAAAAACAATAATGTGCAACGTGAAAAGGGTTTCCAGACAAACATTGATGCATCATACTACAAGAGTGAAGCACAAATAGAAAAAGGCGAAAAAATGATATTGCAGGGTGTAATTGACTGTTTCTATGAAAATGAAGCAGGTGAGATTATATTATTGGATTTTAAGACCGACAATATGAAAAACAAAACAAAACAAGATATGTTGGATATGTATGGCTTGCAACTTGATTTGTATACCCAGGCAATAGAAAAAATAACAAAGAAAAGAGTAGTAAAAAAATATCTGTATTTATTTGATATAAATGAAGCGGCAGAGTATAATTAAAGAACGGGAGTGATTATTTAAAATGAACACCTATAACAGTAATTTTACATTTAATCAGCAACGAAAAAAAACAAAAAAACTACTAACCACACTTGGCATAATTTTAGTTGTATGCTTTATATTAATTTCGATTGTTGGTATTATTTCAGGAAGTAACAGTGCCGAAAGTCAGAATATAAATGCGGCAATTGCAGAAAATACCGAACTAAAGCAACAGATAGAGGAACAAAAAATTCAAATTGATGAGTTAAATGCAAAAATTGCACAGTTAACGCAACAAATTGAAAATGGTGTTGCGGTTGAGGAAGAACCCTATATGCCCGAGGATGCACAAGATGAAGAAACGCTGCAGGCATTAAATGAGAACCCAACAACACCAAGAGATGAAATTAATAATCAATAAAGGAGCGAAAAAATGAAAAAGGTATTAAGAAATTTACTCATAACCGTGGTGGCAGCGTTTTTGTTTTTCTATGTATCACTGCCTGCACTTAATTTTTCATCACCAGATTTTTACACATTTATTGTATTAATGTGTGTGCTTTATATGGCACTTGCACTTTTAAGTACAGGCACAATAAAACAATCAAACGGAATTAAGGAATATATAAGAATAATAATTAAGCAATGTAAAATACCCGCTATAATAATAGCTGCAGTTGTGCTTGTGGGAGTTATAGGCGGTGCACTTTCGTGGGAGGTTATTCGTGCGAATGATTATAAGAACCTTATAAGTGTGCAAAACGGTAATTTTGCCGAGGAGGTAGATGAAATTTCATTCGATAAAATCCCAATGCTCGATAAAGACAGTGCAGAACGTCTTGGCGACAGAAAGCTTGGTGAGTTGTCCGATATGGTAAGTCAGTTTGAAGTGTCAGACGACTATACACAAATTAATCTTCACGGCAGGCCTGTAAGAGTAACAACGCTTGAATATGCCGATGTTGTTAAATGGATAACAAATACCTCAAAGGGCTTGCCAGCATATATTGTGGTTGATATGGCAGATCAGAGTGCAGAGGTTGTAAGAGTAGAAGAGGGAATAAAATATTCGCCATCAGAACACTTTAACAGAAATATATACCGTCATTTACGTTTCAACTATCCAACCTTTATGTTCAGTAAACCCACCTTTGAAATTGACGAAAATGATAATCCCTATTGGGTGTGCCCCAGAATAGTTAAAAGAGTAGGACTTTTTGGCGGTGTAGACGTTCAGGGCGGAGTGCTGGTTAATGCAATAACGGGTGAGTGTGAATACTACGAGGAGGTTCCAACGTGGGTAGACAGACTGTACCCTGCAGATTTAATTGTTGAGCAATATAACTACTATGGTGCATATATAAATGGTTTCTGGAACTATATTTTTGGTCAGAAGGGTGTTACACAAACCACCTCGGGCTATAACTATATTGCAATGAACGATGATGTGTATTTATACACAGGTGTAACGTCAACAGGCCGTGACCAATCAAATGTAGGATTTTTGCTATCCAATCAACGAACAAAGGAAACAAAATATTATTCGTGTGCAGGTGCAACGGAAAATTCGGCAATGTCGAGTGCCGAGGGTGTTGTTCAGCATCTTGGATACAGGTCAACATTTCCGCTTTTGTTAAATGTATCGGGCGAGCCCACATACTTTATGGCTCTAAAGGATAATGCAATGCTTGTTAAAATGTATGCAATGGTTAATGTTGAGCAATATCAGATTGTTGCAACAGGTGCAACGGTTGCAGAGTGCGAAAAGGCATACACAAAGCTTCTTTCATCAAATAATATAACAGAACAGCCTGTGGCAGATAATAACACTGTAAGCGGAAGAATTGTGCAAATAAAGAGTGCAGTTGTTGGCGGAAACACAAGATATTACCTGTTGCTTGAAGGCTCGGATAAATACTATGCAATCAATGTATCTGAAATTGAGGAGGTTATCACTTTAAATGAGGGTGATAATGTAACTTTGGAATATTCGGGCGACGGTGCAATACTAAAGGTAGAAACACTAAATCCGTGATTGAGGATGAAATATGTATAAAATCAAGGAATGTATAATTGTTGAAGGTGTGCACGATAAAATAAAGCTTTCAAATTTTATAGATGGCGTTATACTTGTTGTGCATGGCTTCGCAATATACAATAATAAGGATATGCAAAATACCATAAAACGCATTGCAGAGGAGATGGGTATAGTAATACTGACCGACAGTGACAGTGCAGGTTTTCGCATACGAAGCTTTATAAAGCAAAACATTAATCCTCTGTATGTAAAGCATGCGTATATTCCCGATATAATTGGTAAGGAAAAACGAAAAAGAGAGGCAAGCAAAGAGGGACTTTTAGGTGTTGAGGGTATTGACGAAAATACAATTATTAATGCACTCAAGGAAGCAGGCTGTGAGATAGATGGAAAAAAGCACACACCAAAAGCAAAAAAGAATATAACAAAAGCAGATTTAATGAGGCTTTCCCTAACAGGTGCAGTTGGCAGTAGGGAAAAACGATATGCACTTTTAAAAAAAATGGAGCTTCCCGCAAAGTTGTCAACAAATATGCTTTTAGAGGTTTTAAACAGTCTTGTGAGTATAGAGGAATTGGAGGATATGTGTAACAGTTTATGATTTTTTTGCATATAATAATGTGTATCTAAATATTTATGTAATATGAGGTGGTATTATGGATATGCAGAATATAAATAATCTGTTGAAAAATCTCGACCAAAATCAGTTAAGAGAGATAAATAGGTTTTTAAATTCCAAACAGGGAGTAAATATAAAAAACAAAATAAGTAAAACAGATAAAGAGCGTTTAATAAGGGAACTGTCATCGCTTGACCCAAAGACTGTAAACAGTAAGCTCAAAGGCTTATCACAAGCTGATATATTAAGGATTTTGAATAATCTTTAAATAAGGGGGGATTTGAGCTGTGGCAGACGCAATGGAAACTCTAAAAGGCATTTTAGGTGATGATGCAGAGGATAAAATAAAAAATGCAATGTCGTCGTTATCGGGTATAACACCCTCACAACAATCTTCGTTGGGTGATAGCGAAGCAATGGAATCATTAATGCAAATGCGTGATATTATATCACGTCTTGGAAATAGCAATTCAGACCCAAGGGCGAATTTACTTTTGTCGTTAAAGCCGTATATGAGAGCAAAAAGACAAGGCTCAATAGATTCAGCAATAAAGCTTTTAAATCTTGCAAAGCTTGCAGTGCTGTTTAAGTAATTATTTAACGGAGGGGTAGGGAATGTATCGCAGTTACAGCTATAATGATATGCCAAAGCCAATAATGCACACATACGAAAAAAAACCTCAAAAAAGTGAATGTAAAGAAGAAAACCACCAAAAACCGATAAAGAAAAAAGAAGAAAAAAACGATGGTTTTCTTGCAAATTTAGAAACAGATGATATTATATTACTAATTGTAATATTGGCATTAGTTTTGGATGACTGCGATGATAAAATACTTCTCATCGCACTTGGATTTGTGTTTATATGTCAGTTTTTAGATTAAAAAAATAAGCAGTGTTTTACTGCTTATTTTTTTTAATAAATTTATAACATTCACTAAACATTGCACCGCCTATAATACATACAGCACCCACAATCTGCGGTGGTGTTAATTTCTCGCCAAGAATAAGTGCGGCAAAGAAAATTGCTGATAATGCTTCTAAATATCCCAATATTGCAACGGACTGTATGGGCAAACGTGATATTGACGAAAAGAACAAATAACACGCAAAGCCTGTGTTTATAAGTCCTATAAGCAATATTGCGGGAATATCCGATGGAATTATATTAAAATCATAGCCCGTTTTAAAGCCTATAAATACAAGTAAGGTAAAGAATGCACCAATGAGCTGTATGGTTGAATTTTCAATTCCTGTTACATTCTTTGACTTTTTATTCAACATAATCAGAACAGCATATGTAAGAGCACTCATAACTCCGCAAAACATACCCCACACATTCATACTTTCTCCCGACACTTTGCCATTAATTAGAAGTATGCCTGTAAATACAACAACAAATCCGAGTATTTTTTCAAATGTGAGTTTTTCTTTGAAGAGTATTGGCGATAAAATCATTACAATAACAGGTCCGCAATAATATGCAAGTGCTCCAAGACTAACACCTATTTGAGCATATGTCTCGTATAAAAAGCACCAGCTTGCTCCCATCGCAATTCCCGATAATATAATAAATACAAGGTCTTTTTTATGCTTTGTGAAAGTCAGTTTTTGTTTTGTGATAAAGAATGCACAAACAAGAAACAGACTTCCCAAAAATGTTCTGAAAAATACTATTTCGTAGCTTGAAAGACTGATTGAGCTTGCAACCACACCGTTTAAGCCAAACATCAGTAAAGATAGTATGTGCTTTGTATATTCTTTTTTCATATGTAATCATCCTAATCTATAAATTATGGTGATTATACCATAAGTGCAAAGTCGTGTAGACTTTGCTTCACACCGGTACAATAATCACATCAATTACAAAGCCGACAGAGCGGCTTTGGTAACATATTTTGTGATTATTATACCATAATTTAACACTTTTTTCAATCCTTTTTTTCTAATATTTTACCTGTTTCAACAATAAATAACGGTATAATAGATAACATTGCAGTAATAACCCATTGTATAGGTGATAAGGGAGTTATATCAAAAATACGTGCAACAGGCTCTATTGATATAACACTAACCTCTAATATTACACCAACAAGAAACGACAGTATAAGGTATTTGTTTTTAAATAATCCCGCTTTAATAACGGAAGTCTCGCTACGCATATTAAATGCGTGTACAAGCTGTGAAATTGAAAGAACGGCAAACGCCATTGTTCTGCCAACAAGAATATTACCAAACACATTAGTGCCGATTGAAAATGCAAGAAGCGAAAGTGCACCAATCATAAGCCCCTGAAGAATTATATCACGCCACATCGACACAGAAAAGAGGCTGTTTTTTGCATTGTTTGGGGGTCTGTTCATTATATTGTCATCGTCGGGATCCAAACCTAACGCAATTGCAGGGAGCGAGTCGGTAACAAGGTTTACCCACAAAAGCGATATTGCATTAAGCGGTGATGAATAACCAAACACAATGCCTGAAAACACAGTTAAAATTTCGCCAATGTTGCTTGAAAGCAAAAACTTAACGGATTTTTTTATATTATCAAAAATACTTCTGCCAACCTCAACTGCACCAACAATTGTTGCAAAGTTATCGTCGGCAAGAATTATATCGGAAGCATTTTTAGCAACCTCTGTTCCGCTTTTACCCATAGAGCAACCAATATCAGCGTTAGAGAGGGCAGGGGCATCGTTCACGCCGTCGCCTGTCATTGCAACAACTGCACCGTTACTCTGCCAAGCCTTCACTATGCGTACCTTGTGCGTTGGACTAACCCGTGCAAAAACTCTGTATTCACGCACACATTTTTTTAGCTCGTCATCTGAAAGCTTATCAATTTCGCCTCCAACCATAACCTTCTCATTATCCAAAATACCTGTCTTTTTGGCAATAGATACAGCCGTACCAACATTATCGCCCGTTATCATAACGGGAATAATCCCTGCATTTTTACATTTTAAAACTGCATTTCTTGCTTCAGCGCGGGGTGGATCCTCAATGCCTATTAGCCCAACAAACACCATATTTTCTTCTTTAATTTCGCTTGATGCTGTGTCGCAATATGAAACTGCAATAACACGCAATGCATTAGAGGTCATATTCTCGTTTCGGTTTAATATGGTTTTCCTCTCCTGCGGTGACAGAGGTATTGCTTTTTTGCCCTTTAAAATACTTGTACATTGAGGTAAAATATACTCAACTGCACCCTTTGTTATAACCTTGTTTTTGCCTGAATACGAGCATAAAACACTCATTTTCTTACTATCCGACGAAAATGGAATTTCCTTTATTATTTTATGCTTTCTAATGTGTGTATCTATATCTTTTATATTTTCACTTGCCCAGCTATAAATTGCCATATCTGTTGGATTTGTATTTTTGCTTGAGCACAATGCACATAAATTTAAAAGTGTTTGAGTATCGTCACTATAATGTGTTGTCACCTTCATTTCGTTCTTTGTTAATGTTCCTGTCTTGTCGGTGCATATTACAGAAGCAGAGCCAAGTGTTTCAACCGATGGCAGTGTTCTTACAATTGCATTTTTACCCGACATTTTAACAACACCAATTGCAAGCATTATTGTAACAATTGCAGGAAGTCCCTCGGGGATTGCGGCAACTGCAAGCGAAACAGAGGTCATAAACATATCAAGTGGGTCTAAATGGCTGAATATGCCTATAATAAAAATCACAACACAAATTAAGAGTGCCGAGGTGCCAAGCACCTTGCCTGTGTTATTGAGCTTTTTTTGCAACGGTGTTTGAGGCGTATCCTCGGTAAGAAGCATAGAGGCAATTTCGCCAACCTCGGTTGCCATACCTGTTTTTACAACAATTCCTTTGCCGTTACCTCCAACCACACCTGTTGATGAAAATACCATATTTACTCTGTCGCCAAGCGGTGTAAATTCAGGCAATACCTTGTCTGCATTTTTTGAGCGTGGTGCGGCCTCGCCTGTAAGTGATGCTTCGCCCAAAAGTAGAGAATTACTTTCAATAAGTCTGCAATCGGCACACACAATGTCACCTGTGTTAAAAATTAAAATATCACCGCATACAATTTGAGAGCTGTCTATTGTGATTTCTTTGCCGTTGCGTATAACACGAGTTTTGGGAGCAGATAGCTTTTTTAGTGCATCTATGCTTTTTTGTGCTCTGCTTTCCTGTGTAACACCTAAAATTGCGTTTATTGTAACAATTGCAAGTATTATTGCAGGCTCAACAATATCAGGATTTTTGCTTATAATTGATGTTATATATGAAATTATTGCCGCACCAATTAGCAATAAAATCATAAAGTCGTTAAATTGAGAAATAAATCTAATAATTATAGATTTCCTTTTCTTTTCGCTTATGGTGTTAGTACCGTTTCGTTCTAATCTTTTCTTTGCTTCATTTGAGGTGAGACCGCTTTTTATATCTGTTTTTAGTGCCTGTATAACCTGTTCAATACTGACGTTATGGTAGTGTTTCATTACATTTCTCCTTTTTATGATTGTTTTATAGATAATTATTCATTTTAAAATTCTATTATTACTTTTTGTATTTAAAATGTAATGAAAATGTTTTTGAATATTAAAATAAAATATGATATAATATTTTATGTCCCTAATATAAAAAGGGACATAAAAATGAATTTGATATTAATGATGTTGGAGGAGTTAAAGAATGGCAAGAAAGGCAAGAGAAAAAAGCAGTACAGGAATGTATAATATAATAATTAAAGGTACTGCACCGTTATTTAAAAATGACGAGGACTATGATTTCTTTATGGAAGGTATGGTTGAGTATTTAGAAGAGGTTTATGCTTTTGCACTTACTCCTGATGTAATTTGTATGGCTGTAAAAGAAAGTGAAAAGGGCATAGGTCTTGATTTAAAGCCGCTTATGACTAAATATGCAAGATATTATAATAAGCTTAATAATTTAGAGGGAAAGCTTTTTGCAGACAGATTTAAGAGTGAACCGATAGAAAGTGATAATGCTTTAAAGAACAGTGTATCGCTCATAGAGGATTTGCTTGTTTTAACAAAGGCAGATGGCTACACAAGTGTTAATGGCGACGGAAAGTATGAAATGATAGATTTTTACGCTTCATTAGCTGGTAAAAAGAGTGCCGCAAAAAAAGCACCAACAGCTAAAAAGAGTGCCACACCAAAGAAAGCAACTGCCAAAAAGGAAACACCAAAGAAAAGTGTGGCACCTAAAGTTCAAAAACCAAAGGTTGAAAAGGTTAAGGAAGAAGTGGTTGAAAAGCCTATTGAGAAAAAGAAGAACAATTCATTGCCAACCTGGCTTTTATAAAAAATGTTCTAAATCATAAATACAATTCATATAATAATAGTACAGGCTATTGGTCTGTACTATTTTTTATTGGAGTGATTTACTTGAATTTTATTGTGATACGTGCTAAAAGTATTTTAATGTGGTTAAGCATAATAATTGTAATACCTCTTGTGATTGCATTTGTTTCAAAGAGTACACCTGTGTATAATGTGAATGGCAGAGAGATACCAATATACAGTGTAGAAAGGGACGATAAAAAAATAGCAATAACCTTTGATTGTGCGTGGAATGATGAGGATATAGATGTAATTCTTGATATATTAGACAGATATAACTGTAAGGCAACATTTTTTGTGGTTGGCGACTGGGTGGAAAAGTATGGCGAAAGCCTTGCAAAAATTCACGATAGGGGACATGAAATAGGCAACCACTCATATAACCATAAGGACTATACCTCACTCTCGTCAGAACAAATTGCTCACGACCTTGAGGTGTGTGATAATGTTATAGAAAGTGTGATTAGTATAAGACCAACACTTGTGAGAGCACCATCGGGAGCATATAACGATACTGTTATAAAAACGTGTGAGCAAATGGGTAAAACATATATTCAGTGGTCGGTGGATTCTATCGACTATAAAGCTAATTCAATATCTGATATAGTTGAACGTGCCACAAAAAACGTTACAGAGGGGGACATATTACTGCTACATAACGGAACACAATTTACTGCACAGGCATTACCGTTGGTGTTAGAAAAACTGTGTGCACAATTTGATTTTGTAACGGTTTCGGATTTAATATATAAGGATAACTACATAATCGACCATACAGGCAAGCAAAAAAGCATAAAGGGGATGTAAAAAAAGCGCAGACCGCAAAAAGTCAGTAAATGCATCAAATACAAATTGATTGTTTATTATGAAAAAGATATAAAACACGCAAAAATTTATTATTATTTGATTTTTTGATTTTTAAGACTTTTTGCTACAAACAAACCTCACCACTCGACGTACCCTCGTACGCCTTCGGGTAACCCAAAAACAAAGCAATTGCTTTGCTTTTGGTTCGGTTTGTTCATTCTGCATCTTTTTTTCCTATCCCTAAAAAAGGCGGTGTAGAATTTTTACACCGCCCTTATTTCAGTAGTTTATAAACTAAACTTGCAACCTCTGCTCTTGTTATATTACCTTGCGGATTAATGGTGTTATCCTCATATCCGCTAACAATCCCTTTATTCACAAGCTTATATATTTCATCCCTTGACCAATCGGGAATACTGTTATCATCTGCAAAATTAAACTCGTATTTTTCGCTGTCCTCTATTGTTCTTCCTATAACGGTCATAGCCTCGGCTCTTGTTATAGGCTCGTTGGGTGCAAAATATACCGATACACCGTCAATTCCCATTCTTCCATTCATTATTTTGTTTTTAAATACAGCATTTATTGCATTTTGCGACCAGGGCTGGATTTCTTCATTATCTGCAAAAACAATATCGGATGAAGAATAATCATCTAAATTCAAACCAAGATAACGGCACATTGTGATTGCAAATTCTGCTCTTGTCATATTATTATCAGGGAAGAATGCCAAACCTTGTTCTGTTTCAATACCGCTAAACATCTTATCTTCATTAAGTGAAATTATCATTTCCTTTGCCCAATGCTCATTAATATCATAAAATACTAATAATTTGTTTATTGTAACAGGTATTTCCTTTGTAAACTGTCCTGCGCTAACCTTTATAACCCCTTTTGAGCCATTGTTTTTGGAATTAAGGGTAAATAGCCCTGTATCGGTGATAGTGCCTATATCTCCGTCAACCTCCCATTTTATTGTGTCACCTGAAAAATACAATTCCTTTTCATCCGCATATATAGCAGGACGAAGTGACAACTGCTTAACGTCGCCTGCATTGAATGAAAGTTCAGTTATTTTACTCCAGGAAGAAGTATCATATATTGTCATATCATCAACCTTATCGTACACGTTAAAGGTTATGGGTAACTCTGTATCATTTACGTGAGCAAAAACCTCTGCAGTACCCTCCTTATCGAATGTAACAAGGTTGTTTGTTACTGTGGCATCGTTTGAAGAATAACTTAAGGAATAATCTGTCATTTCGTAGTCGGAGGTGTCAAAAATCCGTTCAACATTAATTCCCTGTGTTGAATTTATAAGCACATCTTTCTTTAAATCCTTAAATATAATTTTTTCAGCAAGGTTTGTTTTTTCTCTTTTATCCTGCAAAAATATATAGTTTGCAACGTATCTTGGTGCACCGCCCGAGGGCTTGTTTAAGACACTGAAGGTGGGATTATTGGGTAGCCAACCGCCAATTACAGTTGAACCTCCGCCATCAAGGTTTATTGCATCAACACAACCTAATTCAATCATACGCTTTGCTAAATCAGTAAGCGATGCCCCTACACTGTATCCGCTTTGACGACCGTCAAGAGTGTAAAAAATTACGTTGCCGTTTTCTTTTATTCCTACTGCAGTTCTTGGGTGTACACCTGCTTCAAAGCCACTGCCGATGTTGGAGTTTTTTATAAGCCGTCCGCCAACGGTACTGCTTGCCTCAACTGCCTCATCCCACAGGTTTTTCTCACTGTTTATGGCAGTGTTTGTGATTGTTAATGTATCGCCTTTTTGTATTGAACTCATAAACTCCATCAAATCTGCTCTGCCACCTGCAATATCTATTTGCAAAAGTATTTTGCCTTTTGGAATTTTAACCTCTCCGTCATATTCAAATATATCCTCAACCGTTATTGTTGCAGTTTTATCTATACTTATTGAGCCGTCTGTAACAGCACCCATAATATACAGGCAATTTGATTTTGTTTTTGTTGCATCGCCAAAAGCATCTGTAAGAAGATAAATGGGGTCAAATCCTGCCTGACACCATTTGTTTATAAACATTATTTCTACTGATTTTTCGCCGTTTGAAAGCATTGTTTGTATTTGTAGGGTATCTATAAAAGCACTCCCATCTGCACGAAAGCCTATTGCATCCTGTGCATCATATTCTTTAGACACAATCTCGCCGTTTGAAATGGTAGTACCCATTTGTAGACCTGTCTGGAACGAGAAATAATCTGCATTTATTCCAAATCTGCTCCTGAAACCGTTTTTATCCAGAATTTTTTGTGCATCATATATATTTAATGTACCCCATAATTTATCTCCGTTTACCATAACGGGCACAATGTCTGTGTTGGGCGTATATTCAATATAGTGCTCCGATTGCTTTTGATTATTTGCATTTGTAAAGCTGTTTTGGTAGTATGTATGCTTCCACATTTCCTCGCTCTGTGAATTATACACATTTCCAAAAACACCTGCAAATGCAGTTGTATTAACCAAAATCATTGTTGCTATAATGGTATTTATAAGTTTTTTCATAGCCATAACACCTCAATTAATTATTCTATCATAAACCTTAAAAATAATCAATAATATCTAAAATTAATTTTATGTAAATTTGTGGTTTTAATTACAAAAAATCTATATATAAATAATGGAAAAAACACTTGTAATTATACGAAAAATATAGTATAATGACTGTATAATAAATTTTTCTTTGCAAAATTTATAAAAGCCTTGCGGCTTTTTTGCGGTCTTGCGACCGCTACAGCCATTGACGGCGTCGTAAAAATGCCCTTGCAAGCAAGCATTTTTACTCCTGGTAAAATGAATTCTGTCATCTGAAATGTATGGTCTTTATATAATGAATTCATATTACATATAATTGAAAAGGTTTTATATAATTTAAAGGAGGTATTGGTGTGGCTAAAACTTTATATATAGTTGTTCCTTGCTATAACGAGGAAGCGGTTTTGCACGAAACATCAAGACAGATGCTCCAGCTTTTAAAGGATATGATACGTAAAGAGCTTATAAGCCAAAACAGTAAAATAGTTTTCACAGATGACGGCTCAAAAGATAAAACATGGGAAATTATAAACAGACTAACCGAAGATTTTAATGAAATTTATGGTATAAAGCTTGCTGGTAATGTTGGACACCAGAACGCACTGCTCGGCGCTCTTATGAGTGTTATGGATGATTGTGACTGTGCAATTTCAATTGATGCAGATTTACAGGATGATATTCACGTTATACCCGAAATGGTACAAAAATTTAACGAAGGCAACGATATAGTATATGGTGTAAGAAAACAACGCAAGAGTGACAGTGCATTTAAACGTACAACAGCACTGGGCTTTTATAAACTTATGAAGCTTATGGGTGTAAACATTGTATATAACCACGCAGATTACAGGCTGATGAGTAAAAAAGCACTAAAGGCGTTATCGGAATTTGAAGAAAGAAATTTGTTTTTGCGGGGAATGGTTCCTTTGCTTGGCTTTAAAACGGAAACAGTATATTATGACCGCACCATACGTTTTGCAGGTGTGTCGAAATATCCGTTAAAAAAAATGATTTCATTTGCACTCGATGGAATAACGTCGTTTAGTATAACACCTATAAGAATAATAACATCACTCGGCTTAATTGTGTGTGTATTTTCATTTATTATGGCAGTATACGCTTTTGTTGAAAAGATTATAGGCAACACAAGCGACGGCTGGGCATCGCTTATGCTTTCAATATGGTTTATCGGTGGCGTTCAACTTTTGTCGATTGGTCTTGTTGGTGAGTATATTGGAAAAATCTATAAGGAAGTTAAAAGACGGCCAAGATATATTGTTGAAGAATATAAAAAATGAAGAAGGGTTAAGGAAGTTTAAATATGTATGATATAGTTATAATTGGTGCAGGCCCTGCGGGATTAAGTGCCGCAATTTATGCAATGCGTGCTAATATGAAAACACTTGTAATAGAAAGCATAGCAAGCGGCGGTCAGGTTATGAAAACAAATGATGTGGATAATTACCCTGGCTTCTATAATACTCCCACAGGCGAGGAGCTTAGCGAGGCTTTGTACAAGCATGCTGAAAAGTTTGGCATTGAAATTGTAAAGGAAAATGTAAAATCAATTGAAAATGCCGAGTTTGATATAAAGCTTGTGCATACAAGACATCACAAATATACAACTAAATCAATTATTTTTGCAACAGGTGCAAGCCCTAAAAAATTAGGAGTTGAGGGCGAAGCGGAGCTTGGTGGAAGCGGAGTATCGTATTGTGCACATTGCGACGGTGCGTTCTTTAAAGGTAAGGACGTTGCAGTTATTGGCGGCGGTAACACTGCCTGCGAGGATGCAATATACCTTTCAAAGCTATGTAAAACAGTATATCTTATAAATCGTTCCAAAAAGTTTCGTGCAACGGCTTCTATATTTGAAAATGTAAAGAGATATGGCAATATAAAAATTATTACAGATACAGTATGTGAAAAGTTTAATGGCACAATGCAGCTTCAAAGTATTGAAATAAAAAATATACTAAATGGCGACAGGAACACACTTTTAGTTGATGGAGTTATTGTTGCAATCGGCATAACCCCCAATTCAAAACTTGCTGCAGACTGCGGAGTTGAGCTTTGCGATTATGGATTTATAAAAACAGATATTTATATGCGTACCAACATCAAAGGAATATTTGCAGTTGGTGATGTAAGAACAACGCCGTTAAGGCAGATTATAACGGCAGCGGCAGACGGTGCGGTTGGTGCAGTAAGTGCGTCAACGTACGTTGGTGAAATGGGATTAAAAACAGTTTAAATTAATTTGTTATTTATACGAGAGGTGGTGCATACATGAAAGATAAAATAAGTCTTTATGGATTTAATAATCTTACAAAAACACTTAGTTTTAATATATATGATGTTTGTTATGCAAAGGGTGAGCGTGAGCAAAAGGATTATATTGCATATATAGATGAGCAGTATAACAGCGACCGATTAACAGGTATTTTAACAAAGGTTACCGAAATGATTGGTGCTACAATTTTAAATATTTCAAAACAGGACTATGAACCGCAGGGTGCTTCGGTTAATATTTTGATTGCCGAAAAAGACCTTAACGATAAGGATATTGACGTATCGTGTAATAAGGGTATTTTATCGCCGCAAACGGTGCATGCCCATCTCGATAAAAGTCACGTAACGGTACATACTTTTCCTGAATATCATCCCGATAATTCAATATCTACCTTCAGAGTTGATATAGACGTATCCACCTGCGGTACAATATCACCTCTTAATGCTCTTGATTTTCTTATAAGCAGCTTTGATTCGGATATTATAACAATCGACTACCGTGTAAGAGGCTTCACACGAGATGTTGAAGGTAAAAAATATTTTATTGATCACGATATTAAATCTATACAGGATTATATAAATGATGAAACACTAACTAAATATGATGCAATTGATATGAATGTGTATCAGTCAAATATTTTCCACACAAAGCTTTTAATTAAAGAAATAGAACTGCAAAACTATCTGTTTAATACAGACGTATACGAAATTCCGCCAAAAAGACGCCTTATGATAACAGATAGCCTAAGGCGTGAAATGATAGAAATATTCAGCGGACAAAATGTATATTCAAAGAAATGAAGAGATTAAGTCAAAGAAATGCACCCATATATGAGGCATTGGAGGAGCATACAAAAAACAGAGTTGTGCGTATGGATGTTCCTGGTCATAAGGGTGGCAGGGGAAATAGAGAGCTTTGCGAATTTTTGGGTGAGCAGTGCCTTAAAATAGATGTAAATTCTATGAAAAACCTCGATAATTTGTGTCATCCTGTGAGTGTAATACGTGATGCACAAAGGCTTGCTGCACAAGCCTGCAATGCCGAGAATGCGTTTTTTATAGTAAACGGTAACACCTTTGCGGTACAGGTTATGATAATGTCGGTCTGTAAAGCGGGTGAAAAGATAATTATGCCAAGAAACGTGCACAGAAGTGCAATAAACGCACTTGTTATTTGCGGTGCTGTACCTGTGTATGTTAATCCTGGTATAAGTCACGAGCTTGGTATACCTTTGGGAATGTCGGTTGAAGACGTTGAAAAGGCAATAATAGAAAATCCCGACGCAAAGGCGGTGCTTGTTAATAACCCAACGTATTATGGTATATGCTCAGATTTAAGAAGAATAGTATCTGTTGCTCACAAGCACGGAATGAAGGTTATTGTTGATGAGGCACACGGCACTCACTTTTACTTCGGCGAAAATATGCCTGTAAGTGCAATGAATGCGGGTGCAGATATGGCGGCGTTGAGTGTGCATAAAACAGGCGGCTCGTTAACACAAAGTGCACTTTTGTTATGCTCAAAATCTGTGAATGAGGGATATGTAAGGCAAATTATAAACCTGTCTCAAACAACAAGCGGCTCATATCTTTTATTGTCGTCGCTTGATTTGGCACGAAAGAATTTAAGCATAAACGGCGTGCAGATGATAAGAAAAACTGTTGCATATGCCGACTATGCAAGAAAAGAAATAAATAAGCTTGGCGGATACTACGCATTCGGAAGAGAGCTTATAAATAATAAAAACGTATTTGATTTTGATACAACAAAGCTTTCTGTGCATACACGTAATATAGGTCTTGCAGGTATAGAGGTCTACGATATATTAAGAGATGAGTATGATATTCAAATAGAATTTGGAGATATAGGCAACATACTTGCAATTATAAGTGCAGGCGACAGGGCTTTGGATATAGAACGCCTGATTTCATCGCTTTCCGATATTAAGAGGATATATGAAAAGGACGCAAGCGGTATGTTTGACCACGAATACATAAATCCTCACGTTAAAATGCTTCCGCAAGAGGCATTTTACGGCGAAAAAAAACAAGTACCAATAAAAGAAAGCGTTGGCAGAGTGTGCGGGGAGTTTGTTATGTGTTATCCGCCTGGAATACCTATTTTAGCACCAGGCGAACTGATAACCTCCGAAATACTTGATTATATTCTCTATGCAAAGGAAAAAGGCTGTTTTATGACAGGTACAGAGGATATGGATATGAATGTGATAAATGTTGTAATGTGAAGGGGTGAATGGTAAATGGGAATATGGTTTTCGGAAATGCATACAAAAAACCTTAAGCTTTCAGTAAAGGTTAAAGAACAGCTATACAGTAAAAAGAGCTTTTATCAGCTTATTGAGGTTTTTGATACAGAAGAATTTGGTAAAATGCTTGTTCTTGATGAATGTATTATGATTACCGAAAAGGACGAGTTTATGTATCATGAAATGATTACTCATATACCTATGGCAGTAAACCCGAATATAAAGAATGTACTCATTATTGGCGGCGGTGACGGCGGTGCAGTAAGAGAGCTTTTAAGATATAACAGTATTGAACATATAGATTTAGTTGAAATTGACAGCGAGGTTGTGGAGGTGTGTCAGAAATTCATTCCACAAACTGCGTCGATGCTTGATGATGCTCGTGTTTCAATACACTACGAGGACGGACTTGCATATGTAAGAAAAACAAAAAACATATATGATTTAATAATTGTAGACTCAACCGACCCGTTTGGACCAGGCGAGGGACTGTTTACAAGAGAATTTTACGGAAATTGCTACAAGGCTCTTTCGGAGTACGGTATTTTAATAAATCAACACGAATCAGCATTTTATGAGGAATACGCAGAAGCGTTTGCAAAAACACACAAAAAGATATCAAAGGTGTTTAATGAAACGTATGTGTATGGCTTTCAAATGCCAACCTATCCGTCGGGAATATGGTATTTTGGTTTCGCCTCTAAAAAATTCCACCCAATTAATGATTTTAAAGAGGATTATTGGAAATCGCTGAATTTAAGAACAAGGTACTATAATACCGATATTCACAGGGCGTCATTTGTTTTACCAAACTATGTAAAGGAGCTATTGGATGAATAAGAATGTATTTACATTTATAGGCTGTGATAACGAATATGATGAAAGTAAAATTGCGATTTTTGGTGCACCATTTGATTCAACAACATCCTTTCGGCCGGGGACACGTTTTGCATCATCTGCAATGCGTAATGAAAGCTTTGGAATAGAAACATACAGCCCGTATCTTGATATGGATTTAGAGGATATATGTGTTTTTGACTGTGGTGATTTGGAGCTTCAATTCGGTTCACCTGAAAATGCACTAAAAGATATTGAACAGTTTACCAAAAAGCTTTTAGACGATAATAAAATACCCTGTATGATAGGGGGAGAGCATCTTGTTACATTAGGTGCATTTAAGGCAGTATATAATAAATATAACGATGTTTATATTATTCATCTTGATGCACACGCAGACTTAAGAGAGGAATATCTTGGTCAAACACTTTCACATGCTTGTGTTATGCGTAGATGCCATAATCTTGTGGATGACAACAGAATTTATCAGTTTGGTATAAGAAGCGGCGACAGAAGTGAATTTGAATTTGCAAAGGAGCACGTTATACAGCATAAGTTTGATTTAAAGGGCTTTGGTGAGGTTGTTAAAAAGCTTAAAGGCAAAAAGGTGTATTTCACACTCGACCTTGATGTTTTAGACCCATCAATATTTCCCGGCACGGGAACACCTGAAGCGGGCGGAGTAACATTTAATGAGCTATTGGAGGCGGTGCATATGTTAAAGGATCTAAACATTGTGGGCTGTGACATAAACGAACTATCTCCACATTACGATTTAAGCGGAACTTCAACAGCAGTTGCCTGCAAAATATTACGGGAATTATTACTAACAATATATTAAAACATAAGGGGGACTACAAATGGGAAAAGCACTAATAATAGGAGCAGGCGGTGTTGCAGGTGTTGCAATTCACAAATGCTGTCAGAACAGTGATGTATTTGAGGAAATTTGCATTGCGTCGAGGACACTTTCAAAATGCGAAGAAATAAAAAAACAGGTAGAGGGTGGAAAAACAAAGGTATCCACTGCACAGGTTGATGCTAATGATGTGGATGCACTAATAGCGCTTATAAATAAATTCAAGCCTGATATTGTTATGAATTTAGCACTTCCGTATCAGGATTTAACAATTATGGATGCGTGTCTTGCCACAAAAACACATTATCTTGATACTGCAAATTATGAGCCTGAAGATACTGCAAAATTTGAGTATAAATGGCAATGGGAATATAGAGAACGTTTTGAAAAAGCAGGCATAACCGCTATTTTAGGCAGTGGCTTTGATCCTGGAGTAACAGGTGTTTTTAGTGCGTATGCACAAAAGCACGAGTTTGATGAAATAAATTATATTGATATATTAGACTGCAATGGCGGTGACCACGGATATCCATTTGCAACAAATTTCAACCCCGAAATAAACATTCGTGAGGTAAGTGCAAAGGGTAGCTATATCGAGAACGGTAAATGGGTAGAAACCGAGCCGATGGAGATAAAGCGTGTGTATAACTTCAAAGAGGTTGGCGAAAAAGATATGTATCTTCTTCATCACGAGGAGCTGGAATCTCTTGCACTTAATATAAAGGGTATAAAAAGAATAAGATTTTTTATGACCTTTGGTCAAAGCTATTTAACACATTTAAAATGTCTTGAAAATGTTGGTATGACATCTATTGAGCCTATTGACTTTGAGGGCAAAAAGATTGTTCCGCTTCAGTTTTTGAAGGCGGTGCTTCCTGACCCTGCCTCGTTAGGGCCAAGAACTGTTGGTAAAACAAACATAGGCTGTATCTTTATAGGTAAAAAGGACGGTAAGGAAAAGACATATTATTTATATAATATATGCGACCATCAGGAGTGCTATAAAGAAGTTGGCTCACAGGCCATTTCATACACAACAGGTGTGCCTGCAATGATTGGTGCAGCTATGGTTCTTACAGGTAAATGGTGCAAACCTGGTGTATATAATGTAGAAGAATTTGACCCCGATCCGTTTATGGAAGCGTTAAATAAATTCGGACTTCCGTGGCAAGAGGATTTCAATCCTGTTTTGGTAGACTGATATGAATTTTAGAGATATTGTAAAAACGCCGTCATATGTAATAGATGAAAAACAGTTAATAAAAAACTGTGAGATTTTAGACTATGTGCAAAAAAGAACGGGAGCTAAAATATTATTGGCTCAAAAGGCATATTCTAATTATTCAACATATCCGCTTATAAAAAAATACCTTTGCGGAACAACCGCAAGCTCATTAAATGAGGCAAGACTTGGTTATGAGGAATTTGGCAAAGAAACACATATTTTCTCTGCAGCATATAAAGACAGTGAGTTTGATGAAATTGTATCGCTTTGCGACCATATTGTATTTAACACACCATCACAGGTGAGAAAATATTATAGTCGGCTAAATGGCAAATCGTGTGGTATAAGAATTAACCCCGAATACAGTGAAATCGAAACTGACCTGTATAACCCTTGCTTTAAAAATTCACGTCTTGGTACAACACTAAAAAACTTTGATGAGGATATTTTAGAACTTATAGACGGTCTGCATTTTCATACAATGTGCGAACAGAATTCCGACACCTTAAAACGCACAATTAATGCCGTAGAGGAAAAGTTTGGCAAGTATATGCACAATATGAAGTGGATAAACTTCGGCGGCGGACATCATATAACAAGGGATGATTATGATGTTGATACTCTTATAGAGTGCATAGACTATATTAAAAACAAATACAATGTTGAGGTATATCTTGAACCTGGCGAGGCTGTGGCGCTTAATGCAGGTTATTTCGTGTGTGAGGTGCTTGAAATAATGAATAATGGAATGGATATACTAATTACAGACGGCAGTGCGGCGTGTCATATGCCTGATGTTCTGGAAATGCCATACAGACCACGAATTGTTGGTGCGGATGATTTAGGCAAGCTTAAATATTCCTATCGTATAGGCTCTCAAAGCTGTCTTGCAGGGGATGTAATTGGTGACTATTCATTTAATAAACAAATGTCTGTTGGAGATAGACTTGTGTTTGAGGATATGGCAATATATACAACAGTTAAAAATAACACATTTAACGGTATAAATTTACCGTCTATATATGTTTTAAAGGCTGATGATACGCTTGAATTAGTACGCGAATTTGGCTATGAGGATTTTAAAAAGAGATTGTAATAAGAAAGGGAGATAGATATATGCAATTAGAAACTAAATGTATTCAATCAGGTTATAAGCCTAAAAACGGAGAGGCACGTGTTTTGCCAATATATCAAAGCACAACCTTTAAGTATGACTCATCTGATTATATGGGTAAGCTTTTTGATCTGGAGGAAGACGGCTTTTTCTATACACGTCTTGCAAACCCCACAGTTGCTGCAGTGGAAGAAAAAATCAGCGATTTAGAGGGCGGCGTTGGTGCTATGATGACATCCGCAGGACAAGCTGCCACAATGATGGCAGTTATGAATATTGCAGGTGCAGGTGACCATATTGTATGCTCTGCGGCAGTTTATGGCGGAACCTTTAATCTGTTGGCAGTAACACTTGAAAAGTTTGGAATTGAAACAACGTTTGTTAATCCTGACGATGATTTAGAGGAGCTTCAAAAAGCAATAAAGCCAAACACAAAGGCTGTTATGGGTGAAACTATTGCAAACCCTGCGCTAACAGTTCTTGATATAGAAAAGTTTGCATCACTTGCACACAATAATGGTATTCCGCTTATTGTAGACAACACCTTTGCAACACCTATTTTATGCCGTCCGTTTGAATTTGGTGCAGATATTGTTATTCATTCAACCTCAAAGTATATGGACGGACACGCTGTATCATTGGGCGGCGTTATTGTAGACAGTGGCAATTTCGACTGGTCTAAATCGGGAAAATTCCCATGTATGACAGAACCCGACGAATCATATCACGGTGTTGTGTATACAGAGCACTTTGGCAAGGCTGCATATATAGCAAAGGCAAGAGTTCAGCTTATGCGTGATATGGGTTCATCACCGTCACCGCAAAATGCATTCTTGCTAAATCTCGGACTTGAAACATTGCATTTGAGAATGATACGTCATAGCGAAAATGCACTTAAGGTTGCGCAGTATCTTGAATCACATCCCTGTGTTGGTTGGGTTAACTATTCGGGATTAGAATCAAGTAAATATAATGAATTAGCTAAAAAGTATTTGCCCAAAGGCTCGTGCGGAGTTGTATCGTTTGGTGTAAAAGGCGGCAGGGAAGCAGGAGTTAAATTCCTTGATTCTCTAAAGCTTGCCGCAATAGTAACACACGTTGCAGATGCAAGAACGTGTGCACTTCATCCCGCAAGCTCAACACACCGACAAATGACAGATGAACAGCTTGCAGAGTGCGGCACAGGCCCGGATTTAGTACGTTTCAGCGTTGGTATTGAAAATGTAGACGATATAATTGCAGACCTTGAGCAAGCACTAAATAACACAAAGTAATTTAAAACAGGTAAATGCAAAACAGTTAATATTTTGCAAACACAAAAAAGAACGAATTTCTTAAAGAAATTCGTTCTTTCTTTTTAATTAAATTGTAATTATTTCTCGTACTCTGTCCAATCACGAGGAGCTTCAATTGTGGTCCACTTTTCGTGTACATTATCAGCCTTTAGTTCGTAATCGTGACTGTTTGTAGCCTCTTGAACTGCAAGGTAATACCACATTGCTGTATCCATATTATCTGGCCACTTAACCATATCGTCGAGTAGGTCGTCGGTTGTTTGAGGAATACGCTTTAGAACTCTGTTTGTAAGAGTCATAGCCTCTGCTCTTGTGGTATAATCATCAGGTCTGAACTTGCCTCCGTCACCAACTATCCAACCAATATGAGATGCTTCGTTGATTTCGTCTTCTGCCCAGTGGCCTGCTATATCTGTAAACTTATCCTTGCCATCATATACTACATCGGAGAATCTTGATGCAATTGCAGCATATTCTGCTCTTGTTATGAATGCATTAGGAACAAATGTTGTGTCGGTACGTCCGTTGATAATTCCTAAATCTTCAAGTGTTGATACTGCAGCACAGAACCAATCTCCGTCATTTACGTCATCAAAATTATTTTCTTTTGTAAGGTTACCATCTCTTACCTCGGCAGTAAGAAGTCTGAAGAAGATTGTTGCAACCTCTGCTCTTGTGATATTAGCACTTGGGTGAACAAGACCATCATGACGTCCTATAATATATGCATAGTGCTCATCGGTAAGTTGTGATGGTATTGGAGTTTCACTCCATTTTGCATATACTGTTGTATCATTATGCAATGTATGAATATCAACAGGAATTGTAAATTCCTTATCAAGATACCAGCCCTCGAATGTATAACCTTCTCTTAATGTAATATAATCGTTAATATCAACAGCAGTGCCCTTGTTTGTTGTTACAGGAGCAACAGATAAACCACCGTTTGTTACAAATGTTAAGGTAACTTTTTCTTCGTCTGTTGTATCACTCCATTTTGCATATACAGTCATATTAGAATTCAGAGTAACCTTGTCAACAGGTATTGTTAACGCGCTGTCGCTATACCAACCTTCAAATACAGCACCTTCTTTTACAGGTTTATACACAGTAAGGTCGATTGATGTACCCTTTGTCTTTGAAAGCGGAACAATATTATTACCACCATTTGTTTCAAACTTTAAGATGTATGTTGCCACATCGCTGCCTCCGGGTGCGGATGGTGTTGTGGGTTGTTGGTAATTCACGATAACATCTTCACTTAATATAATGTTTTCATCACCTACAGTGCCTTCGGTTGTTACTGTTTCACTTGTATCAGTTTTTTGGTTTGCCTTGTAATTAACGTATGCTAATGAATCGTCAGCTGCAGAACATATCTCTGTCCAACCTCTTACATAACCCTCGGCAGTGTATGTTATGGATGTTCCTGTTTGAGGAGCAAGAGCCTTAACAGGACATTGAATTACAATGTTTTTGCCAACATGGGTATCAAGAGTGGATTTATGTGCGTAATCTACATCACCGTTTGAGGATGGTGCAATTGTTATGTTAAGCACTTCTCCTGATGAGGCTGAAGCGGGAGTGTAGGTTCTGCTGATTTCCTTGTATAGTGTGGATATAGCTGTGCCATCTTCAAAAGAGAAACCATGCATATCCTGATTACTCTGCTTCATAGTTTCATCTGCAATAGTAAGTCCTACAGGGAGTTTAACTGTTATTGTAAACTCACCCTTTACCTTTATACCGTTAAGCTCTGCCTGTGTAACACCCGGCAGAGAAGCATTATTAACAAACATAGTTGCAAGTGCTATGTATTTATCATATATGGTCTTAACCCCTGCCATATACATAGTTGTCTTTAGTGAAAAATCTGATATTGCAGTTCTGTCTGTTACTGTTTGCGAAACATTTTCATCTGCCCAAACTGATGTGCTTCCAAGAACACCTGTTTTTGCCTGAATGTTTGTATCAACCAGAATTTCATCAAAAGTAACGCCGTTAACAGTAGCTGTTTTTAACACGTTAATACGATTATTATCATTATCCTTCTTAAAGGTTGTTCCGTCTATTGTGAACTCACCGTTGGTATCAGCCAAAGCGGTAAAAGCATCCATTACTGCGGTCTTCAGTGAGTCGTCCGCCGACGCTGTAATTGGCATAATTGCCATTGTTGCACACATAGATAATGCCGTTATAAACGAAATTATCTTCTTGTTCATTTATATCACTCCTTAATTAAATATTTTCCCAAATAAACTACTTCTAATTATATTACAAATTAGCTTTTATGTCAAGTGATTTTGGGGTAAATTTCATATAAAGCCGTTATTTGCTCTTTAAAAAATTAAAAATAGGACAGTGTTGTTTTTTTATTGTAAGACGTCTGTGGGGGATGTCCTCATTTTTTAAAATATAACGGGCATTTTCCTGCATTTCGTTAAAGAATTCCAATCCGTATCTTGAGGTGATTTCTACTTTTGCATTTTTTAGATTTGGTTTTCTTATACCCATACTGTGCATATCGCTGCCTATAATGTGCACATATCCGTCGTTTATTAATTTATCGGCAGTTTTCTTCATTTTTTTATTTAAAAATAAATCAGCATTTACCTGAAAAATAACATCAAGCTCCAAAAGTGCCATTAAATTTTCTTTGTTTTGAGAGGTGTATCTGTCAATATGTGCCATAATTGGCTTTAAGCCACGTAATATAAGCTTGTATACACTGTCTATCATCCAGTCACTCCAAGGTGAATAGGGCATTTCAATTAATATGTAGTCTGTGTTATCTATACATAATGAGGAAATATTTTCCAAATCAGAAATATCTGTAAGCATATTGACCTCGCAGCCTTGATGAATATGCGGAAGGCTCGTATCAATGCTTTCCATACCGCTATGAAGTATATCATATGATGATTTTCGCTTATTTAAAAATTCAATAATTTCTGCTTCTGTTTTTGGATAGCAATGAGATGTAGACACAACGTCGGTCACACCCTGAAGTGTACTTTCCTTAAGCATATTAAGTGCAAGCTCAAGACTTTGCGCTCCGTCGTCTAATTCGGGCAAAATATGGGAATGTGCATCTATCATATTTTTCGCCTCCGTAGTATTTTAATTATCAAAAATGTTACAATTACACCGGTTAGTGCTCCCGATGTATCAAGTATAATATCAGAAATCTGACAGCTTCTGCCGGGAACAAACATTTGATGTATTTCGTCGGATATTGCATACATCAAACAAAATAGTGTTGATATAATTATTGTGTGTATGGGTTTTATTTTCTCTATGAGTAATTTAAACATAGAAAAAACACTTATACCCAATGCAGTATAAATTGTAAAGTGTGCCATTTTACGCACAAGATGACTTGCATTTTGTATTAATACTTCCTTGTCTGAATTAAAAAAGCCATCGGGCAGTAAGCTGATAAAAAAAGCTATAAGTGAGCTGCTCGACTGGGATGAGGTGGTAGCATCTTGTGCAGAGAAAGAAAAAATTATATACATAATGGCAAGTGTGGTTACACAAGGTATATATTTTAAATATTTTTTCATAAAGTTCGTCCTTAATTTATTCTACAATTATATTATACAAAGTTTACAATAAAAAGTCAATGATTATAACAAATAATTTTTACAAAACACACTAATTGCTTTTTGGCATATATGAAAGTGAGTGCATAAAGCCGTCGAGGGGGATTGTCATAATATCACCGCCGATACACGTGTTATTTGCAACTATCACGTTTGCATATACAGTATCGTGAACATCAATGGGGTAGTTTTTGACCTTATATGTGTAGCGTATTGCTTTCTTTCCCTGATATGGTTGCAAATCAAGACCTGCTTCAAGCTGAAGTTTGTTATAGTTTTCATATACCATATCAAAGGGTTGGGGGATAATTATGTTGCTTTTGTCGCAGTATACGGTATCAACCTCCCAGCCGTATGAATTTAGAAATAAAATATTCATATCATTATGCACATCTTCGCCAAATGCTATAAACGATATAATTGAAATCACAACCATAAAAGATGCTATAAAATATCCTTTTTTAATTTTCATTCTTATTCATCTCCTTTGCTATTATAAGCATATATTTTAAATATGGAAATTATTACCACGTTTAAAGAAATGATACAAGCATAGAATAATAACGAATAATTTATGTAAGGAGAAAAAGCTTATGGATAAAACAGCATTAGTATTAGTTATAATTGGGGCAATAAACTGGTTATTGGTCGGTTTGTTTGGCTTTGATCTTGTTGGCACAATATTTGGCGGTCAGTTAGCGTTAATTCCGAGAATTATATTCACAATTGTAGGAATAGCAGGTCTTTGGTCGATAAAATTTCTATTCACATCAAGAAATAATAATAATGCATAAATTGAATTCCCGTTGTAATTTACATGTTTCAACGGGAATATTAATTTTTAATTACAGGAGTGCTAATTTTCTATTACATTGTTGAAAAATGCAATATATTGTGTTATAATTTATTTGAAATAGCAATAAATAGTGTAAACTGTTAAGCTATATTAAGGAAAGGACGGTACTCGATAATGAAAAAGATAACCAAGATTATAACATCAAGTGCAATTGCAATAGCAATGTGTACATCAAGTGTTTTTGCTGCAACTTTTTCTGATATAATGTCGGAGCAATATTCATGGGCAAGAACCTACATAGAGGATATGGCTGATAAAGGATATATAAATGGTTATGAAGACGGAACCTTCAAACCAGATAATCAGGTTACAAAGCTTGAATGTATTGCTCTTTTTGCAAGAGCTATGGGTGCTTTGGATGAAGCAAATGCAAATGTGTTAAAAAAGGCTCACGAGGAATATGATGAGCTGTTGAAACAATATTACTTAAGCTGGGGACAAGACGAGCTTGCATATATGCTCTATAATGGCACACTTACAGAATCAGACCTTAATACATATATTAAAGAAGTAAAGGACGAGCCTATGCTTCGTTACGAGGCGGCTATTATCATAACAAAGGCAATGCACGGCGAAGAGGAAGTAAAGGGACAAACAAGCATAAGTCTTGATTATACCGATGCAAAGGATATTCCATCTAACGCACTGGGTTATGTAAGCTTTGTTACCGATAATGGTATAATGAATGGTATGGAGGATGGTGGCTTTGCACCAAACCAGTCTGTTTTAAGAGGTCAAATGGCAGTTATGCTTGCACGTGTGGTTGATAAAACAGGTTGCGAGTATGTTGAGGGTAAGCTTACAAATATTGATACCGAAAATAGCGAGATTACTATTTCAAATCAATTCGGCGATAATATAAAATACACATATGATAGTAACACACAATTTAAAATCCTTGGTTCAGACGTAAAGCTTGAACAAATGATAGTTAATGTATCTGTTACTTGTGCAGTTCAAAATGGTAATGTTATTAGTGTTGATACACATTCCGATAAAGCAGATGTAACTGTTACTGGTAAATATCAAGGCTCTGCTACAACAGGCGGCGTGGTTTTAATAAGATTAATACCACTTGGTGAGAGTGCATCAAGCTCATATATATGTGCAGATAATATAACAGTAAGCTACGATGGAGAGCCTGCAACATTAAGGTCATTCCAGAGCGGCGATGTTATTACATTAGAGATGTCAGACGGTAAGGTATACGCAGTAAAGGGCGAGAAGAAAGAATACAGAATTGAAAATGCGGTAATTCAATCGGTAGATATTGAAGACTATCTTTCAGTAACAATTTCACATAGCAACAGTCAGTACGACGGAATGGTTATCCCTGTTGCAAATGATGCAAAGGTACAAAAGAACGGTGTTATGACCGACTTTTCAGCAATCTATCCTGGTGACAATGTAACATTAACTGTTAAATACGGCGAGATTACATCGGTTGTTGCAACATCTACATTGCAGACCTTTGAAGGAACTATACAATCAATCAACATTTCTACTCAATCAACAATGACAGTAAAAATCAACTCTGTTGAAAAGACATATATTATAGCTAACGATACTCCAATCACAAAGAATAACGAGGATATTACAGTTTATGATTTACGAGTTGGCGACACAATAAAAATAACAACAGATTCAGAGGCTATAACAAAGATTGTTTGCCTTGGAAGCACAATTTCAAATGATGGTAAGGTTGTTGGAACTGTAAGTGCAGTAAATACATCGCTTGGATTTGTAAATATTGTTGGAGATGGTAACACGGTTGCAGAAACAGTATTCTCGAACAATACAAAAACAATGATCGTGTCTTCGTTGGGTTCAAAGAAGAATATGGAATACATAAAGGCAGGTATGCAGGTTGTTGCATATGGTAAGGTTACAAATGGTGCATTTGTTGCAACATTGATTGTAATAGAAGAAAAATAAATCATAACAAAATACAGGCAGACCAAAAAGGCGGTTTGCCTGTATTTTTAAAAGAGAGTGTTATATAAATGAGAAAATTAAAGGAATATTCAAGATGGGTTGTTGCATTTATTTTTGCAGTTGCGGTTATAACCGTTTATAAAACCTTTGATAACATAAGAGATATAGGCAGTATTATTGGTACTGTCTTATCTGCGTTTAAACCGTTTTTTGCAGCATTTATAATTGCATATGTTTTTAACCTGCCCGCAAAGAAAATTAAAGGTCTAATAGATAATTTAAAATTTAAGCATTGTGAAATCCTAAAAAAACATTCGTGGGGCTTAAGTATATTAATTGTTTATTTAATAGGTGTAGGTGTACTGATGTGGATAGCATCATACCTGCTTCCGTCTATGTATATGAGCTTGGTAGATTTGATGTCGGATATACCAAAGCTTATTGATTTGGCTATCACAAAATTGAGCCAATACGAAATGTTTGGCAACAGTAATTTATTTGAAAACAGTGCACAGCATATTACAAACGCAATAAATAAGCTTGTTGGCGGTTTTGATGCCTCACAGGTGGGTAAGTATGCAATGGGTGTTGTTAATATAACATCAAGCCTGTTAAATATTGTGATTGCCCTAATAGCTTCTGTTTATATGCTTTTGGATAAGGATAGAATAAAAAAAGCATTAATAAGCTTTTGTGCTATTTTTATAAAGCAAGAACGTCTTGATGGTGTTTTAGTTCATTCAAGACAGGTAAATGAAATTTTTACAAATTATATATACTCAAGATTGATTTGTTGCGGTATAATGGCGGCAGTTTCAATAATTGTGTTATCGCTGCTTGATATCAAATACGCACTCATACTCGGACTTTTTATTGGTGCAATGGATTTGATTCCATACTTTGGTTCAATAATTGCAAGCGTTACTGCCATTGTGGTTTCAATTATAACAAGCGGTCTTATAAAGGGTGTAACTGTTGCAATAATTTTGCTTATACTGCAGCAGATAGACGGCAATATTTTAGGACCCAAGGTTATGGGTGACACACTTGAAATACGTCCGTTGTTAATTATAATAGCTGTCACAGTTGGCGGCTCGTTGTTTGGATTTATTGGTATGCTTATTTCAGTTCCTGTTGTTGCAGTTTTAAGAATTTTATTTCAGGAAGTAACTGCAATGTATGAAGAAAGGGTAAAGAAATGATTGTTGCAGTAATTGGCGGCGGTGCTTCGGGGTTAATTGGTGCACTTACAGCAGCTCAAAATGGTGCTTCTGTTACCATTTATGAACGATGCGACAGAGTTGGAAGAAAAATACTTGCAACAGGTAACGGACGTTGCAATATGACAAATCTAAACGCAAAAACACGAAATTATCACGGTGAAGATAATAGCTTTATTGATGACGTGAAGTCGCAGTTTTGGGTTAGCGAAACACTTGCATACTTTGAAAAGCTTGGCCTTATGTATAAGGTTGAAGAAAAGGGGAGAGTGTATCCATATTCAGATACCGCCACATCTGTTCTTGATGTTTTGCGAAATGCAATAAATGAGATGGGCATTGAGGTAAAAACGGATTTTGAAGTAAAAGAGCTAAAACCGTTAAAAAACGGCTACGAAATCATATCGTATACAGGACAAAGAGCTTTTTGCGAGAGAGCAATTGTTGCAGCGGGCGGAAAGGCCTCACCATCGCTTGGCTCAAATGGAAGCGGCTACGATATAGCCACAAAGCTCGGACACAGTATAACAAAGCTTACTCCGTCGCTTGTCCAGATAAAAACAGAGGGTGATGTAGCTAAAAAGCTTAAAGGATTAAAGCTTCAGTGCTCACTCACATCACAAAATGTAACAAAGGACGGCGAGCTTTTATTTACAGAATATGGATTATCGGGTGTGCCTGCCTTTGAAATGTCGGCATATGTAAACACAGGCGATATAATAGAAATTGATATAATGCCTAAATACTCAAAAAACGATGTACTAAATATAACAAAAAAACGTGTTGAAGCATTAAAGAATACTGAAATGGAAAATTTCTTTGTTGGTATGCTCAATAAAAGAATTGGTCAGGTGTTTTTAAAGAGTATTGGAATAGAGCCTCTTTCAAAGAAAGCTTCTGCATTAACTCAAGCTGAAGTTGAAGCAATTGCACAATCACTCAAAAGATGGAAATTTAGAGTTTCGGGTACTATGTCTTGGAATAATGCACAGGTTACCCGTGGCGGTATAAAAACAAATGAGATTAACAGTTACACGTTAGAGTCAAAAAAACATAAGGGCCTATATTTTTGTGGCGAGATACTTGATATAGACGGCGATTGCGGCGGATATAATCTGCAATGGGCGTGGTCATCGGGGTATGTTGCCGGAAGAGAAAGTGCAAAAAATTAATATAAGGAGATAATGTAAAAATGAGAGAAACAACAAAAATGACAATACCATATCAATTTAAATATATGCTGCTGCAGCATCTTGCAGGGTGTGCAATAGCGTTTGTGCTTATGATGGTATTTTCGTGGGCATTTGATAAATCACCGCTAAAGGAAATTTTTTCGGTTCTTTTCATACTTATCTATGCCTTTATGCTATATTATGGTGCAAATGAACTGGCGATTGCAGATAATAAACCATATTCAAGATTAAAGCCGAATGTGTTTAAGTCTTTTTTATGGGGTGTGGTAATATGCGCAATAACATTTGTACTTTTTACACTGTATTCACTTGTATGGAAACACCTTGGCATAGAGGGTGGCATAAACTTTGTAGTAACTGTACTCACTAATTTTGTATTTTCTATATGGACATATCCCTATGTTGGAATAATTGGTGCAAGCAAGGGTTATGTAATGATGTACTCGTTTGCCTTCTGGGTGATTGTACCGATTGTATCAACAGTAGTTGGTTACATAGCAGGCTGTCGTGGATTTTTACTTGGCGAGCATATACAAAAGCTTGTGTATAAGCAAGAAAAAAAAGACAAATAATTGTAGCATTATTGTAATAGTATCGTTATTGACTATTGATAATAAATGTTATATAATGTAGAATAGTAGATATGCATATTAAGAACGGAGGTAGTTTTTATGCTATGTAAAAAATGCGGAGCTCAAATTGACGATAATGCAACAGTATGTGAATTCTGCGGTGAGAACTTTGAAACACCTGTTATTGTTGAGGAAGAGATTATTGAGCAACCCGAAGAAACTGTTGAAAAACAACAGCGTTCAACTCACGAAATATTTGAAGAAAACAAGCAAAAACGTCAAAATCAGGCACAAAAGGCCATTGATGAAAAGCAACAGCAGCTTTCTGAAATTAATGAAAGACGTGAGTTAAAAAGAAAACGTGAAAAGCGAAACAGAACAATTGTTATAGTTGTTGTTTGTTTAATTGTTGCAGCTGCGGCGGCAACGGCGGCATATTTACTTAAGGGACAGGACCCCAATATAGACCCAACACCCACTGCTACACCTGTGGCAACAATAAGGCCTACGTTGGCACCAACAAGCAGTCCCGGACCAGAGGAGGCTACGCCAGCTCCAACAGCACAGGCTGATAGTGAAAATGTGGTATCAAATCAAACACAAAGTGCTACACAAGTACAGAGTAATAGTGTACAGCCTTCTGCAACAAAGAAACCAACAGCACCTGTACAGTCAACTGCTACTCAAAAGCCAAGCACACCTGTGTCAAATAACGGTGAAAGCAGAAAGGGAACAGGCGGCACATCTTATAAAACACCATCAAAAACAAGCGGAGTTGTAAATGCTAATTTAACATCTGTTCTTGCAGTTGGTGGCGAGGTTATAATAGATAAAGCAACAAACAAGTCTCTTATGACGTTTGTTACTAATAACACAACATACTATGCGTATGTTTCACAGGGCAGTGTTACAAGTATGATTAACGGTAAGTATATCACACTAACTGCTGCTCCCACAGCCCAAACATATAACGGCAGTACAATATATGATATTTCAAGTCTGACATATTATGATGCCGACGGATATATTGTTCCTGATTCGGGCATAAGATATCTTACAAAGAGCGACCTTTCAAAGCTTACAAAAAAAGAGCTTGGAATAGCAAGAAATGAAATATATGCACGTCACGGCAGAAGCTTTAAAATAAAAGAATACAGCGACTATTTTAAGTCAAAGTCATGGTATAAAGAAAATCCAAAGTATAATTATAACAATGAAGCTGTAAATCTTAACAAGATTGAGCTTAAAAATGTGGATTTAATACTGTCACTGGAAAATCAAAGATAGTCTATTCAAAAGGAAAAACATCAATTTTATGTTGTTTTTCTTTTTGTGTTATTATAAATGATATTATGAATAGCTTTAAATGTGATAAATATAAATAATATATATGTATAATTAGGGGGATTATAATTGGATTTAATTTCAATTTTTATTTTAGCGGTTGCGCTGGCTATGGATGCTTTTGGTGTAAGCATAACAGACGGCATAATTTTAAAAAAGGTAAGGGTAACTAATGCATTAAAGATTGGTCTTTTCTTTGGCTTCTTTCAGTTTATTATGCCGTGTATAGGCAGTTTTCTTGCAAATTTTGCAATGGATTACATAGAAGCAATAGACCACTGGATTGCCTTCTTCCTGCTTTTATTTTTAGGAATTAAAATGATTGTTGATGCAAGAAAAGAAGAAAAGGAAATTCCTAAAAATCCGCTTGGTTTCTCGGTTTTACTAATGATGGCAATAGCAACAAGCATAGATGCACTTGCCGCGGGTATAACAATTGCAGCAGTTGGCACATCAATTCTTATGCCATCAATCATAATTGGAGTTGTTGCATTTGTTTTCTCTTTTGCCGGACTTTATATTGGCGCAAAATCAGGAGATATTTTAGAGGACAGAGCAGAAATAATAGGCGGCTTAATGCTTATTGCAATAGGAACAAAAACACTTATTGAGCATCTGATTTAAAAATGCTCAATTGAATATTTAAGTGCAGATAATTTATAATATACAAAGGAGATAGAGAAATGATAGGTAATGTTATAGTAGGGCAATCAGGAGGACCAACAGCAGCTATTAACTCAAGCCTTGCGGGTGTGTTTGACGGCGCTAAAAAGCTTGGTTGCGGATGTGTGTATGGTATGCTTAACGGTATTGAGGGCTTACTAAACGAAAGATATGTTGATATGAGTAAATATATATGCTCCGATATGGATATTGAGCTTTTAAAGCGTACTCCCTCGTCATATCTTGGCAGCTGCAGATATAAGCTTCCGTCATATGAAAAGGACGAGGCAGTGTATAAAAAAATCTTTAAAATTTTAGATAAACTCGATGTAAAGCATTTCTTTTATATAGGCGGTAACGACTCAATGGATACCGTTAAAAAGCTTTCTCAATATGCAGCCACAATCAAAAGCGATATAACCTTTATTGGTGTTCCTAAAACAATTGATAATGACCTTGCTTTTACAGACCATACTCCCGGATACGGCAGTGCGGCAAAATATATTGCATCATCAATGAAGGAAATCATACTCGATTCAAGTGTGTACACGTTAGACGCAGTAACAATAGTTGAAATAATGGGCAGAAATGCGGGCTGGCTGACTGCTGCGTCTGCTCTTTCAAAAACAAGCGATTGTAATGGCCCTGATTTAATTTATCTTCCCGAAACACCATTTAACTATGAAAAGTTCCTTAATGATATTATGGAGGTTAAAAAGAGAAAGAGTGCAGTTATAGTGGCACTGTCGGAGGGTGTGCGTGATGAAAATGGCATACCGATGGGTGAGGCACAAAATGCAGCAATAGATGCGTTTGGTCATAAAATGCTCGGTAACGTTGCACTCACATTATCGGATATGATTGTGAGAGATGCTAAAATAAAAGCAAGAGGAATTATACTTTCAACACTTCAACGTTGTGCATCGCATATTGCGTCCAAAAATGATATAGACGAAGCATACGATGCAGGCTTTATGGCACTTGTGGCAGCAAGTAAGGGTGAAACTGGAAAAATGGCTATATTTAAGAGATTAAGCGATGAGCCATACGAAATAACAGTTGAAATGTGTAATATAAATGACATTGCAAACGTAGAAAGACTTGTGCCAACAGAATGGATAACAGATAACGGCACAAATGTTTCAAATGAATTTATGGTATATGCACGTCCGTTAATAATGGGTGAAATGACACCAATTATGGAGGATGGCTTGCCAAAGCATATAAGAAGCCTTGCATAAAAATTTGTACTAGGGGATGTTAAAAAAGCGCAGATCGCAAAAGCCAGGAAATTAAGAAAAAGAGTGTTGTTTAGAAACAGTGTTTCTAAACAACACTCTTTTTAATGTTCTTCGTGAGGCTTATAGTAGCTTGACGGCAGCTGCTCTGTTTTTATAAGCTCGCCGTTTGAATAAATGTATCTTCTTGATGTAACCGATGTGCCTGTGCCCTGTGAAACTGAATGGCTAAGCTTAACTGTTTTAGCAGGCTCCCACGCAGTTCCCACAATACTAACGGTTATTGTGCCGCCGTTTGTTTGTGCAACAACTTTTATTGGGTAATCGGAGTTGTTTTTAAACTTAAAATCAACACTTCCATATGCAACAGTTGCATCCTGACCAAGCGGTGCATAACCTACTGCGAACATATGACAGGTTCTTGATGTTATATCAAGAGCCGAGTATAGAACTGCACCATATAGAGTTGTGCTAACCTGACAGGTTCCGCCGCCAATTCCTATTACAGACTCACCATTTTGATATTCAGGTGCGGTATAGAAACCGTTTGCTGTTGTTCTTGGACCAACTCTGTCGTTAAACGAAAGTACTTCACCTGGAGGTACAATTGCACCGTTTAACAGTGATGCTGCACGCACAACGTTAGCATTTCTGTTGTATGTTCCGCCGTAATATGTTGAGAATGAGCCAAGTGTGGCGTTAAATAGCTTTGGCTCTATATCTGTTTTGTATATTTGCGGCTCCGACGGATACCATGGGATATAAACAGGCTCTCCGCCCTCGTGCACTGTTTCAAGAAGCGGTGCCGCCTCTTCTTTGTTTATATATCTGCCTATGGATTCCTCAACAACTATAACCTCGTCGCCCTCATATTTAAAATATGAATCAATGGGGTCGCAGTATACTGCCGCATCAAATGCCTCCATTGTTAAATCGTCGGGCGGACAGTTATCCAAAGGAACCCAAATATTTTTGAATTGCTCATTATCTAAAGCTTCCATAACCTTGTTTCGTGCATCTTCAATGTTGTTATCAAAGCCTGTTTTGCCCGGACCAATGTATGTTAGTCCGTCTGCCTGAACAACTATGTTGTGTTGCATAAGCTCGCCATAGCACTGTATACCAAATTGCTGTAGCTGTTCGTCTAATTTTTCAACCTCAATCTGTGCAACGGGAACAACTGTGTGTCTTGCAAGATGAAGTCCTAAAAGTATAAGTCCGTTTTTGTATTTTGAGCCGTCTTTTCCGTAGTCAAATGCTTTTTGTACGGTTTCTTCAGGACTTGCAACAAGACCTATTGCATTCCCGTTAATTTCAAAACGGTTACCTCTGTGTGTAAGTGTGATTATCTGGTCATCAAATAAAGACGAATTATTGATTTTTTCAAGTGCCTCATCATACGTCATACCACTCACGTTAATATCTTCTATATATACATTTCTTGCAATTTTATCGGTTGGTAAATTAGACATACAGTATATATATCCGGCTACGAACAGTACAAATACAACCAATAAAATAATATACAATATTTTTCTTACCTTTGGTGTGAATACATTGCATATACCATGCCATAACCTTGCAAATGATACCGACAGGGATGGCTTATGAGCAAGAGTGATTTGTTCCTCACCGTCCATTTCCTCGATTTTGTTTTCTGCTTCATCATTTTCATTTATGTCATCATCAACGGGTGTAATATCCGGAAAATCATCGTCGTCAACGTCAATGTCTGAAGGAATGGTTACAGTATCCTCATTGATTGCTTCGTATTTAGTGTCGTCCTCTGTCATATCCTCCTGTGAAGCTTCGGGGGTTTCCTCGTTTTGCTCATTGCTTGATGAGCCTTCTTCGTCGGTGGATGTGTCAGCTTCGGTTGTTATATTATTTGTTGTATCTGTGTTTTGTGAAAGCTCTTTGATTTTTTTTACATCAACAACCTGTGTATCACCTATAAGTTCATCTTGTTCACTAATACTTTCAATTGTAAGTTGTTCGTCGATTGTGTTTTCATCAGCAACATTTGATGGTGTGTTTATATCCTTATCCATAAATGGTTATTTCATCCTTTCCTTGTATATTTATATTTATTTAAAAAAATCTTTTGTATTCGTCTAAATATTCGGAGTATTTCTTTAAAAAGGCATACACACGTTTATTTTTCATAAGCAGCCCAAATGCACGATGTATATTCTTAACAAATACAGGGTCAAATTCATCAATATTCATAAGCTTCGATATTCTGCATATACTCTTTGCACGCGGGTCCACTATAACCTCAAGCTCTCCGTCTTTGTTAAGATAGGGAGTAAGAGGGAATATACGGCATGCAAGCGGTCTCTGATAACGGTCGCAATTTCCGCTGCAAAACAAAATATCAGTTTTATATTCCTTGCCGTTATAAGTATATTTTAAATCCGTCTTGTCGGTTTTTGCCCATTTTGGAGAAAATAGCTTATATACATTTTCTTCACCAGGGAAAAGTAACATACCCTGGTCGTCACCCTGGCAACAGGCTTTGTTACACAACATACCGCAATCAATTTTTAAAGGTGTTACCTCGTCAAAAAGCTTATAAAGCTGTAAATATACATATGCGCTCTTCATTTGATTTACCTTTCTATAATAATTATTACAATTACATACATATTATAACACATATAACATTATTTTGACAAGGTGTTTCAATAAGTAATATTTTAACAATTTTGTTATAAAATTGTTAAAAAATGAGATTTTGCATTGATGAATAATATTTATTCGTAATTTGAATAAAAATACATAAAAAAATCATTTTAATCCGTTGACACTGCAAATTATATATGATAAAATAAAAAATAGTTATATTTTTTAAGTAGTAAGGAGCGAATAATTATGAAACGAACCGATTACATATCCTGGGATGAGTACTTTATGGGTATTGCACTTTTAAGTGCCCAAAGAAGTAAAGATAATAATACACAGGTGGGAGCATGTATTGTGGATAAAAACAACAAAATTCTCTCCTTAGGCTATAACGGAATGCCAACCGGCTGCGATGACGATAAAATGCCATGGGAAAGAGTTGGCGAGCCGCTTGATACAAAGTATGTGTATGTGTGCCACGCAGAGCTTAATGCAATATTAAATGCACCTGTGGGAAGTTTAAACGGTGCAAGAGTTTATGTAACACTGTTTCCTTGTAATGAGTGTGCAAAGGCAATAATCCAAAGCGGAATAAGAGAGGTTATATATCATAGCGACAAATATGCAAATGATTTTACAACAGCAGCCTCAAAAAGAATGTTTGATATGGTTGGTGTTAAGTATCGCCAATATGAGCCTACAGAAAGGGTAGTAGAGCTAAAACTGTAAAAATAACCATATAACTGCCATACATACCAAAGGTGAATTTTAACTATGAATAAAAAAACAGTATCAAAATTAGAAATGTTCCTTTCGGGGTTACTCTCACGAATGGATGAAAATAAAGATTTTTTTAAGGATATAAATATTATATACAAATCAGGCACAAAAAACTTTAAGGCACATATCTTTTATGAAGATACGTTAATGCTTAATTTTCAGGCCGTAAACCGTGAGGTCAGCACAGATGATATTTTGTCGTTTGTAAGGGAAGAAAGCAGTGTGTACGACGAGGCACGTGTAGAATATCGTGAACGAGGTGCACAAATTGTTATTGAAGCAACCGATAAGCGTGTTGCTATGAAGCACGAGGATATAACCGATACGGTTGATAAAACAAGCGTTGTTCAAAGTACAAGAGAGTATATGGTTAATCCTGCTCTTGCAAAGGATTTACTGTCGGAAATTGGTATACTTGCAAAAAACGGTAAAATTAAAAATGATAAAATCCGAAAGTATAATCAAATAGACTATTTTGTGGAATTAGTGCAACCTATAATCAAAGAGTTTGAGAATAAAGACGAAATAGTGGTTATGGATGCCGCCTGCGGAAAAAGTTATCTTTCCTTTGTGCTCAATTTCTATATGCGTGAAATATTAAAGAAAAAATGCTACTTTATTGGTGTTGATTATAGCGATACTGTAATTAATGCATCAAAGAAAATAGCCCAAAATCTTGGCTATTCCAATATGGAATTTATAAAGGCAGATTTAAGAGAATATATGCCGCAAAGAAAAATTGACCTTGTTATATCGCTGCATGCGTGCGATGTTGCAACAGATATGGCAATGGGGTTGGGTATTCGTTCAAAGGCAAAGGCGATTGTGTGTGTGCCGTGTTGCCATAAGGATATTTTAAAACAGTATTCATATGCACCCCTACGTGCAGTAACAAAGCACGGTATTTTAAAGGCACGTCTTGCCGATACGTTAACAGATGCAATAAGAGCATCGTATCTTGAAAGTGTTGGCTATAATGTTTCTATGATTGAATACATTTCACCGCTTGAAACTCCAAAAAATATTATGATACGTGCAACATACACAGGCAAAAGAGATTTACATTCAAAATCAGATTATGATAATTTAAAGAAGATGTTAAATGTTAGTCCGGCAATAGAAAAGTTTGTATTTTAATTTTATAGGAGATTTAGAATGAATTTTGAAGAGAAGGTAATATCATCAAGACCTGTTTTTGATGGTAAGGTTTTTAAAGTTAGAGTAGACAACGTTATTCTTCCCGACGGTGCAGAGGCAACACGTGAACTTATAGCACATAATGGCGGTGTTGGAGTTATTGCACTAACTGAAAATAACGAGGTATTTATGGTGTCGCAATATCGTATTGCGGCAAAGTGTGAAATGCTCGAAATTCCGGCAGGTAAGCTTGAAGCGGGTGAAGAACCTCTTGAATGTGGTAAACGTGAATTAATAGAAGAAACAGGCTATGAGGCAAGTGATTTTGAATATCTTGGTGCGTATTATGCAACGCCCGGATATTGTGAAGAGAAGCTTCATATATACCTTGCAAGAAACTTAAAATGGGTTGGTCAGAATTTAGATGACGGTGAATTTTTAAATGTTAAAAAATATCATATTAATGAATTATATAATATGGTTATGAATAATGAAATTTACGATTGCAAAACTGCAATTGCAATATTAAAAACAAAGGAAATTATATCAAAATAATTAAGAAAGGTATGTAAAAATATGTCACAGTTAAAGTTACATACACCCACCGGAGTTAATGATATACTTCCGGCTGAATGTGCTAAAAAAACAAAAACACAAAATACAATAAAAAAGGTGCTGTCATCTTGGGGATATAGCGAGGTTGAGGTACCAACATTTGAGTATTACGATTGCTATGTTGGTGATGACGGCTCATTTTCACAAGATAAAATGTTTAGATTTTTCGATGAAAAGGGAAGTCTTTTAGCACTTCGTCCTGATTTTACAAATTCAATAGCACGTATGGCTGCAACAAAGGTAAATAACAACTTTGTGCAGAGATATATGTATAACGGTAATGTATACCGTCTTGAAAGAGACCATAACGCATCCCAACGAGAGTTTACACAAAGCGGAATAGAGCTTATCGGCTCATACTCACCAAAGGCAGATGCAGAGGTTATAGCTGCAGCAATTGAGGCTACATTAGCAACAGGTGTTAAGGAGCTTAATGTTGAGGTTGGACAGGTTGCCTTCTTTAACGGACTTGCAGAGCAGGCAAATTTAAGCGAAAAGGAAATGTCGGTATTGCGTGAAAGAATAGACGCAAAGGATTGTGTTGGCATACAACAAATCACAGATAAGCTTGATATAAGTGAGGATATTAAAAAGCTTTTGATAGAGCTTCCGTATATGTTTGGCGGACGTGAGGTTATTTCACAGGCTATGGTTAATGGACTTAATAGCACGTCAAAGCAAGCATTGGAAAACTTAAGTGCTATTTATGATTGTATGTCAGCCTTTGGATTAGATAAATACATTTCAATCGACCTTGGTATGCTTCAGAGCATAGATTACTATACAGGCTCTATATTTAAAGGCTATACCGCAGGCATTGGTTTCCCTGTATTTGCAGGCGGACGCTACGATAAGATGATGCAAAACTTTGGTGCTCCCAAGGGTGCGGTTGGCGTTGCAATAGGAATAAACCGTCTGCTTTCGGTTATAGAAAATGAAATTGTTATTGAAGATAATGGTGTTGTTGTTTTTGCCTGTGACGGTATGATGGATAAGGCATACAGTGTGGCTAAATATTTAAGAAATACAGAGAATATTAATGCACAGATATATATTCAGGATAATAGCTTTGATAGTGCACTTTTATATGCAAAGTCAATAAACAAAAACATTGTAAAGATATGTAATAATAAAATTACAATGTATAATATCACTGAAAATACAGAGAGTGAAATGAATATATCGGAATAGGAGATAAAAAATAATGAAATATCTTACAGTTGCCTTGGCAAAGGGCAGACTTGCCGAGCTTGCAATGGATACATTTATAAATCTGGGTATGGATTGCTCGCAAATGAAAGAGAAAACAAGAAAGCTTATATTTACAGATGAGGTAAACAAGGTTAAATTTATACTTGTTAAGGCTTCCGACGTGCCCACATATGTTGAGCATGGTGCAGCGGATATAGGCATAGTAGGTAAAGATACAATATTAGAAGAAAACAGAAAGCTTTATGAAATGGTAGACCTTGGCTTTGGAAAGTGCAGTATGTGTGTTTGCGGTCCTGTTGAGCTAAAGGGCAAGTACGATAAAATCACAAATTTGCGTGTTGCATCAAAGTACACAGGCATAGCCGATAAATTCTTTCGTGAAGAAAAGGGTATGACCGTTGAAATTATAAAGCTTAACGGCTCGGTTGAGCTGGCACCTCTTGTTGGACTTTCACACGTTATAGTGGATATTGTTGAAACGGGTAAAACATTACGTGAAAACGGACTTGATGTTTTAGAGGAGGTATGTCCTTTAAGTGCAAGATTGGTTGTGAACAGAGTTTCTATGAAGATGGAGAAGGAAAGAATAATGAAAATAGTTAACGAGTTTAAAAAGTAAAATTGCCCATCTCACCATTTTCAAAAACTCGGCGTATCAACATACGCCGTCGCTTTTTCAAACGGCAATCTGAACAATTTTTCTATTAAACTCATATTTGCTATACTAAAAGACGAAAGGAACAATTATAAAATGAGAATATACCCCGCAATAGATATAAAAGACGGCAACTGTGTAAGACTTCTGCAAGGCAGATTTTCTGATGTTACAGTATATGGCAAAAACCCTGCCGAAATGGCAAAGAAATGGGAGGAGCAAGGCGGCGAGTTTATACACGTTGTAGACCTCGACGGAGCACTGAAGGGTAATGGAGTTAATGCACAAAAAATAAAGGAAATTTGCGAAAACGTATCTGTTCCTGTGCAAACAGGCGGCGGAATACGCACAATCGAGGATATTGAAACAAAGCTTTCCTATGGTATAGCAAGAGTAATAATTGGCACAAAGGCAGTATCAAATCCCAAATTTATAAAAGAAGCTGTTGCAAAATATGGCGACAAGATTGTTATAGGAATAGATGCAAAGGATGGAATGGTTGCAGTTGAGGGTTGGGAAAAAACAAGTGACTTTACTGCAATTGAATTTGCAAAAATGATGGTTGATATGGGTGTTAAAACAATAGTTTATACCGATATTGCCACCGATGGCACGCTTGCAGGACCAAATGTTGAGGCAATGCGTGAAATGGCAAATGCAGTTGATGCCGATATTATAGCATCGGGCGGTATAGGTAGTATAGAGCATATAAAATCACTTGCCGATACAGGTGTTGATGGCGTAATTGTTGGACGTGCACTCTATACAGGTAATGTAGATTTAAAAGAAGCAATAGAAGTTGCAAAATAGAAAATCAAAAGACCAAACGATTAATTTCGTTTGGTCTTTTATTGTAGGGGAGGGTCTTTCGTGCCCTCTTAAAATTTATTCAAATATCATTCTTAATTCATCATCATTTAACTCTCTGTATTCTCCAACTTCAAGGCTATTGTAAAGCAAAAGATTACCAATTGCAACACGTTTTAAATACACAACCGTTTTACCAACTCTTTCACACATTCTCTTAACCTGATGGAATTTACCCTCGTATATTTTTATATATACTTCATTTTTTTTATCTGTAATATCCAATATTGCACTTTTTGCGGTAAAATCTTTAAACTCCATGCCGTTTTTAAAGCTTTCAACATCATCAATATCGGCATCCTTGTCAAGTCTTGCAAAGTATGTTTTATATACCTCTTTTTTGGGCGATGTAACAGAGTGTGCAAATGCACCGTCATTTGTGAGAATTAATAAGCCCTCGGTGTCGATATCAAGTCTGCCAACAGGAAAGAGGTTAAAATGTGAATATTCATCGCCAATTAAATCAAGAACTGTTTTATGCTCTCTGTCCTCTGTTGCACTCACATAGCCTTGTGGCTTATTTAACATCAAATATACAAATTCACGATATTTTATTTCCTCACCATTTACGGATACAATATCAGTGTCGCTTACATTTTCATCACTCTTTTTTATAACAGTGCCGTTTATGGCTACAACACCGCTTTTTATTATCTTTTTAACCTCACTTCTTGCCCCAACTCCGCAATTTGCAAGATATTTATCCAATCTCATTATTATCACCGCCTAAACCACCTTAAGTATACCATAAATTCACATAATAATCAAGAAATATCTTACAAAAAGTGTTGACATAAAAGTGAATTTATAATAAAATATACTATGTAGAAATGTGCGTAGAAAGAGGAAATAAAATGTTTGATAAGTTAGAAGCATTAGAAGAAAGATTTAATTTTGTTTCAGAAAAAATAAGCGACCCCGAAATTATTGCAGACCAGGAATCGTGGAGAAAGTTTTGCAAGGAGCATTCCGACCTTACACCTATTGTAAACAAATATAAAGAGTATAAGGAAGCAAAGAAAACCATTGCAGACGATAAAGAAATGCTCGAAATGGGACAGGAAAAAGAATTTGAAGAAATGATAAAGCAGGAGCTTAACGAGGCGGAGGAACGAATTAAGGTTGTATCCGAGGAGCTGAAGGTACTCCTGCTGCCAAAAGACCCTAACGATGAAAAGAACGTTATTGTTGAAATACGAGGCGGCACAGGCGGCGACGAGGCTGCCCTGTTTGCAGCGGATTTGATGAGGATGTATTCAATGTATTCCGAAGCAAAGCGTTGGAAGATAGATATTCTTAACTCCAACGCAACAGATATTGGCGGATATAAGGAGGTATCATTCTCAATAGAAGGACAGGGTGCATACTCAAAATTCAAATTTGAAAGCGGTGTTCACCGTGTACAGCGCGTGCCCGAAACAGAAAGCGGCGGACGTATTCACACATCAGCCGTAACTGTTGCAGTATTGCCCGAGGTTGAAGAGGTTGAAGTAGAAATTAATCAAAATGATTTAAGAATAGATGTGTTCCGTGCGGGCGGCCCAGGCGGACAGTGCGTAAACACAACCGACTCTGCGGTGCGTATAACTCACTTGCCAACAGGTATTGTTGTGTCGTGTCAGGATGAAAAATCTCAACATAAGAATAAAGACAAGGCTATGAAAATTCTTCGTTCAAGAATTTACGATGCAATGGAGGCACAACGCCATAAGGAAATTGCAGACGAGCGTAAAATGCAGGTTGGTTCTGGCGACAGAAGTGAGAGAATAAGAACGTACAACTTTCCGCAAGGAAGAGTTACCGACCATAGAATTAATCTTACTCTATACAAGCTTGAACAGATTTTAGACGGCAATATGGATGAGCTTATAGATGCTTTAATAACCGCCGACCAGGCTGCAAAGCTATCACAAACAGAGAACTAACGGTTATTAATTATAAATAAAAATACGGAGATGAATAAATGGAAAGAGCAAGCGGGGTTTTGATGCACATCTCGTCGCTATACGGTGATTATTCGACGGGTTCATTCGGCAGCGAGGCAAAGGAATTTGTTGATTTTTTGGCAGATTGCGGCTTTAAATATTGGCAGGTTTTGCCCTTTACAATGGTTGATGAATGTAATTCACCATATAAATCTTATTCTGCATTTGCGGGAAATCCATATTTTGTTGATTTAAATATATTAGCAAACAAAGGCTTAATTACAACACAGGAATTAGAGGAGAATAAGCAAAATACACCATATAGCTGTGAATATGAACATTTGTATCATACACGCTTTAAGCTTTTAAAAACTGCATCTATGCGTGTAAAAGACAGAGGTGAAATTGAGCAATTTATTTCTACACATAAAAATATTGCAGACTTTTGCGAATTTATGGCTTTAAAAGCTGCAAATGAAGACCTGTGTTGGACGCAATGGAAAACAGAAGAAATTGATGCGGAGGTTTTATTTGCCTGGCAGTTTATTCAGTATGAATTTTTTTCACAATGGAAGGAAATAAAAACGTATGCTAATGCAAAAAATGTAAAAATCATTGGTGATATTCCGATTTTTGTTGCATACGACAGTTGTGACGTGTGGGCAAATCGTAAACAGTTTCAGTTAGACGAAAAGAATGTGCCAAAGTGTGTTGCAGGCGTTCCGCCTGATTATTTTTCCGAGGACGGTCAGCTTTGGGGTAATCCGCTCTATGATTGGGAGTATATGAAAAAAGACGGATATAAATGGTGGATAGAGCGTATGAATTTAATGCTCGAGCTTTTTGACGGTGTCCGTATTGACCATTTCAGAGGTCTTGAATCATATTACAGTATTCCGTATGGCTCAAAAAATGCTAAAAACGGACAGTGGGTAAAGGGACCTGGCAAGGACTTTATTGATGTTTTAAAAGCTCTTGCAGGGGATAAGCTCATTATTGCAGAGGACCTTGGCGAAATCACAAATGAAGTTGTTGAGCTGGTTAATTACAGCACTTTCCCTGGTATGCGAGTGTTACAGTTTGGTTTTTTGGGTGACGGGGATTCTATACATAAACCGCACCACTATATAAATAATTCAGTTGCATATACAGGCACGCACGATAATAATACCCTCCTTGGATATGTTTGGGAGCTTGATGATGGTAAAAGACAGGAGCTTTTAGAGTATTGCGGTTATACTGATTCCGATTGGAATAAAGGGTACAACAGTATAATAAGAACACTCTATGCCAGCAATGCAGGGCTTGTTATTTTTCCTATTCAGGATCTTCTTGGCTATGGCTCGGATACAAGATTGAACACTCCCGGAAAAGCAGAGGGAAATTGGCTCTATCGAATTACAAAGGAACAGCTTATGAGTATCGACTGCAATAAATACAGAAAATGGAATTGGATATATAGCAGATAAAAAATGAATAATATTCATATAAAAGTTATAAATATTCATAAAATATTAGTCTTTTTCAATAATATTAAATTATTTTTGAAAAAGACTTGCATTTTTATGCAAAAAGGTTTATAATATATTTAAGTTAAAATTGGTTTTTTGGAGGATAATAACTTGGCTGCATTAGATGAAATTAAACAGTTAGATAAACAATATTATATGAATACATTTGGCGACAGATTAAATGTTGCATTTGAAAAGGGCGAGGGTATGAAGCTGTATTCTACCGATGGGAAAGAATACTACGATTTTCTTGGCGGTATTGCAGTGAATGCACTTGGTCATTCGCATCCTAAATTTATTGAAGCACTCAAAAATCAGATTGATAAGCTGATTCATACATCAAGCTTATACTACATAGAAAATCAGGCAAAGCTTGCTAAAAAGCTTGTTGAGAATAGCTGTGCCGACAGAGCCTTTTTTGCAAACAGTGGTGCAGAAGCTAACGAAGGGGCAATGAAATTAGCTAAAATATATTTTCATAAGAAAAATATTGAAAAGTATGAAATTATAACGTTGGATAAATCATTCCACGGCAGAACTCTTGCAACAGTGGCTGCAACGGGACAGGAAAAGTACCAAAAACCGTACTATCCACTTTTACCAGGTGTAAAACAGGTTGAACCAAATAATATAAATGCAATTAAAGCTGCAATAACACCAAAAACTGCAGCTATTATGATAGAATTAATACAAGGTGAAAGCGGAGTTCATCCAATGGATGTTGAATACGTTAAAGAGCTTCGTGAAATTTGTGACAGACACAAAATTTTGTTAATATTTGATGAAGTGCAAACAGGTATGGGAAGAACAGGCTATATGTTTGCTCACCAGATGTATGGTGTTGAGCCTGATATATTCACATCTGCAAAAGCACTTGGCAACGGTATTCCTATTGGTGCAGTTTGTGCAAAGGAGGAGATTGCATCAGCTTTTTCACCAGGTGATCACGGCACAACATTTGGCGGCAATCCGTTTGCAACAGCTGCAGGTCTGGCAGTGTTTGAAATTATGGAAACAGAAAAGCTTTTAGATAATGCAAAAACTGTTGGTGAGCATTTTAAAGAGAAGCTTAACGAGCTAAAGCAAAACTATCCTGAATTTGTTTTGGATGTGCGTGTTGCAGGCTTGTTAATTGGTGTGGAGCTAAAGCAAGACATTGCAAAGGCGGTATTTAACGATTTGTTTGAAAATGGATTTTTAACAAGCCTTTGTGGAGGTAACACAATAAGAATTGCACCGCCGCTTATAATCACAAAGAACGATGCAAATCTGTTTGTAAGCTCTCTTGCAACGGCAATTAAGCAAAATAAATAATACATATTTGAAAGGAAATAATACAATGAAAGATTTAATAAGTCTACACGATTTAACATCAGAAGAAATAAAAAACCTGCTTGAGCTTGGTTTGAAATTAAAAAAGGAACAAAAAAACAACATTCCGCATCCTATTCTAAAAGGAAAAACACTTGGAATGATATTCACAAAATCATCAACAAGAACAAGAGTTTCGTTTGAAGTTGGTATGACACAACTTGGCGGATATCCGTTGTTTTTATCGTCGAATGATATTCAGCTTGGCAGAGGTGAAACCATACACGACACAGCAAAGGTGCTTGAAAGATATCTCGATGGCATTATGATTAGAACATATGCTCATTCCGATGTTGTTGAGCTTGCCGATGAGGCATCAATTCCTGTTATAAATGCATTAACAGACCTTCTGCATCCTTGTCAGGTGCTTGCAGACCTTATGACAACATATGAGCATAAGGGCAAGTTAGAGGGCTTGAAATTTGCATATATCGGTGATGGTAATAATATGGCTCACTCAATAATGTATGGTTGTGCAAAAGCAGGACTTAACTGTGCAATTGCAACGCCCGACAAGTATCAATGCGATGATGAGGTTGTTGCGAACGCAAAAGACGATTTTAAAAAGAGCGGCAAGAGCCTTATTATAACACAAGACCCTGTTGAAGCAATAAAGAATGCAGATGTGGTTTATACCGATACGTGGGTATCTATGGGACAGGAAAGCGAGAAAGCCGAAAAGGTTAAGGTGTTCGGTGATTATCAGGTTAACGAAAAGCTATTCTCACACGCAGATAGCGATGCTATATTTATGCACTGTCTGCCTGCATATCGTGGCTTTGAGGTAACATCGGAGATTATAGACGGACCTCACAGTGTAATATTTGATGAGGCAGAAAACCGTCTGCACGCACAAAAAGCCGTAATGGCAACTCTTATGGGATAAAGGGAGAGTAAAATGGTAGTAGATTACGAATCACTTTTTCAGATACGCCTTGCAAATTATGATGATATTCCCGCAATTATGGAGATGACAAGAGAGGCGTTTTTGAAGTACAGTGAAATTTCGGGTGTGACACAGCTTGACGCACTTAATGAAACGTATGCCGATGTTAAACACGATATTAACACAAAGCTTGTGCTAGTTGCACTTGATAACGGTCAGTATGTTGGCAGTGTACGTGTGGAGATTTTACCTGATAATACAGCGTATTTAACAAGATTTGGCGTAAGAATTTCCAACCAGAATAACGGAATAGGTAAATCAATAATGAATCTTGTTGATAAAATTATGATTAAAAAGGGTGTTGAGCGAATATATTTACATACAGGCTCAAAGGTAACAGACCTTATAAGATTTTACTATGGCAGAGGTTTTTATATTGAATCGACTGATACAGACAGGGGATATATAAGAGCGAAATTGGTAAAAGACTATTGTAAATCCGAATAAAATTGCTCATCTTGCCACTTGTTCGTTTGGGGCGGTATCAAACATACAGCACCCAAACTTCAAAGCGGCAATCTGAACAATTTTATTATGGATTTGATAGATGAAATTGCCCATCATACCACTTGTTCATTCGTGAAGTATCAAAATTGTAGGGGACGGCGTCCGCGACGTCCCGTTTTGATAAGAAATTAAAAATAGAAAGGTTGTATGTTTTATGAAGGTATTACTTATAAATGGCAGTAGCCGTGAAGGCTGCACATATACTGCATTAAGTGAAATGTGTACAGTATTTAAAGAAGAAGGCATAGAATACGAAATAGTAACACTGGGTACAGACCCTATCCGTGACTGTATTGGCTGCAAAGCGTGTGTGCAGCTTGGCAAGTGCAGATTTGATGATGATATTGTGAATGAAATTGTTGAAAAAGCAAAGAGTGCCGATGCATTCGTGTTTGGCACACCTGTTTATTATGCACATCCAAGCGGAAGAATTTTATCATTCCTCGACCGTGCCTTCTATTCAGGAGCAAAGTATTTTGCACATAAGCCTGCAATGGCAGTAGCCTCTGCAAGACGTGGCGGCACAACTGCATCACTTGATGCAGTGCTAAAGCATTGCACAATAAACCAGATGCCTGTTGTTTCTTCTACGTATTGGAATAATGTACACGGAAACACGCCTGAAGAGGTTAAACAGGATTTAGAGGGTATGCAGACAATGCGTAACGGTGCAAGAAATATGGTTTGGCTTTTAAAGTGTATAGAAGCAGGTAAGAAAAACGGTATTGAGGCACCAAACAATCCAAAGGTAGAAAGAACAAGCTTTATAAGATGACAAAAAAACACTTCACTTTGTGAAGTGTTTTTTGTTGCTTAAATTACATATTATTAATTGTTTCAAGTACCTTTGCAAGCATTTCTTTATATTTTTCGCCCTTTGCTTTTTCTTCGTCAACAACCTTTTGCGGTGCTTTTGCAACAAAGCCTGGGTTATTTAACTTGCCCTCAACTCTCTTGATTTCGCCCTCAAGCTTTTTCTTTTCAGCATTTAGTCTTTCAAGCTCTTTTTCTTTATCAACCAAATCATCAAGAGGTAAGAATATTTCAGCACTTGGTACAACAATATTAACTGCATTTGCACTTATATCTGTTTTATCGCCCTGCACAACAGTTTCGCTTGCCGATGCAAGCTTTTCAAAGAATATTGCACCCTTTGTAAAGATGTCGGATTTGTCGGTTACTATTATAACCTTTGCTTTCTTTGATGGTGGCACATTCATCTCTGCACGTCTGTTTCTTATTGCAGTAATAGACGACATTATAAGCTCCATTGCCTTTTCTTCATCTTCGAACACAAGTGAACTGTTATATTCAGGATAGTCACTTATCATTATACTTTCGCCCTCGTGGGGAAGATGTTGCCATATTTCCTCTGTAATAAATGGCATAAACGGATGAAGAAGTTTCATAGTATTTGATAAAACATATGTTAAAACATACTGTGCACTCTTGCCTGTTGGGTTTTCTTTATCGAACAGTCTTGGCTTAACAAGCTCAATATACCAGTCGCAGAAATTATCCCATATAAAGTCATATAGCTTTGATACTGCAACACCAAGCTCGAAATTGTCAAGGTTTTCGGTAACTGATTTTACAACCTCGTTATACTTTGAAAGTATCCACTTATCTTCAATTTGAAGCTCATCAAAATCAGGTAGCTTATTTTCGTTAATATCAAGATTCATTAGTGTAAATCTTGATGCATTCCATATCTTGTTTGCAAAGTTACGGCTTGCCTCTACTCTTTCAATATAGAAACGCATATCATTACCTGGTGCGTTACCTGTTGCAAGAGTAAATCTTAATGCATCTGCACCATATTTTGATACGATTTCCAATGGGTCAATGCCGTTTCCAAGAGATTTAGACATCTTTCTGCCCTGTGAGTCACGCACAAGTCCGTGTATAAATACGTGGTCAAACGGTACCTGACCTGTATGCTCAATTGCAGAGAACATCATTCTCATTACCCAGAACGGAATAATGTCGTAGCCTGTTACAAGCACACTTGTGGGATAGAAATATTCTAATTCCTCTGTTTTTTCAGGCCAGCCAAGTGTAGAGAATGGCCATAGTGCAGATGAGAACCATGTATCAAGTGTGTCGGGATCCTGACGCATTTTTTTACCGCATTTAGGACATATTGCACTCTCATCCTTTGTTACAACCATCTCGTCACATTCATCGCAGTAGAATGCGGGAATTCTGTGTCCCCACCATAGCTGACGTGAGATACACCAATCCTTTATGTTTTCTAACCAGTGGAAGTAAACCTTTTCGAAATGCTCGGGCACAAATTTAGTGTCCCCGTTTTTAACAGCATCAATTGCAGGCTGTGCAAGAGGCTTCATTTTAACAAACCATTGTTTTGAAATAATCGGCTCAACAGTTGTGGAGCATCTGTAACACTCACCAACATTATGAGTGTGATCCTCAACCTTAACAAGTAAGCCTAAATCCTCAAGGTCCTTAACCATTGCCTTTCTTGCATCGTAACGGTCCATACCCTCGTATTTTCCGCCATAGTGGTTAATGGTTGCATCATCATTCATCACCTTGATTTGTTCAAGATTATGTCTTTGACCAACCTCAAAGTCGTTAGGGTCGTGAGCAGGAGTGATTTTAACACAGCCTGTACCAAATTCCTTATCAACATATTCATCTGCAATAACAGGAATTTCTCTGCCAACCAATGGTAAAATCAGTTTTTTACCAACAAGGTCTTTGTATCTTTTATCGTTGGGATTAACTGCAACTGCCACGTCACCCAATAAAGTTTCAGGACGTGTGGTTGCAATAACCACAAAGCCGTCACTATCCTTAATCGGATATTTAATATGCCAGAAATGTCCAGCCTGTTCCTTATGTTCAACCTCTGCATCAGATAGGGCAGTGATACAATGCGGACACCAGTTTATTATTCTTGAGCCCTGATATATAAGATTTTTATTATATAAATTAACAAAAACCTCCTTAACAGCCTTTGAGCAGCCCTCATCCATTGTAAAACGCTCTCTGTCCCAGTCACAAGAAGAACCAATTTTTTTAAGCTGATTAATTATTCTGTCGCCGTATTGATTTTTCCAATCCCATACACGCTCCAAAAACTTTTCACGTCCCAAATCGTAGCGTGTAAGACCTTCATTTACTCTTAAGCTTTCCTCAACCTTTATTTGAGTAGCAATACCGGCATGGTCTGTTCCAGGCACCCATAGTGCCTCAAAGCCCTTCATTCTCTTGTAACGGATAAGAATATCCTGTATTGTTTCGTCAAGAGCGTGACCCATATGCAACTGACCTGTTACATTAGGGGGTGGAATAACTATTGTAAAAGGTTTTTTATCTTTATTAACCTTTGCATGAAAATACTTTTTATCTACCCATGTATTATATATTCTTTCCTCGAACGATGATGGGTCGTAGGTTTTTGCAATGTTGTTTGCATCTTCCATTTATATATTCTTCCTTTCTGTTGTTTATTAAGATAAAAATACAAGCACAAAAGCTATAATTGCAATTATAAGTGCTGCAAATTTCATTCCTAAAAGTAAATTTTGGGAGGAGGTGTCTTTTTTTAAAAATGTTTCCATAATCCATTTTCCACGAAAATTCAACATAAGAGCTATCAGTGCTAAAACAATAGCAATTACTTTTATTACCAAGCTAATCCCTCCTTCAAATATATAATATCTCAATTAAAATTATATAATCAGTGCACAATTCTGATGCCGCAAAATTATTTTACCAGGAGTAAAAATGATTGCTTGCAAGAGCATTTTTGCGACGCCGTCAATTGACACAGTACTCGAAAGAGTACACAAGAGCGTAAGCTCTTGTGAATTTTATAAAATAAAATTCTGTATGTGTCAATTATATCACATATCATATTTTTTTTCAATACATATTTTGTATATTTTTGCATAAAAAAATCCGCAAGTATTGCACCTGCGGATTACTAATGTACTTTAAATTTAATATTAACAATCGCCCAGACCAAAGCTTACAGACAAAGCATCATTTACTTCATTCATAAGCTCATTGTCCAGGCAACCAATTTTTTCTCTTAATCGTTTTTTATCTATTGTCCTGATTTGCTCCAATAATATCACAGAATCCTTATTAAGTCCGTATTCCTTGGCACAAAGCTCAATATGTGTAGGCATTTTAGCTTTATTTATCCGACTTGTGATTGCAGCTGCTATCACAGTGGGACTGTATTTATTGCCTATGTCGTTTTGAATTATTAGCACAGGCCGTATACCGCCTTGTTCACTACCTACAACGGGACTTAAATCAGCGTAATAAATATCTCCTCGTTTTACTATCACAATTTACTCACACTCCGTCAGTTTTTCTTCGCAATGCTTCAAACAATCATTGTCAGCTTCAAAACATATTTGTGCTAATTCAAGATTTATTTCCGCCATTTCCTTATAACCGTTTTCGAGTTTCTTTTGCAACTCCAAGTTATCTTTTTTGTTTTGTGACAAAGCAATCAGGCTCCTTTCTGGTCTTCCTTTAAACTATACAAGATAGTTCAGTGTTTTCACCGTCCTTTCGTTTTTAATATAAACTCTCGGAATACGTTTAGAAACCATACAGGTAATTTCATAATTAATAGTACCAAGTTTTTTTGCAACAACGTCGGTTGTTATGCTTTCATTACCAAAAAGGATTACTTCATCACCCTTATGAATATTATGGACATTTGTTACGTCAATCATACATTGGTCCATACAAATTCTTCCGATAATGGGAGCAATTTCACCGCTTTCCAATAAAACAGTACCATTTTCTGCATATTTTCTTATATATCCGTCTGCATAACCGATTGAAACAGTAGCAATTCGTGTTGTATGGTCGGTTATGTACTCTTTTCCGTAGCTTACACCTCTGCCGGCTTCAACTTCTTTTATCATTGTAATGTGAGATTTTAGCGTCATAACACGCTTTAGCGGTAATTTGGCTTTGTTGACCTCATCAGAGGGGTATAGTCCATATAAAATAATACCTGGTCTGACCATATCAAGATGCATTTCGGGATACATCATAATTGCAGCACTGTTGCATATATGTTTAATTGGAATGTTAAGTCCCTTTGTTTTTAGTTCATCAACAATATTCATAAAACGTTCAAACTGCATTTTAGTATAGTCGGAATTTGCCTCATCAGAGGTTGATAAATGAGAGAATATACCCTCGGTGTATATGTTGGGAAGTGAAGCAACATTTAATATTTCATTAACTACTGCAGCATTATCTTCGGTTACAACAAAGCCTATGCGTGTCATACCTGTATCAAGTTTAATATGAATTTTTGCCTGTTTTTTTAATTTAACTGCAACATCAGAAAGCACTTTTGCAAATTCATAATCAAATACAGTGCTTATAATATCGTAATTAATAATATCTTTGGCATCATCACTGTCCGATGCACCAAGTATCATTATAGGAACATCAATACCCTCACGTCGCAATTGTATTGCTTCGTCGAGAGTTGCCACAGCAAGACGGTCTGCACCGTTTTCTAAAAAGATTTTAGACATCTCTAAAAAACCGTGTCCGTATGCGTCTGCTTTAACAGTTGCCATAATTTGAGCATTTTTATTTGTTATGGCTCTTACATTTTGTATATTCTTTGCCGCTGCGTCAATATCAATTTCTGCCCACGCGCGAAATTTTTTGTTTTTCATATATATAATAACACACTTTCTTTTATTTTTCCAGCTGTAATATTTGGTTATATGCCTTTGGTATACAATTTAAAAGCTCTGTGGCAATAACACTTTCCTCACCTAAAATATCGCTTGCAATATCACCACTTACGCCGTGAAGATACACTGCCATAGCACATGCTTTTAAATGATTTATGCCTCGTGCAATGAATGATGCAACAATTCCCGAAAGAACATCACCGCTTCCGCCTGTTGATAAGCCTGGATTGCCTGTAATATTAATATATTGCATACCGTCGGGTGAGGTTACAATTGTACGAGATCCTTTTAAAATTAGTGTTACACCATATTTTTTTGCAAATTCAACTGATGTGCTTATTCTGTTTTTTTCGATTTCATCAATGCTCAATCCTGTAAGCCTTGAAAATTCAACAGTATGTGGAGTAAGAATTATATCACATTTGGATTTATTTAATATATCTGTATTTTTTGCAACACAATTTATGGCATCGGCATCAAGTATTAAAGGAATTGTGGATTTTAAAACCAATTCTTCAACTGTCTTTTTAACATCATCACTCAATCCTAACCCTGGACCTACTAATATTGCATCGCAATTTTTTGCTTTTTCTAAAATTTCATTAATTGCTTCGTATGAAATATGACCGTTGTCTGACTTTAACGGCATAGTCATACTTTCTGTTGTTTTTACCTCTAAAATATCATTCACGCAATCGGGAACTGCCAATGTAACAAGACCGCTTCCGCAAAGCATAGATGATTGTGAAGCAAGATACGCAGCACCTGTCATACCGCGTGAGGCGGCAACAATAAGCAGCTTGCCATAATCGCCTTTTTGAGAATTACGCCTTCTTTTTGGCATATTGTCTGTGAATAAATTATTGTCAATTACAGTTATATTTGCATCAACGGAATTTGTTATATATTCGGGTATTGATATATCAACACACTTTATTTCTCCAACATAGTCAGCACCAGGATACATTAGCAAACCAAGTTTGTAGTGTGCAAATGTAACAGTTTTATCTGCATTTATACAGGCAGAACAAATCTCGCCTGTGTCAGCGTTAATTCCGCTTGGAATGTCTACCGATAATGTGTATTTAGAATATTTATTTATTTCATTTATAATTTTAACGTAGTTTGTATCTAAATTACCACTTATTCCTGTGCCAAATATCGCGTCAACCACCATATCGCAAAGGGGGAGAGTCGATGAAAAATCATAGTTTTCGTCAATTGTAATAATTTTTGCACCCATATTGCGTATTATTTCAAAGTTGATTAATGCATCGCCCTTGAAGGTATCGCCGCAAACGAGGTATATGGTTACATCTGCGTTGTTATTTATTAAATGTCTTGCAATTGCAAAGCCGTCGCCGCCATTGTTACCCTTGCCGCAGAAAACAGATATTTTCTTGTTTTCAATTACGCCAAGTGTGTTTTTTATTTCGTTAAAACACGCAATTGCGGCGTTTTCCATTAAAACAACACCAGGTATACCGCATACTTTCATTGCATTTTCATCTATACTACGCATTTGACTCGCATAACAAGCCTTTATATTTCTTTTCATAGCCTTATTCCTGTATAAATACATTATTTGGATTAAATTTATAGATATTTTCGAGCATTCTTGCTGTTGGTTCTATTAATATCATTACACGCTCGCAATCAATTGTTATTATAATGAAATACACATTATCTTTATATTGTGAATTAGATGTAAAGTCAAGAACTTTCAAATTGTTGTTAAGATACAGACTGTTGTGCTTGGTGTCGTTTATATTAGCAACAATTTCGACATTTTTGAAGTTGAAGCTTGTAACACGTGTTCTTTTTCGTTTTGCAGCAATTTTATCAATATCAAAATCACTGTTTGTTAATATATATTCAAATTCAACACCCTGTAATGATATGAATATATATGTAAAGTACCATATTATAGCAAATAACAAAAACCAAATTCCTGAAAATACAGGTAAAAAACCCATTCCTAAAATGAATACGGTAACCGACACAATTAATGCACCTAAAATTATGGCTGCAGTAATAAGGTAGTCTCTCTTATCTTTTTCACGTTTTATTAAATACTCTAAAAATACGTCTGATAGCATTTTAATCTTCATTGCCTTTCTGCCCACAGTAATTCTATGAAAATTTATGCCTTATCGTGAGCTGATAAGGCGTATATTTTGAAATTATGTTATTTAAAATATATCAAGCTCTCTAACTTTTTCATACATAGCCCGTAACGCTCTGCCTCTGTGGCTTATTGCATTTTTCTCTTCAGCAGTTGCAACTGCAAATGTTTTTTGAAGCTTATCACAGAAAAATACAGGGTCATATCCAAAACCGTTTTCACCTTCAGGAGCATCCAAAATTTTGCCGTGTACTTCTCCTGTGGCTGTAAATTCACGGCCGTCTGGCAAAACAAGTGCAACACAACACATAAATTTTGCGTTTCTGTTTTCTTCGGTTTTTAATTCGTCTAAAAGCTTATTTATTCTATCTAAATCGCTTGCATCGGGACCTGCATATCTGGCACTGTAAACACCGGGTCTACCGTCTAAAGCATCAACACATAAGCCGCTGTCGTCTGCAATAACAATATCATCACAAAGCATAGAAACGGCTTTTGCCTTTATGAGTGCATTTTTTTCAAATGTATCACCTGTTTCTTCCACATCTATATTTATATGTGCTTCCTCCTGTGTGATAACGTCTATATTCAGGTCGGCAAAAATTTTGCTAATTTCTTTTACCTTGCCGCGATTTTTTGTAGCAACTATAATTTTCATTATTAATAGCCTTTCTGCAAAACTCTGCATATATAAAATTGGTATGCACCCTGTATTTAACAGGGTGCATATAATATTTAAATCTCGAAATTATATCCTAAATCAAAAGCCTTAATATTTACATCAAGGAACTTTGGCGGTACAGTTTCTTTTAAAACATCAACCCACACACTCTTATCAATCGACATAGTTTTTGCCAAAACGCCGATTAATACAACGTTTACTGCTTTTATGTTTCCTGCTTCCTTTGCAAGTGAAAGTGCATCAACTGCAATAAGGTTTATTTTTGATTGTAGCTTTTGTATTATATTTTCAGGATATTTTGCAGCACCTGTTATAACAGGCATTGGGTTCATTTGCTGTGTGTTTGCAATCATTTTGCCGTCTTTATGTAAAAACGGCATTGCTCTATAAGCTTCAAGCTGCTCAAATGCAAGAATTAAATCTGCCTCGCCCTTGTCAATAATTGGGGAATAAACCTTTTCTCCATACTTTACATATGTTACAACGCTTCCGCCTCTTTGGCTCATTCCATGAACCTCGCTAACCTTGACATCAAAGCCCTCTTTAATTGCAACCTTTCCCAAAATTCTGCTTGCAAGGAGAGTGCCCTGACCGCCTACGCCTACTATCATAATATTCATCGACATCAGTCCTCCTTTTTGATTGCACCGAACGGACATACATTTGTACATAGGCCGCATCCGTTACATTGTGTTGTATCTATTTTTATATTTTCGCCGTCAAATGAAATTGCCGGACATCCTAACTTTAAGCACATTTTACACTTCTTACAATCCTCTGTGATTGTGCAATGACCGCTGTATTTCACGCTCTTTAACAACGCACAAGGTCTTTGAGCAATAATAACAGAAACCTCATCAGCTTCAAGCTCTTCTTTAACAACCTTCTCGAAGTTTTTAACATCAAACGGGTCTGCAACAACAACTCTTTCAACGCCAACAGCCTTGCATAGTGTTATAAGATTTACCTGTTTTGTTTCTTCGCCGCGAATTGTATAACCTGTTGTTGGATTATCCTGATGACCTGTCATACCTGTGATAGAGTTATCAAGAATTAACACGGTGTTATTGCCTTTGTTGTATACCATATCAACAAGACCTGTGATACCGCTGTGCATAAATGTTGAATCGCCTATTACTGAAACAACCTTCTTTGAAAAATCCTTGCCACGTGCCTTAACCATACCGTGAGCCGCACTCACCGATGCACCCATACAAATTGTTGTATCTACACTTTGAAGGGGAGGAGTTGCACCCAATGTGTAGCAACCAATATCACCGGATACTACAACACCAAGCTTTTTAAGCACATAGAATGTACCTCTGTGAGGACAACCCGCACACATAACAGGTGGACGAACAGGAATACTCTCATCAGGAGTTGAAATTACAGCGTCAGCTGTTCCCAAAACCACCTTTGAAATCATAGACGGTGTGTATTCGCCAAGAAGAGTGAATTTCTCCTTACCTATAACATTTACACCAAGTGCTTTGCAATGTTCTTCAATTACAGGATCTAATTCTTCAATTACATATACTGTATCATAATTTTTTGCAAAGTCTAATATTTTCTTTTCTGGCAGGGGATATACCATACCAAGCTTTAAATAGTCAACCTTATTTCCTAATGCTTCCTTTGCATATATGTATGAAATACCTGCAGAAATAACACCAATTTTAGAACCATTGTTTTCTACTGTGTTAAATTCATCGGTTTCTGCTAATGCCTTTAGGGCACAGATTCTATCTTCAACAACAACGTGTCTGCCAATTGCATTACCGGGCATCATAACATATTTTTGAGGGTTTTTATTGTAGTCCTTTAATTCGTATTGTTCTTTTTCACATTCTTCAACAAGACTTTGTGAGTGCGACACTCTTGTGGATAAACGTATAAATACGGGAGTATCATATTTTTCTGACAACTCATACGCTCTCTTTGTATAATCCTTACATTCACCACTGTCTGATGGCTCAAGCATAGCAATTTTTGATGCTTTTGCATAGTGTCTTGAATCTTGTTCGTTTTGAGATGAGTGCATTCCCGGATCATCTGCAACACATAAAACAAGACCGCCGTTTACGCCTGTATAGCTGACTGTAAAAACAGGGTCAGCCATCACGTTTAAGCCAACGTGCTTCATACACGACATTGCTCTTGCTCCTGCAATTGATGCTCCTATTGCAACTTCACAGGCAACCTTTTCGTTTGGTGCCCATTCAACATACATATCTTCGTATTTTACAATGTTTTCAGTTATTTCGGTACTTGGTGTACCCGGATATGAAGAAACAACGCTGACACCGGCTTCGTATGCGCCTCTTGCAACAGCTTCATTTCCAAGCATAAGCTTTTTCATAGATATTCTTCCTTTCATTAAACGTATATTGTTATAATTTTATCAAAATATAGCAAAAAAGTCAATAGTATTGAAAAAAACAACAATAAAAAATATGCACTCAATACGAGTGCATATCAAAAAGTAATTTTACTGTTTTTATTTAAATGTTATGAAATAATTAGCTTGAATGCAATATTTCCATCAACCACACTGCCTAAAGAGCAGTTGCCAAATTCAATACCCTCGTTTGACAAAATAGCAAGCAGTTGTTTTAAGTCATCTTCACTTACAAGATAAACATCTCCGCTGCTGTCTTTTGAAAACTCTCTCACAAGACCGCGTACACGTTCCATATCAGCACTTGAAACCTTTAAAAAATTTGATGTATTTTCAAAGTTATACTCTGATGAGAAATTGTTGTTTTGGCCATTTGTTCTTTCCTTTTCAGGAAGCTCATAGTTACTTGCTGGCATAACATAATTCTGTTCATTTTGAGTATTTGTTTCTTGTGGGGTGGGGGTGGGTAACGGTGTACCTGTATCGGGTGTTGCAGTCACAACAGGTGCAGTAGTTGCAGCAGGTGTCTGTTGAATTGGCTTTGGTGTAGCCACTACTACTCGATAACCCTCAATAGATGGCGATGTTGTAACAACTGCAGGAGTTTGAGTTGCTGCACTTGTTGGCAACGGCGCCTCGGTTGGTTTAGGGGACTGTGTTGGCTCAATAGTAGAAGTAATTATAAGCCCTGCAACATCATCTTCTTTTGTTATTTCAGATTCAGTTGCCACAGCTGGTACAACCTGCGGGTCTTGGTACGGATTCATAAATTTATTTAATAAATCCGAATTGTTTACACCAATAACGGCAATTAATGCAACACAAGCTGCTGCTGCACTGTATCGGTGTGCGTTAAGCTTCATATGCTCCCAAACATTTCTATGTACAGGAGCGTTGACAATTTCTTTATCAATTCTCGTGTTGAGATTTTTCAAAAAACTATCGTCAACTTTTATTGGGGGAATGGTTTTTGTTGCTTCAAGCATTGATATGAAAAGTTCATATTCCTTGCGGCATTCTTCGCAGCTTTGAGTATGTTCAATAAGCTCTGCTTTTTGCATAGCTGTTAGGTTTTCATATTCATCGAGCATAATGCCAAAATGTTTGCAATCCATATCATATACCCCCTTTCTTAACTATTTCACTTTATTAGACGTACATTTTTCAAAAATGTTCCTTGTTTTCATATAAAATTTTTTTCAGTGCTGCCCGTGCACGATTCAAACGTGATTTAACTGTTCCAACAGGACACCCGAGTGCACTTCCCACCTCTTCGTAGGACAGACCCTGCATATCTATATAAACTATAACCTCACGATATTCAGCTTTTAATTTGCCAAGTGCTTCCCAAACTTTTTCTTGCAGCTCTGTTTTTTCTGTTGCTTCTTCAGGTGTTGGATTATTGTCGGGAATGTCGAGTATTTTTTCGCTATCATCACTTGACTCGTGTATGCTTACAACCTTGATTGTTCGTTGACGTTTTCTTAACATATCCTTACATACGTTAGATAAAATACGATATATCCACGTGCTAAATGAGGATTTTTCGGCGAATGAATTTATAGACCTGTACACCTTTATAAAGGTTTCCTGTGCAGCATCATATGCATCCTCTTTATTTGATAAAAGTCCGTATGCCATATTAACAACACGGTCCTGATATTTTTCAACAAGCTGATTAAATGCCTGTCTGTCACCCTGCTTGCATAATTTTATAAGCTCCTGGTCGCTCAAAAAGTCCTCACCTCGCTTTCATATGATAATCAGTGAACAATTCGGATGCCACAAAATCATTTTACCAGGAGCAAAAATCTTTGCTCGCAAGGAGATTTTTGCGACGCCGTCAATTGACACAGTGCTCAGCCGAGCACAAAAGAGCGTCAGCTCTTGAGAATTTTATGAAATAAAATTCTGGATGTGTCAATTATATCATATTCATAATAATTATTCAAGAGGTGTTTTACATTTTATTGCATAATGTGGCTTAATTTAATATTTTCTTTTCTTTTTCCGTAAAATATCCAACATAAATACAAATAGGGTTATTAACGCAAAAAATACTGCGATTACTGCAATAATAACAAGAGTTGTTGCTAAATCTATTTTTTTATGTGTATATAAAAACTTGTCGCCCTGTTGGATATATAACCCCTTTTTGTCCCTTGACGGTGAATACCTTGCGATTTCGCTATCATCTAAAAGCGGAGTACCAAATTCAATACGATCAAGAGAAAATGTGGTATTAATTGTATTTATAACGCAAAAGCTGTATTCAGGAATTATTTTTCCATCCTCTGTGTAGTTGTCTTTAAATATTACATAATATTTACCCCAGCCTAAATCATATATAGCTTCAAGGTCAGTAATTTCCGTTTTAAAATCACCACTGTATTCGCCTGTATAGAAATATTTGCCGTTTGTGTAGCATACGCCGTTATTTATCAGGTTATTGACACTCATGTGCTGCGGTGCAACACCATAAACATCTGTCAGAATAAAATCTACATAAGCACCATTTAATGAATGTATGTTTTCGTATCCTGTTTCTGTTGTGTTTTTCATATATTCGGGCGGAAAGGGGGTTGAGCCTTCGTAGTTTTTGTATGTGTATAGAATATTCTTTAACAGAGAAATTGAGTTATAATTTTCACGGTTAAACTGCACCACATCTGCACATGAGCTTATTGTGTTGATTATTTTGTTTTGTATTTCTTTATCCACTTCTTCTTTACAGTCTGTAAATTGCGATGAATTTATTTTCTTTTGCTTTAAAGAATTAAAGGTGTTATATATATCAATAGGATTTTTCTTGCAAATAATTCCTGTTGGTGTGTAGCCTGCTATTTCTTCTATGCCATATGCAGCACCGTTATGCAGCTTTAAAAAGGCATCATCTTGTAAAATAAACACTTCATTAATGCCGTTTGTGTTAAAGGTTATACAACTTTTGCCGTCGCCTGTTTTTCCTGTTGAAAGCATATAATTATTACTGCCTCCATACACAAAGCGAAGCTTATCCACACATTCACCGCCGTCCCTTACCGAATAAACAGATGCACAAATTGCATTGTTTTCAAAATAAACAATAAACAGTGTATTATCACCCTCAAAAAATTCAAAAGAAGCATAAACGATGCCCACATCTGAGTTAAAAACACCAAATTCTTTTATGCAATCATAAAAAATCTGCTCGTAATCTTGTGCATATACGTTTATGTTAAAAATGCTTATAAATATAATTATTAATGAGAAAACTGTTCTATTTATACCAATTGCCCTTCTTTCTTGTTAAAATTTGTTTAGATTATATATTTATTTTTTCATTTTTTTGTGATATAATGTATTCATATGGAATTTAATTACGTATTTGTAAATTAAATTTATAACAATCGGGGGAAGAAAAAATGATAGATAATGATATACAAAGAGTTCTTATAAGTGCAGATGAGGTACAAGAGATTGTAAAGAAAGTTGCACAACAGATAAACGAAGATTATAAAGGTAAAGAAATATTGTTTGTTGTTGTTTTAAAAGGGTCAATACCATTTGCAGGCGACCTTATGAAATATATCAATACGCACATAACAATGGATTGTATTCACGCCTCAAGCTACGGTAATTCAACAGTGTCGTCGGGTGACATTATAATTAAAAAAGATTTATGCACTGATTGTAAGGGTAAGGATGTGTTGTTAATAGAAGACATTATCGACAGTGGTAACACACTGCTGAAATTAAAGAAGTTGATGATAGAGAGAGGTTGTGCATCGGTTAAGATTTGTACGCTTTTGTCTAAACCCTCAAGACGTACTGCGGATGTTGAGGGCGACTATGTAGGACGTGAAATTCCTGATGAATTTGTTGTGGGATATGGTCTTGACTATGCCGAAAAATACAGAAACTTGCCATACATTGGGGTTTTGAAGTCGGAGATATATTGTTAATATGAAGAAAAAAATTTTACTTTGTGGTATAAATTCGAAGTATATACATACATCGCTATCAGTCAGGGAATTGTATCATTACGTGGATGACAGTAGGGTGAGTTTTAAGGAGTATACAATAAATGAAAAACCCTACGATGTTATGAGTGATATATTTTCTCTTGATTGTGACGCGGTGTTATTTTCTTGCTATATTTGGAATATTGAGTTTGTGGTTGAGGTGGCGGATATGCTTAAAAAGGTATCGCCAAATACACAAATTATACTTGGAGGTCCCGAAGTCAGTTTTAACAGTGAACAGATTTTGGAAAAATATTCGTTTATTGATGCAATAATACGTGGTGAGGGTGAAGAAACATTTAAGGAGTATCTTGTAAGGGGCATTGATATTGACGGTGTCACCTTAAGAAAAAATGGTAAAATAATAAAAAACAATGACCGTGAACTTTTAGAAGATTTATCTGCTCTGCCTTTTCCATATTCAGATGACGATTTAGAAGAAAATAAAAATAAGCTTATATATTATGAGAGCAGCAGAGGGTGTCCCTTTAAGTGCAGCTACTGTCTTTCCTCGGTAAGTCATCGCCTGCGTTTAAAGGATATAGATGTTGTAAAAGAAGAGCTGCTTATTTTCATTCGTCATAATGTAAAAATAGTAAAGCTTGTAGACAGAACCTTTAATGCAGACAAAAAAAGAACTGTTGAGTTGTTGGAGTTTTTAATAGAAAATGCTGCACACACAACCTTCCATTTTGAGATTGCAGCAGACATTATAGATGAAAAGATGCTCTCTGTTCTGAAAAAAGCACCAATGGGACTGTTTCAGTTTGAGATAGGTGTTCAGTCAACAAATGAATGTACAATATCGGCAATTGACAGAAAAACGGATTTTAAAAGGTTATCCGAGGTGGTTTGTGAAATAAAGTCGTATGGTAATATCCATATGCATCTTGATTTGATTGCAGGCTTGCCGCACGAGGATTTAACAAGCTTTAAAAAATCGTTTGACGATGTATTTTCACTTTATCCCGATATGCTTCAGCTTGGCTTTTTAAAGCTGCTATATGGAACAAAAATAAGGGATGAGGAAAGCAAATATAATTATAAATTCACATCAAAACCACCCTATGAAATACTGTCAAATGATTTTCTGTCGTTTGATGATGTGTTGCTTCTAAAGGGTGTTGATCTTGTTGTTGATAAATACTACAATAGCGGCGAATTTAAAAATTCACTTGATTATTTATTGAAGGGATACAGTTCTCCGTTCGCCTTTTTTGAAGATTTATATACATTTTATAAGAAAAACGGATATGAAAGAATTGGTATATCAAAGCAAACGTTGTATGATATTTTATATCTGTTTAATAAGGATGATGAACTGTTTTGCGATATATTAAAGCTCGATTTTTTGCAAAATAACAAACCACGTATTATGCAATGGAATATGCGTGGATACGATAAAGAGCTTCAAAAAAACAGACTAAAAATCTTAAATGAGGATTTTATTGAAAAATATCTTCCGCAATATATTGGAGTAGACGCACGTGAGATAATAAAAACCGTTCATTTTGAGGGATTTGATTATGATGTGCTTGGTGATTTATCGAAAAAATACAACCTAATATTATTCGATAATAGATACAATAAAACAATTAAGATTGGGGAGGGGACACTAAAATGACATATAAAAATGCATTGGAATATATACATCAAATACCACGGTTTGTGCGTCCCCTTGGAAATGCAAATTTAGAAAAACTGCTGAATGTGCTTGGTAATCCGCATAAAAATTTAAAATATATTCATATTGCGGGCACAAATGGTAAAGGCTCAACTGCGGCTATGCTTGCACAAATTTTAAAGCATAGCGGATACAGAGTTGGACTTTTCACCTCGCCGTTTATAGAGGTTTTTAATGAAAGAATACAAATCAACAATAGAAATATTTTGGATGATGAGTTGGCTAAATACACCGAACTTGTTAAAAATGCAATGGAAAATAACGATGCACAGATTTCAGAATTTGCGTTTATATGTGTGATTGCTTTTTTGTATTTTAGGGATAATGACTGTGACTATGTTGTGCTCGAAACAGGTATGGGCGGCAGACTTGATGCAACTAATATTATTGAAAAAAGCGAGGTCAGTGTTTTAACCTCAATATCACTCGACCATATGCAGTTTTTAGGTAACACAATAGAGGAAATTGCACTTGAAAAATGCGGTATTATAAAAAAGGGAGGAACGGTTGTATCATATCCTAATACAGAGGTTGTTGATATTATAAAATCACAAGCACAGAAAATGAATGCAACCTTGAATTTTTCTAAAGAGCCAATTCCAACAGATACGGGTTTTGTATACAACGGCAAGGAATACAAGCTTTCTTTAAAGGGTGCATTTCAAACCTATAACGCAGCAGTTGCATTGGAGGCGGTGTTTGCCTTGCAAAATAAGGGCGTGAGTATTGCCGAAAAGGCAGTAGAGGAAGGTTTTAAAAATGTAAAATGGCCTGTAAGATTTGAATTTTTAAGGGATAATCTTGTTGTAGACGGCGGACATAATATAGATGGAATACTTGCACTGAAAAAATCATTAATTGAAACTAATAAGAAAATAATACTGGTTATAGCAATGATGGAGGATAAAAGCTGCAGAGAATGTGTGGAATATATAAGTGATATTGCAGATTATGTTATAACAACGCAAATTGATATGCCAAGGTGCATAAATGCAGATGAGCTTATTAAATTTTCAAGGGTGGATGGCAGATGCATTAAAAATCCTGTTGAAGCAGTAAATACTGCACTTGAAATGGCTGATAAAGACAGTATTGTGTGTGTGTGCGGCTCACTATATCTTGCAGGAATTATAAGAAAAGTATTTAAGTAAAAAATGACGGATGAAAAATCATCCGTCATTTTGTTTATCTTTTAGAAAATCACTACTTTTAAGTTACAATTCCTCAATTATTGGTAAAATCATAGGATTTCTCTTTGTTGCGTCGTATATATAACGTGCAACATCTGCTTTTAAATGGTTTTTCAATGTTGACCATTCGTGATTATTCTTGCTTAAGCAAGTCATAAGTGAAGAATTTGCAGCTTCCCTTATTCCGTCCATAAGATTTTCCGCTTCACGAACATACACAAAGCCTCTTGATATAATATCAGGCTTTGATATCAGTGTTTTTGTTGTAGATGAGATTGTTGCCACAACAATTATTAAGCCATCCTCGGCAAGGTGTTTTCTGTCGCGTAATACAATATTTCCAACATCACCAACACCAAGACCGTCAACAAGTATTTTTCCGGCACTTACAGTGCCGCTTATTTTTGCATTGTTACCATCGGTTTCAAATACAGAGCCGTTAGATAATGTAAAGCAATTCTGAGCCGGTATTCCCACTTTTTGAGCCAAGTTGGCGTGCATCATAAGATGTCGGTGCTCTCCGTGGACCGGTATGAAAAACTTTGGCTTTACAAGAGCTAATATAAGCTTTAACTCTTCCTGACAGGCATGACCTGAAACGTGCACATCTGCAAGAGATTTATATATAACCTCTGCACCTGTTTTAAATAATTCATTAATTACGTTTGCAACTGCCTTTTCATTGCCGGGAATGGGTGTTGCACTTATTATTACAAGGTCATCCTTTGTGATTTCAACTTTTCTGTGGTCGCTGTATGCCATTCTTGAAAGTGCACTCATTGGCTCGCCCTGTGAACCTGTTGTTATAATAACAACCTGTTCGGGATTATATTTATTAATACTATCTATGTTGATAAGTACGCCCTCGGGCACCTTCATATAACCTAAAAGTATAGATATTTCAACAATATTTTCCATACTTCTGCCCGAAACGGCAACCTTTCTGCCATTCTTTGCTGCAGCATCAATTATCTGCTGAACACGGTGAACATTTGAGGCAAATGTTGCAACAATAATTCTTTTCTTGCAATTATGGAATATGTTTTCAAAGGTTTCTCCAACTGATCTTTCACTCATTGCAAAGCCGCTTCTCTCAACATTTGTTGAGTCGGACATTAGTGCAAGCACGCCTTCATTTCCAAGCTCACCTAACCTTGCAAGGTCTATCATATCTCCCACGATTGGGGTTGTGTCTATTTTAAAGTCACCCATATGCACAACAGTACCAACAGGAGTTTTTATTGCGAGTGCGGCCGAATCGGCAATTGAGTGGTTAGTTCTTATGAATTCAACCTTAAAGTTATTTCCGGCAACAATTTCTTGGCCGTATCTTGTTCTTACTAATTTAACATCCGAAAGTAAGTTGTGTTCTTTAAGCTTGTGCTCAACCAAACCGAGAGTTAATCTTGTTCCGTAAACAGGCACATTTATTGCTTTTAGAAAATAAGGTAATCCACCTATATGGTCCTCGTGACCGTGTGTTAAAAATATTCCTCGTATTTTTCGATAGTTCTTTTCAAGATACGAAATATCGTTAATTACAAAGTCAACACCAGGCATATCTGAATCGGGGAACATCATACCGCAATCCACCATAATAATCTCATTACCCATCTCGAAAGCAGTCAAATTTTTACCTATTTCATCAAGACCGCCAAGAGGGATTATTTTTAAATTTTGTTGTTTTTTCATTCCTTTTCCTCCTTTCTTATATATTTTCCAACTTATGCTTATTATACCACATATTTACTGATTTAGTCAAGTATCATAAAAAAATATAGTGATATATTTTCATATACCACTATATTAAAAATTATAGATATTTATCTATTAAATCTTCGTATTCATCCTGTGAATGTGCACCCACTAATTTTTCGGCGGGTTTACCGTTTACAAATAAAATAACAGTTGGAATTGAAACAATGCCATACTCTGTTGCAAGCTCGCCCTCATCGTCAACATTCACCTTACCAACCTTTGCCTTTGATGAATATTCATCTGCAACCGCACTTATTATTGGTGATACCATTCTGCACGGACCGCACCAGCTTGCCCAGAAGTCTACCAATACAGGCACCTGTGATTTTAGTACTTCGCTGTCAAAATTTGATTTTGTTAATGTTAATTCCATAATTATCTCTCCTTTTTTATAATAATTTACTTACATATTTATTATCAATGATATTGCAAATAGCAGTACCATTGGTGAATTCTGTTACATCCTTTATAAGCCTATCGGTTTCATTAATCGGACAGCTTACAATAAATGTTACATCGCTTTCATATAATGTATCTTCAAGAGTATAACCGTCTGCTGCAATTTTATACTGCATTTTCCCAACAAGAGAATAGTCTACCTTTACAGCGACAATATCTGAAAGATTATTAATAATTGGCTTTGCGGCGTCAAGTCCTGATTTGGCACTTGCACCATATGCATGTACAAGTCCGCCTGTGCCCAAGAGTGTTCCGCCAAAATATCTTGTTACAACAACAATAACATCAACAAGCCCTGCCTTGCGTATTGTATCTAAAACAGGCATACCCGCAGTGCCCGAAGGCTCGCCGTCGTCGCTGTAGCGGAAAATGTTGTTTTCGTCTATAACATATGCATACACATTGTGCGTCGCGTCCGCATACTGTGAACGTATCGAGGATAGAAATTCCAATGCAGCTTCTTCGTTATCTACAGGCTTTACGTGTGCTATAAATTTTGATTTTTTTTCAATTAAAAGAGTTTGTGCCTCCTCCAAAACTGTTTTATAGCTAATCTTCGATGACATAGTCACGTATCCTTTCGTACATATTATTATCGCATAAAAGCTCCATAACAGTACCCTGTGTGTTGTAGCTTTCCGATAATACCTTCTGGTTTTGGTGCAGTTCATTAACAAGTGAGCCAAGTTGATAGGGAATACATACCCTCACATTTTGTTTTTTACCGGGTGCAACTTCTGAAATTGCATTCATAAGCTCATCAATTCCAAAGCCCGTTGCAGCACTTATACATACATTTTCATCATAATGGTTTAGAAAAACAGGCTCATTTGTGAGTTTATCACATTTGTTATATACTCCTATTGTAGGCTTTGGAAACGCACCAATTTCATTTAAAACACCCTCAACCACACGGCATTGATTTTCACATTCGAGATTTGAAGCATCTATTACGTGAAGTAATATGTCAGCCACAACTGCCTCCTCTAAAGTGGATTTAAAAGCCTCAACAAGATTATGCGGAAGCTTTCTAATAAAGCCAACTGTGTCAACAAGCAATATGTTTCTGTTATCGTCAAGTGTAATACCACGTGATGTTGGGTCGAGTGTTGCAAAAAGCTTATCCTCTGCAAAAACGTCTGCATTTGTAAGCTTATTTAAAAGCGTTGACTTGCCTGCGTTTGTGTAGCCTACAAGTGCGGCACTTATCACACCGTCTTTTTTTCTGTGTTTTCTTAAAAGTGAGCGATGCTTTTTCATTTCTTCGATTTCGGCCTCTAATGCTGAAATTCTGCGTCTTATATGACGGCGGTCGCTCTCTAAACGTGTTTCACCAGGACCTCTTGTTCCAATACCGGCACCCGTTCTGCTTAAAACCGTACCCATTCCGCGAAGTCTTGGCAGACGGTATTTTAACTGTGCAAGCTCAACCTGTAATTTACCCTCCGATGTTTTTGCACGCATTGCAAAAATATCAAGTATAAGCATTGTTCTGTCTAATACCTTTACTTCAAGCGCATCGGATATATTTCGCATCTGAATGGGGGATAATTCGTCGTCAAAAACAACTGTATCAGCTTCAAGGGTTAAAATTGCAGTTTTAAGCTCTTCAATTTTTCCCTTGCCGATGTATGTTGCCCCCTCTAATTGAGGTCTATTTTGTATTGTGCTTAAAACAACTTCGCCGCCTGCGGTTTTAACAAGCTCACCAAGCTCCTCCATTGATTCTTCGGTTGTGTCTGAAAGTATGTCATTTAAACCAAGGTGCACGCCAACGGTAATAAACCGCTCTTTTTTTTCTTCCAAATCGTTCATAAAGGTGTATTGCCTTTCGTTTTGATAAAAATTTTGTATATTATGTTACTATTATATCAAACTTTTTCAACAAAGTACAGTGTTTTTGAAAAAAATAAAAAAAGTTTAAAAAAAATCAAAAAAAGACTTGTAAAAAATTTGCATTTGTGGTATAATCATTTAGTATGAATTTGAATTTATGTACAAAAGGAGGTTTGTGATATGCAAAACGCCATTTTAATTATACATCTTATAATAGCCGTGCTATTAATATTTGTCGTTCTTGTTCAGGAGGGTAAAGACCCTGGAATGAGAGGTATTCAAGGTAGTTCGGCTGAAATGGGAGATTCATTCTTCAAAAGCAATGGCGGAACAACAAAGGAAGCTATGTTTATTAAAATAACAACTTGTGTTGCTGTTTTATTCTTGTTTACAACAATGGCTTTGGTTGTTTTGTCGGTTTAATAAAAAAGTCACTATCGTGACTGTCGTTCGCACAGCTCACTTCCATATGTAGACTTTTTTGAAATTCAGGAAATTACAACATAAATGTGATGATTCCCTGAAAGATAAAAATTTTAATTTATTTATTAAAATAGCTTGACATTTATACCCAAAATGGGTATAATAATATTTATTGTATAGGCAGTAGACAAGCTTATACAATATAAGATTCCATCAGGTCATTTTTTAAAAAGCGACTTGCCGGAAGGAGGGAAAAAAGTGTCTGAGGTAAGAGTTAAAGATAATGAGTCACTTGATAGTGCACTTCGTAGATTTAAGCGTCAATGTGCCAAGTCAGGTGTTATGTCAGAAATCAGAAAGCGTGAGCATTATGAAAAGCCTAGTGTAAAGCGCAAGAAGAAGTCTGAGGCTGCAAGAAAAAGAAAGTTCTAATTCTTGGATATTTAATATACGTTCGTTATTATTTGGATTTTTCGAATAGCATTCGATAACAAGTCGTTTTTAGTTTTAAATTACAGATTTGATGGAAATTCAAAAAATTCTCTAATAGCTTTCGGCAAATAATTCAGGTATTATGTTCGTATTTATTTTTATGAAGTATAGGAGAGAGCTTTATGCTCTCTCAACTATTCTTTTGCGATATTTTTGCTTGTATAGCTCAGTTGGTAGAGCAGCTCATTCGTAATGAGCAGGCCGCGGGTTCGAGTCCCATTACAAGCTTTATATAAGAACGGTAATTAGAACGGTTTTTTTACTGTTCTTTTTTTGTAATATCTAAGAAGGAGGGGACTGTTGTGCAAATTGTATTACTTACAGCTTTGGGTGTTGGTGGTGCAACTGTTATTGGTGCGTTAATTGGTTTTCTTTTTAAAAACACTTCACACAAATTTGGCGACATAATTTTAGGCTTTGCTGCAGGAGTGATGCTTTGCGCCGCTGTGATTGGTCTTATTCTTCCGTCGCTTGAAGTTGGGAGTAAATTTGCAATCCTTGTTTGTGTGATTGGAATTTTTTGCGGTGCATTTGTACTTAATTTAATTGATAGAGCAGTTCCGCATTTGCATAAATTAGTTGGTGTTGACCAAGAAGGGCATCCCGATTCGATTAATCACCTCAACAAAATTTTGCTTTTTGTGTTTGCAATTGCAATACATAATCTTCCCGAGGGTATTGCCGCAGGCGTTGGATTTGGAACAGGCAATAATGCACAGGCACTTACAATTGCAGGAGGCATTGCCTTGCAAAATATCCCCGAGGGTATGGTTATAATTGCACCTATGCTTACAGCGGGAATGAGTAAAAAACGTACATTTATGATTGCGGTTATAACAGGTTTGGTTGAAGTTGTGGGAACATTTATAGGCTACTATGCTGTAAGCTTATCGAATGCGATTTTACCATTTGCTCTTGCATTTGCGGGCGGTACAATGCTATATGTTATAAGTGATGAGATGATTCCCGAAACACACTCGCATGGTTGCCAGAGAGGTGCTACATATGCATTATTAATAGGCTTTTGCCTTATGCTTTTAATGGATTTCTATATAGGTTAATATTTGGAGAATGGAATATGGCATTTGACGCAGTAACAATGAAGGCTCTTCAAACGGAGCTTTATGAAAATGTAATTGATGGGCGAATAGATAAAATTCATCAGCCTGAACGTGACGAAATTGTTTTGCATATTCGTACACGCATTGATAACTATAAGCTTGTTTTATCTGCAAGTGCAGCACATCCAAGAATACATTTTACAAAGTATTCAAAGAAAAATCCTATAACTGCACCAATGTTTTGTATGCTCTTGAGGAAGCATATAGGCAGCGGAAAAATAACAAATGTTGAACAATGTGAATTTGAAAGAATTATGAAGCTTTCAATTGAAAGTTATAATGAGCTTGGTGATTTAACAACAAAATATCTGTTTGTTGAAATTATGGGCAGACACTCAAATATAATTTTAACAGATGAAAGTATGAAAATACTTGATTCAATAAAGCATATTGATTTTACAATAAGCTCTGTAAGGCAGGTTCTACCAGGACTGCAATACCAATTTCCGCCTGTGCAGGATAAAACGTATCTTACCGATATTTCAAATGAAACAGAACTTAATTATTCTGTTTTTAAAAGTGCAGATAAAATAATTTTAGATTCAATATCAGGTATAAGCCCGTTGTGTGCAAGAGAAATTGTATACAGTGCTTTTGGCAGGTGTGATATAAACTCCACCCAATTAAATCTAAATAAACAAAGCACATTAAAAGCGAAGCTTATTGAATTTGCGAACGATGTAAATAACTCTAAATTTGAGCCTTGTATTATTAGGGATGCAACAAGCGGTAAAATGCTTGATTTTTCTCCAATCCCTATAAATCAATACGAGAGTATGGCACAGGTTATATACACAAATAGCATAAACGAGGCATTGGATGAATTTTATTATCTTCGTGATTCTCACGAACGTATGCGTCAAAGGGGAGCAGATTTAACAAAGGTTTTAAATACACAAATAGAACGTGTATCGAAGAAAATTATGATTTTGGAAAGAACTTTAAAGGACGCAAAAGATAAGGAAAAATATAAGGTTAAGGGCGATTTAATTATTGCAAATCTGTATAGAATAAATAATGGTGAAAAGGAAATTCAGGCAGAAAACTTTTATGAGGCAGATATGCCTCAAATTACAATATCGCTTGATAGTTCAATCACACCATCGCAAAATGCACAGAAGTATTATAAAAAGTACAATAAGCTTAAAACTGCCGAAATTGAGGCTAAAAAACAGCTTGATAGTGCAAGGAACGATTTAGTGTATCTTGAAAGCACATTAAGTGCTTTAGAGAACAGTGAAACGGAAAGCGACTTATCCTCAATAAGAACAGAGTTAATTCAAGAGGGTTTTTTAAATAGAAAGATTAATAAAAAACAAAAACCAACACAGTCAAAACCAATGTATTTTAAATCATCCGATGGTTTTGATATATATGTGGGTAAGAACAACACACAAAATGACACCTTAACATTAAAATTTGCAAATTCGGGTGATATTTGGTTTCATACAAAAAATATTCATGGCTCACACGTTATTATAAAACTTGGGATAGAAAAGAATGTACCTGAACAGACAATGCGTGAAGCGGCGTGTCTTGCGGCATATTATTCAAAGGCACGTAATTCATCACAAGTTCCAGTGGATTACACAGAGGTCAAAAATGTAAAAAAACCAAACGGTGCAAAGCCGGGTATGGTTATATATAATTCATACAATACTGTGTATGTTACACCTAAAAAACCCGATAATAGTGAAAATGAATAAAAGCAACTAACTAAAACTATTGACAAAAGCTGTCACATATGATAGAATGCTATTTGTGAGTTTATGTTGTATTTTATGTAATATACTGTAAATGGTGTTACAAATATTACGTATATGTTGATTTTTTATGTTAAAATGAAAATATTTTTATGTTTTTTGTTGACCTTTTTGCAATTTTAAGGTACAATATATACGAACTCGGAGGAATTTTTAATGAGAATAATATCCGGTGAAAGACGCGGACATAAGCTCTATGAGTTTAGCGGCGATGATATTCGCCCAACAACCGACAGAGTTAAGGAGTCAATGTTTAATCTTATACAAGATTATGTACAGGATTCTTATGTGTTTGATATGTTTTGCGGTAGCGGTGCGTTGGCTTTTGAGGCACTGTCACGCGGGGCAAGATACGCAGTTTGTACAGACATTGATATGCGTTCAATAAATGTTATTAAAAAAAATTCCAATGCATTAAAATATGAAGATAAATGCCATATAGAAAATATATCTTGCTTTGATTATATAAAAAAAACCAAAGAAAAGTTTGATTTGATTTTTCTTGATCCGCCGTATAATAAAGATTTTATTGAAAAATCTTTAAATGAAATAGTTTTAAATAATGTATTAAATAAGGGCGGTATAATCGTTCTTGAAAGTGATAATACCGACTTTCACTTTGAGCACAAAGGACTGGAAATTTTAAAGCAAAAGAAATATGGCAGAACATATGTAACAGTATACGGCATTTGTTAAGTTAAGATGTGCTGAGGTGGTACAAATGAGAATAGCGGTTTATCCCGGTAGCTTTGATCCGATAACAAACGGTCATATGGACATAATTAAAAGAGCAAGTAAGATATATGATAAGGTTATTGTGGGTGTGTTGAATAACACAAGCAAAAATCCTCTTTTTACACCACAGGAGCGTGTGGAAATGATAAGTGGTGAACTAAAAAGTTTAAACAACGTAGAGGTATTGTCATTTAGTGGTTTGCTGGTTGATTTTGCACGTAAAAATGGTGCATCTGTTATAGTAAAAGGACTTCGCACAGTTGCTGATTTTGAATATGAATTTCAGATGGCACTTTTAAATAAAGCACTTGATGCGGAGGTTGAAACCATATTTATGATGACTGATTCAAAGTATTCATATATCAGTTCAAGTATGGTTAAAGAATTGGCTGGCTTCAACGGCAATCTTGCGGGATTTGTTTCCCCCGAGATTGAGAAGAAAATAAAAGAAAAATTATACAATAAATGAGAAAGGAAGTTTGAAGTATGGACATGGATATCATGGAAATTATCGACATGATGGAGGAGGCAATTGAAAAAGCTTCATCAGTTCCGCTAACAGGAAAAGTCATGGTAGATAAGGATGAGTTGCTTGATTTCTTACAGGAAATCAGACTTGTGTATCCTGATGAATTAAAGGAAGCAAAATGGGTTAAAGAAGAAAGACAGAGAATTTTGAGCGAGGCTGAAAATCGTGCTGAAACAATCCAGAAGAATGCAGAAGAAACACAAGCACAACTTATCAACGAGCATGAGATTACAAAGTGTGCATATGAACAAGCAAATGAACTTGTTAACGAAGCACAACAAAATGCTATGGAAATAAGAACAGATACAGATCAATATGTTGATGATGTATTAAATGATCTTGAACACCGTCTTGACTTACTTTTAAGAAAGGTTAAGGAAGACAGAGGTTATTTTTCAAATAACTAATTTGGTGTCTTATAATGTGCTTTAAGAGCCGGATTATGTTCGGCTCTATTTTGGCGTTTAAGTGTTTTTTTAATGTATAGGAGTTTTATTATGAAATCTGATATAGAGATAGCTCAGGGTGCAAATATGTATCATATAAGAGATATTGCTGCATCTGTTGGAATAGATGAAAATGATGTGGAGTTTTATGGTAAATATAAAGCAAAAATAAGTGGCGATGCAATTAAAAAGGCAACACAAAATAAACAAGGAAAGCTTATTTTAGTTACAGCTATTAATCCCACACCAGCGGGTGAGGGTAAAACAACCACAACAATTGGTCTTGGTGATGCACTAACTAAAATGGGAAAGAAGTGTGTTTTAGCACTTCGAGAGCCATCACTTGGCCCTGTTATGGGAGTAAAAGGTGGAGCAGCGGGCGGCGGCTATGCACAGGTTGTTCCAATGGAGGATATAAACCTGCATTTTACGGGCGATATGCATGCAATCACAGCTGCAAACAACCTTTTAAGTGCTATGATAGATAACCACATTCATCAGGGAAACAGCCTTGATATCGACGTAAATAACATTGTGTGGAAACGTGTGGTTGATATGAATGATCGTGCCCTGCGTCAGATTGTTGTTGGGCTTGGTTCAAAAATGAATGGTGTTCCGCGTGAAGATGGATTTATGATAACAGTTGCCTCGGAAATTATGGCAATTCTTTGTCTTGCAGCGGATTTAGAGGATTTAAAAAATCGTATTGGTGAAATTATCATAGGCTATAACAGAAGCGGTATGCCTGTTTTTGCAAAAGATTTAAATGCACAGGGTGCTATGGCAGCACTGATGAAGGATGCAATAAAGCCAAACCTTGTACAAACACTTGAGCACACACCCTGTTTTATTCATGGCGGTCCGTTTGCTAACATTGCTCATGGCTGCAACAGTATTCAGGCAACAAAACTTGCAATGTCACTTTCAGATTATGCAATAACCGAGGCGGGTTTTGGTGCAGATTTGGGTGCTGAAAAGTTTATGGATATTAAGTGCAGATTTGCCAACATTAATCCCGACGCAATAGTTGTTGTTGCAACAGTAAGAGCGCTCAAATATAACGGTGGCGTTAAAAAAGCAGACTTAAAGGAAGAAAATATTGATGCTTTGGTAAAAGGCTTTGCAAATTTAGAAAAGCATATAGAAAATATGCAGTCGTTTGGCTCGCCTGTTGTGGTTGCAATTAACAGATTTGATACCGACACACAAGCCGAGCTTGATACAGTTATTGAGCTATGTAACAAATGCGGTGCAGAGTGTGCATTAAGTGAAGTATTTGCAAAAGGCTCACAAGGTGGAATAGAGCTTGCAAATAAGGTCTTAAATGCAATTGAGAAGGGCAATAAAGGATATACACCTGTTTATGATGTTAACGAAACAATAGATGAAAAGATAAATAAAATCGTAACAAAAATATACGGCGGTAAAGGTGTAGCATATTCAAACAAGGCTAAAAATCAAATTAAGAGATTAGAAGAACTAAATCTCGATAAGAAACCGGTGTGTATTGCAAAAACCCAATATTCACTGTCCGATAACCCTGCTCTTGTTGGCAGACCAACCGATTTTACAATTATAGTGGACAATGTAAGAGTTTCTAACGGTGCTGGCTTTATAGTAGCAGAAATCGGTAATATAATGGTTATGCCCGGACTTCCATCAGTTCCTTCGGCAGAAAAAATAGACATATCAAACGATGGTACAATAACAGGATTATTCTAATATGGTATATGAGGTATATGATGTTGACGGCACAAGAAAAATTGCTCTCGACTTTGCAAAAAAATTAAATAGCGGCGATGTTGTTTGTATGTATGGCGATTTAGGTGCAGGGAAAACAGAATTTGTACGCCAAATGGCACATACACTTGGAATAAAAGACTATATAACAAGCCCAACATTTACTATTGTTAATGAATATAAGGGTGACATTGATCTGTATCATTTTGATGTGTATCGCATAGACGACAGCGATGAAATGTATGAAATTGGCTATGAGGAATATATAGACGGCGATGGAATATGTGTTATTGAATGGGCACAGCTTATAGAGGATATACTTCCTCCCAGAAGGTATAGTGTCACAATCAACACAGACTACTCAAAGGGAGAAAATTATAGAAAAATAACAATCATATCTCCCAACGATATGGAGGATTAAAAAAATAAATGAGAGTTCTTGCAATAGATACCGCAACAAATGCTGCTTCGGTTGCAGTTGTTGAGGATAACGTGCTTCTTGGTGAATACACAATAAATAACAAAAAAAAGCATTCACAGCTTATAATGAGCCTGCTAGAAAAGCTGCTTGATGATTTGTCACTTACTGTCAAAGATATCGACTTGTTTGCAGTTGCAAACGGTCCAGGGTCCTTCACAGGCTTAAGAATAGGTGTTGCAGCTATAAAGGCACTTGCTCACAGTATGAATAAGCCTGTGGTTGGTGTGAGCACGCTTGAGGCCCTTGCTTTTTCTCTGCCTTGTTGTGAACATATTATTATGCCTATTATGGATGCAAGACGTAACAGTGTATACACCGCCTCGTATATATGGGATGAAGGCGGCTTCAGGGCATTAAGCGAAATTGAGGCTATGACAATTGAAGAATGTGTAAATGATTGCGGTGAATTGTTAGACGTTATGTTTACGGGCGACGGAGTAGGTGTTTACCGTGACTATATTTTAGAAAAACTTGGCGACAGAGCATACTTTGCACCGCAATCATTTTGCGAGGTGCGTGCTTCGTCGGTTGCAATGCTTGCATTAGAAAAAGCACAAAAAGGTGAAACAGAAAGCTATCTTTCGCTTCAGCCTATGTATTTAAAAAAATCACAGGCAGAGCGTGAGTATGAAGAAAGAAATAAACAGCAGGAGGAAAAGTAAATGATAGCAATAGGAAGTGACCACGGCGGTTTTGAATTAAAGGGCTATGTTATTAAGCACTTGCAGGAAAAGGGAATAGAGGTAAAGGATTTTGGTACATACAGTGAGGATAGTGTAGATTATCCTGATTGTGCAAAGCCTGTGTGTGAAGCGGTTTTAAACGGTGAATGTGAAAGCGGAATATTAATATGCGGAACAGGAATTGGTATATCAATAGCAGCAAATAAGTTTAACGGAATACGAGCTGCACTTTGTTCGGATGTATTTAGCGCAACAATGTCTAAAGAGCATAATAATGCAAATATAATTTGTCTTGGCGGAAGAGTGCTTGGAAGAGAGCTTGCGTTTATGATTGTTGATGCATATTTGAATGCAAAGCATCAGGGCGGCAGACATAGCGACAGAATTAAAAAAATCCACGCAATTGAGAAAATGTAAAATTTTAAAGGATATTTAGAAACTACGAAAAGTGAAGTTTTAACATTTAGCTATGATGAGTGTGTAAAACGGGATATAAATAAAAAATAAAATTACATAAAACCTATTGACAAATAAAAAAAATGGGTATATAATACTTATTAATATCAAAGAAAGGAAGAATCGCTATGACAACAATGTTTAATAAATATTATGCTCGATTTTATTTTAGTCATCCGTGCGGTTTTTCATTCTTTGCAAAAACCCTGTAATCCGATGGCTTGTTTGTCGTTGGATTTGTGGGAAACAACAAGGTAAAATGAAGTCCGTACGGAGTTTGATTAAAAATCAAAGCCGTACGGTTTTTTGTTTTTTAATTAGAGAGGAGAATATATTATGAATTTAAATTTTGAAAGAAAGCTTCCTATCCCAAAGGAAATAAAAGAAATGTGTCCGCTATCGCCTGACCTGAAGAAGATTGTGGATGCAAGAGAAAAAGAAATTGCAGATATTTTTACAGGTAAAAGCGATAAGCTTGTTTTAATTATAGGCCCTTGCTCTGCCGATAATGAGGATAGTGTTATAGATTATATCCACAGATTAAGAGAGGTGCAGGAAAAGGTTTTAGATAAGATATTCATTATTCCAAGAATTTATACCAACAAGCCTAGAACAACAGGCGATGGCTACAAGGGTATGCTGCATCAGCCCAACCCAAATGAAAAGCCTGATATGTTAAAGGGCATTATGATGATACGTGATTTGCATATAAGAGCAATTAAGGAAACAGGCTTTTCTTGTGCAGATGAAATGCTTTACCCTGAAAACTACAGATATTTGGATGATATATTGGCATATGTCGCAATCGGTGCAAGAAGTGTTGAAAACCAACAACACAGACTTACCGCAAGCGGAATATCTGTTCCTGTTGGTATGAAAAACCCCACAGGTGGCGACTTATCTGTAATGATGAATTCAATAACAGCGGCACAACATAAGCACACATTTATATATCGTGGTTGGGAGGTTCAGTCGGAGGGTAATCCGCTATCACACGCAATTCTTCGTGGATATGTAAATAAACACGGTCAGTCGCTTCCAAATTACCACTACGAGGATTTAGAGCTTTTGTGCAAGCTATATAGTGAAACAGACCTTGCAAATCCAGGTGTGATTATTGATACTAATCATGCAAATTCAGGCAAGCAGCCACTTGAGCAAATGCGAATTGCAAAGGATGTTATGCACAGTGCAAAACACGACAGCTCAATTAAAAAGCTTGTAAAGGGATTTATGATAGAAAGCTATATTGAGGACGGTGCTCAAAAAATAGGCGAATGTATTTACGGTAAATCAATAACAGACCCTTGTCTTGGTTGGGAAAAGAGCGAAAAGCTAATATATGATTTGGCGGAATTAGCATAAAAAGGAGAAGGTTTTAATGAAGATTGGAATTATAGGACTTGGTCTTATTGGCGGTTCTATGGCAAAAGCAATAAGACTTAACACAGAACATTATGTTTTGGGAATGGATATTGATCCAAAGATTGTAACAAAAGCAAAAATTATTGAAGCAATAAATGAAGAACTTACGGAAAACAATATTGGTGAGTGTGATATGGTTATTTTAGCACTTTACCCCGAAGCAACAGTCGAAACAGTAAAAAAATATGCACACCTTATTAAAAAAGGTGCATACCTGATTGATTGTGGCGGTGTTAAAGAGAAGGTGTGTAATAACATTCCTGAAATTGCAAGAGAAAATGGCTTTATATTTATTGGCGGACACCCTATGGCAGGTATTGAAAAGATAGGCTTTAAGTATTCAAATGCAGAGATTTTTGCAGATGCTTCCATGATTTTAACACCTGATGATGATGTAAAAATCGAGGATCTTGCCAATATAAAAATATTCTTCCTATCAATCGGATTTGGAAAAATAACTGTAAAAACTGCGAAGGATCACGATAGAATTATTGCATACACATCACAGCTTGCACACGTATTGTCAAATGCTTATGTAAAAAGCGAAACCGCAAGAGAGCATAAGGGGTTGTCGGCAGGCAGCTTTATGGATTTAACAAGAGTTGCGTACCTTAACGAAACAATGTGGACAGAGCTGTTTATGGAAAATAAGAATAATCTTATAAATGAAATAAGCACATTGATAGATAATTTAAGTAAGTATAAGATAGCACTTGAAGAAAATAACGCAGACGAATTAAAAGAATTACTCAAAAATGGTAGAGAATTAAAAGAGGCACTTAACAATGAATAAAATAGTTACGGTTAAAGGTGTAAAAAAACCTTACGATATAATTATCGGTAATGATATTTTAAATATAATACCTGATGAAATCAAAAAAATAACAAAGGCAAAGACTGTGGTTGTAATAACCGATGATAATGTGGATAAGCTTTACTCCGATAGTGTTCTCAAAATACTTCAAAATGCAGGGTTTAATGCTCTAAAATTTGTATTTACACATGGAGAAGCAAATAAGACAATGGAAACCATTTGCAATATATTAGAGTTTATGGCAGAGAATAATGTAACTCGCTCCGACCTTGTTGTTGCACTTGGCGGCGGAATTGTGGGCGATGTATCGGGCTATGCGGCGGCATCGTATCTTCGGGGGATAGATTTTATTCAAATTCCCACAACCTTTCTTTCGGTCATAGATTCATCTGTTGGCGGTAAAACGGGTGTAAACCTAAAGTCAGGAAAAAACCTTGCAGGTGCATTTTATCAGCCAAGACTTGTTGTTTGTGACACTAAAACCTTTGAAACACTACCTAAAGAAAATTTTAAGGAGGGCGTGTCGGAGGCAATTAAGTATGGTGTAATCTGTGATGAGGAATTATTTAATTTGCTTTCAAACAGTAATGATTGGGATGTAGAGAGTGTTATAGAAAAATGTGTTTCTATTAAAGCACAGATTGTATCAGAGGATGAATTTGATACAGGTAAAAGACAGCTTTTAAATTTTGGACATACAATTGGTCACGCAATTGAAAAGGCAACAGATTTTAAAATTTCTCACGGAATTGCAGTGGGGATTGGTATGGCTATTATTTCTAAAATTACGGATTTTAGAGGATGGTCAAGTGAGAATACCCACTCCAAAATTATAAAATGCCTTGAAAATAACTATATACCAACAGATACAGATGTTAAAAACGAAGAACTTTTATCGGCTATGCTTAAAGATAAAAAACGTAACGGTGATACAATAAATCTTGTTATCCCCGAAAAAATCGGAAATTGCGTGCTTAAAAAAGTTGCTGTTTCCAAGCTTGAGGAAGTGTTAAAATGCAATTAAAAATAAAACCTATATTGCCAGACGGTGAAGTTTTTGCGATTGCCTCAAAATCAGATGCACACAGAGCAATTATATGCTCTGCACTTGCAAATGATAAAACCAAAATACATATATCCCAAATTTCAAAGGATATTGAGGCGACCTTAAACTGCATCAGGGAAATAGGTGCTGATTTTATAAAAAAGGACAATGTATATGAAATCACACCAATAAAAAAGCTAATTCAAAACCCTGTTTTAGATTGTGGGGAGAGTGGCTCAACATTAAGATTTTTACTTCCTGTTTTGTCGGCTCTTGGTTGTGGTGCAACATTTGTTGGAGCGGGAAGATTACCCCAAAGACCAATGGGATTAATTATTGATTTACTAAAGGAGCACGGAAATAGTTTCTCATCATCCACGCTTCCTATAACAGTATCAGGAAAAACCCTTGCGGGTGAATTTAACATTGCAGGAGATGTAAGCTCGCAATTTATATCAGGTCTTTTATTTGCACTTCCGTTGCTTAAAGAAAGAAGTGTTATAAAGCTTACATCAAAGCTGCAGTCCTCTGCTTATGTTGGTATGACTATTAATACGCTAAAAAGCTTTGGCGTGAATATAGCACAAAGAGAAAATGAATTTGTTGTAAATTCAACTGATAATTATACATCTCCAATGGAATACATAGTTGAGGGAGATTGGTCCAATGCTGCATTTTTTATGGTGTTGGGTGCTATTGGCGGTGAGGTTAAAATAAAAAATCTTAACCTAAATTCCCACCAAAGCGACAAAATGATTTTGGATGCATTATCGCTTGCGGGTGTGAATTATATAATTTCAGAAAATGAGATAACTGTTGCAAAAAGTGTAATAAAGCCTTTAGATTTTGATGTGTCACAGTGTCCTGATTTGTTCCCAATACTGTCAATTTTGGCTTGTGGGGCAAACGGCAAATCAACCCTATATAATGCCGAGCGTTTAAGAATAAAGGAAAGCGACAGAATTAAAACCACAAAGGAACTTATTTTAGGGCTTGGCGGCAGGGTAGAAGAAACAAACGACAGTCTTATAATATACGGAAACGGTAAATTAATTGGTGGAGCGGTAGATAGCTATAACGACCACAGAATTGCAATGTCGGCATTTTGTGCAAGTGCAATTTGTGAAAATGATGTTATATTAAACGATGCAAAAGCAATAGATAAATCATATCCATCCTTTATGGACGATTTTAAAAAAATTGGAGGTATTTTCGATGTCATCTGAAACAGGAAAGAAAATTAAGGTAAGTGTTTTTGGGGAATCGCACGGCAGTGCAATTGGTGCTGTGGTAGATAATCTTCCTGCTGGTGAGCGTATAGACTTTGATGAACTTAATAGCTTTTTAAAACGCCGTCAGGGTGGAAATAACAAATATTCCACACCAAGAAAGGAAGCAGATACTCCTGAAATTATATCGGGTATTAAGGATGGTATAACAACGGGTGCACCACTTTGTATTATAATTAAAAACGAAAATACTCGCTCAAGTGATTACAAAACAGATATCCCAAGACCAGGACACGCCGATTTTAGTGCATATACAAAATATAACGGATTTTGTGATTTAAGAGGCGGCGGACATTTTTCGGGCAGACTTACTGCACCTATATGTGCGGTTGGCGGAATTTTAATGCAAATTCTTAAAAGACGTGGAATTGAAATTGTTGCACACTTGTTATCAGTAGGCGATGTTTACGACAATAAAATAAATAATCTTGTTCTTAATAAAAACCAACTAAACAAAATAAAAAGCGGTGAATTTCCAACATTTTCAGATGCTTCGGGTGAGGAGATGCAGAATTTAATTCTAGCTATTAGGGAAGAAGGAAACTCCATTGGCGGTTGTATTGAATGTGGAATATACGGTTTAGAGGCTGGTGTAGGAAACCCTATGTTTGATGGAATAGAAAATGCAATAGCAGCCGCAGTTTTTGGCATTGGCGGTGTAAAGGGAATTGAATTTGGCATTGGCTTTGAGGCTGCAAAAATGAAAGGCTCCGAAAATAATGATGAGTTTTATATGGATAATGATACAGTAAAAACCAAAACCAACAATCATGGCGGAATACTTGGCGGAATAACAACAGGAATGCCTGTAACGTTCAATGTTGCCTTTAAGCCAACACCATCAATTACTAAAGAACAACAAAGCATAAGCTTTTCAAAAAAGGAAAATGTGAATTTGTCGGTAAAAGGCAGACACGATCCGTGTATTGCAGTTCGTGCAGTACCTTGCATTGAAGCAATATCGGCAATAGCAATATCGGATTTTATATTATAGGGGTGAATATGGATGGATTTAGAACAATTAAGAAATGAAATAGATGCAATTGACGATGAAATTCTAAAGCTCTTTTTGAAAAGAATGGAAAATGCATCTAAAGTTGCAGACTACAAAAGAGAAAATAACCTTTCAACCCTGCAAAAAGGCAGAGAGAGAGAAATATTAAACAGAGTAAGTGAAAAATCGGGCAATGAAATGGCTGATTATTCACGAATATTGTTTACAACCCTGATGGATTTGAGTAAAAGCTATCAAAATAAAAGAAATGCTAAAGATGGGGGAGAGCTTTCAAAAAAAATAAAAAAAGCTCTGGCGAATACTCCACTGATTTTTCCGCAATCAGGCACTGTTGCCTGTCAGGGCATAGAGGGAGCGTATTCACAAATTGCTTGCGACAGACTATTTAAAAATCCCGATATTAAGTATGTTAAAACCTTTGAGGATGTATTTAAGGCAGTTGAAGACGGTACATGTAGCTACGGGATTTTGCCTATTGAAAATTCAATTCATGGAACAGTAATTGCAGTTTACGATCTTATGAAAAACTATAATTTTCATATTATTAAAAGCGTTAAGCTAAAAATCAATCATGCACTTATGGCAAATTATGGTACAGAGCTTTCAAACATCAAAGAGATTGTTTCTCATGAGCAGGCAATTGGTCAGTGCTCTGAATTTTTAAAGGCATATCCCAACATAAAAATAACCATTTGTGAAAATACCGCACTTGCGGCAAAGCTTGTTGCTGACTCGGGCAGAACTGATATAGCAGCAATTTCGTCACCTGATTGTGCGGAAAATTACGGTCTTTGTATTTTGAATGATAAAATTGCAAATTCAGACAGTAACTTCACAAGATTTATTTGCATCACAAAGGAGCTTTTAATTTATCCTGGTGCCGACAAAATAAGTATAATAATGAATCTTCCGCATACGCCCGGCTCTCTAAACAGTATTATTTCAAAATTTGCAATGGCAGGGCTTAACCTCACAAAGCTTGAATCAAGACCGATTGCCGGCAGAGATTTTGAATTTTCCTTCTATTTTGATTTAGAGGCGTCTATATATGCGCAGGAAACAGTCAGTATTTTAGATGAGCTTGCCACGGGAAATAATAACTTAATTTTCCTTGGCAGTTATTTGCAGTCATAAGCGATATATAAATTCTATGTTTTATGTGTGTTTCAAAGCAATTTTTTGAAACACACATTGTTGTATTAATAATAGTTATTTATTAAAAATTTCATTTAACATATATGCGTGGTCCAGTGGTCCGGAGCCTTTTCCTAAATCGAGCATTGCCATAAGAGCTTCGCAAATATATTCTTTTGCCATTCTTACCGATTTTTTTATATCATACCCTTTAGCAAGGTTTGCCGCAATGGCAGAGGATAATGTGCAGCCTGTGCCATGTGTGTTAGGATTATTAATTCTCTTACCGCAAAACCATTCTTCACCATCGTCGAACAATAATAGGTCGTCGGCATCAGATATGCTATGACCGCCCTTTAACAATACATTACAGCCATAGGCTTTTTTTATGTGTCTTGCTGCCATAATCATATCATTTTTATTTTGTATTTTTAATCCTGAAAGGATTTGAGCTTCGGGAATGTTTGGCGTAATAACTGTTGATAAAGGCAGTAATTTTGTTTTTAATGCATCTATTGCGTCTTCTTTTATCAGCCTTGCTCCGCTTGTTGCCACCATAACAGTATCAACAACAATGTTTTGTGCATCAAATTGTTTTAAACATTGTGCAATTTCTAAAATCAGCTCGGATGATGCTACCATACCTATTTTAACACTGTCAGGGCGAATATCTGTAAATACTGCCTCAATTTGCTCTCTTAAAAAATTGGGAGTTACCTCCATAATACTTGTTACACCAGTTGTGTTTTGTGCAGTAAGTGCTGTTATTGCACTCATAGCATAAACATCATTCATTGTTATTGTTTTAATATCTGCCTGAATGCCGGCACCTCCGCTGCAGTCACTTCCTGCAATAGTTAATGCTGTCTTTTTATTCATCCTGTAAGTCTCCTTTTACTTCCTCATATTTAATTAGGGCACATAAGGTGATACCCTCAATCTGCAGTTAATAACCATATAGAAGTCTAATTATTTTTATGTAAAAAAACAGAGGCACTTTCTTGTGCCCCCCCAAAAATCAATTTGACTTCCTACGGCGGCATTATCCGCATCAGGTTTAAAGGTCGAAGTTTGATTACTCCCTCTCAGCCTGCAAAACAAGCTCCCTTGTATTTTTAAATTATGTTAGTATTATACATAATTTGTTTATAAATGTCAATAAAATACAGCAAAAAAATTATAATTCAAACTATATAATTTCATAAAATAACTTATTTAAACAAACAGTGATACATTGTATCTCTTTTTGTATATCTAAAATCGATAGGTCATAAATAAGGAGAGCACTTTAGAAAAAGCCTTCGTATAATTTTTTTCATAACAAACCACAAAAATCCAATATGATTAAAAAAATAATTGACTTATAAGGTGCTGTATGTTATAATATTTATAGAAATAAGACAGAGAATGATATGTCTCTGTCTGCTTTAATAATACACGAAAATACTGTATAATTAAATGGTATTGAGATAGTATGAATTTTAGGCAGAAATGAGGAGAAATATGCGTAAAACAAAAATAATTTGCACCATTGGTCCTGCGTGTGAAAACCCTGAAATTATTGAAAAAATGTGCTTAAATGGTATGAATGTGGCAAGGCTTAACTTTTCACATGGAACACACGAAGAACATCAAACAAAGATTGATTTAATTAAAGAGGTTCGTGTAAGATTGAAATTACCCGTTCCCATTATGCTTGACACAAAAGGTCCTGAATACAGAATTAAGACCTTCGAAAATAAGAAAATTTTTCTTTCTGAAGGTGATAAATTTATATTTACAACTGAGGATGTTGTAGGCAATCAAACAAAAGTGTCCGTCAATTATGAACATCTGACAGAAGAATTGAATGTAGGCGATGTTATTATGGTAAATAACGGACTTGTAAAATTTAAAGTAGATAAAATCAGCAGAAATGATATACATTGCACAGTTATTGCAGGTGGTGAAATATCCGACAGAAAAAGTATGAACTTTCCAAATAAAGTTTTGACGCACGATTATTTAAGCGACCAGGATAAAGAAGATTTGTTGTTTGGAATAAAAAACGGAATAGATTTTGTTGCTGCATCCTTTGTTTCATCCAAAAGTGATGTAGAAGCAGTAAGAAACTTTTTGGACGAAAATGGCGGCAAAGAAATAGATATTATTGCTAAAATTGAAAATCGTGCGGGTGTAGATAACATTGATGAGATATGTGAGCTTACCGATGGAATAATGGTTGCCCGTGGTGATTTAGGAGTAGAAATACCATTTGTTGAAGTTCCGTCAATTCAAAAGTATCTTATAAAGAAATGCCGTTTGCTTGGAAAAAGAGTTATTACTGCAACAGAAATGCTTGAATCAATGATATATAATTCAAGACCGACAAGAGCAGAAATTTCTGATGTGGCAAATGCTGTGTATGATGGTTCCTCGGCAATTATGCTTTCAGGAGAAACAGCAGCAGGTAAATATCCTGCCGAGGCTGTAAAGAATATGGCTGAAATTGCCGAATTTACCGAAAAACATATTGATTATAAAGAATGGTTTAGATCTACCGAATATAAGATAAAAAATAACATAGATGCAATTTCGCACTCGGTTTGCTCTATGGCAATAGATGTGGATGCGAAATGTATTGTGGTAAATTCCATTACTGGAAAAACTGCAAGAATGGTAAGCAGATTTAGATGTCCTACGGATATTATAGGAACAACAACCAATATAAGAGCTTGGCGACAGCTAAATATGAGTTGGGGTGTTACTCCTGTTTTGTGTGAACAGTACCCTTCTCTCGACATTGTTTTTTATCAGGCGGAGCAACAGGCGAAAAGGTTGTTTTCGTTAAAGCCCGGTGACAATATCGTAATGACGGGTGGATTGATTAACGGGACAGTTGGTAACACAAATACTATAAAGGTTGAAGTTATAAAATAATGATTATAAGGGATTGTGAAAATAACAATTTTTGATGTTTTAACACTAGTTGGTGGGTTATCTTTATTCCACCTTGGAATGAATGCAATGTGCGAATTTTGTTGAAATAAAACCTTTATTTGACAGAGTCACACATATGGTACTTATGCCTACCTAAAAACACTATATATTAAAATATATAGCTAGTATACTTTACTTTGTTATTTACAATACGCTAAGTTCGTTTTATAATAACAATATACGTAAAATAGAGGAGGAAGTTTTTTATGATTTATGGTGTAGCTCTACTTGCTGGCTGTATGTTTGCGGGCTCATTTATTGGAAATTTGTTAGGCATTTGGACAGGTCTTGGTTCCGATATTGGTGGTGTTGGATTTGCAATGATTTTGCTCTTGATTTTAACCAACTCCAAGACAGTAAATAAAATTTTGCCAGAAGCATATACAAAAGGCATTATATTCTGGAAAGAAATGTTTATCCCCGTTATTATAGCTATGTCAGCATCGCAGAATGTTGTTAGTGCCCTTGATGGTGGTGTTCTTGCACTCACATTAGGTGTTGGTGTTGTAATATTTATGCTTCTTCTTATTCCTGTTTTTAATATGTTTTCACCCAAGAACAATGAAGATGAAGCACAGAAGGAGGTAGAGAGATGAAAGCAATAGGAGATATCATTGTAAGTTCTTTTGTAGACAATGCGTTTGTTATGTCATTTTTACTTGTTGGCATCATTGCTATGTTTGCCAATGCAGTTTCAAAGCTTACTGGTGGCAGAGTTCACTCATCTGCAATTGCAATATTCCTTGGACTTGTTTTCGCTTATATTGGTGGAAAAGTGACAGGAGGCTCAAAGGGATTGGCAGATGTTACACTTTTTACCGGTATAGGAGTTCTTGGTGCATCCACACTTCGTGATTTTACAATTGTTGCGACTTCATTTGGTGCAAAGTTATCTGAAATTAAAAAGTGTGGTCTTGTAGGAGTTATTGCTCTTCTTACGGGAATAGTAGTAACATTCTTCATTGGCGTTTTGGTTGCTCTTGCGTTTGGCTATCGTGACGCTGTTAGCGTTTCCACCATCGCAGCTGGTGCAACTACTTTTGTGGTAGGCCCCGTTACAGGTGCAGCAATAGGTGCAGATTCCGCAGTTATTGCAATTTCAATAGCAGTAGGCGTATTTAAGTCTATATCAGTAATGCTTATTACGCCACTATTAGCAAAGAAAATTGGACTTAACACGCCTCGTGCCGCAATGGTGTTCGGCGGTTTGATGGGAACAACTAGTGGAACCACGGCAGGTCTTGCAGCAACAGACCCCAAACTTGTACCCTACGGTGCGATGACAGCCACCTTCTATACGGGAATGGGTTGTCTTCTTTGCCCGTCAGTATTATATTTTCTGGTAAAAATATTCTTACCGTAAACAAAAAAGTGACTATTTAAAAAATAGTCACTTTTTTTGTTTACAATAAACCATTACGAGTAAACTATATAGAGCTATTAGTCACAGTAGAAATCGTTTTTTATCTATATTCTTTTAGCATCTGCAAAAAAAGCTGTATAGTGTTTGAACTTGATTTATTAATATAAATATAGGAATCTCTATATAAACCATCATGAATTTTTAATAAAGAAATCTCGCTGCTAATTTGGTTTTTCCATGAATTTTCTGGAAATAATGTAACTCCAAGCCCTAGTTTTACATAATTTTGTATGTATTGAGGATCATCGCATTCAATGATAATATCTGGATTTAACTTGTTTTGTTCAAAGTAGATATCTGTACATCGTCTCAAACTGCTGCCTTTAGGCATACAAATAAACTTTTCATGATTTAGCTCGCTGGATAATACATTACTTTTTCTGGCCAGTCGATTGTTTTGGTGTGTTGCAAGTAAAAGCTCTTCGCGTAACCAAAAATCTTTATAAAAATTGTCGGTTTCTATATTTAGGTCTGTAACTATGATATCATATTTATTAATATATGACGGAGAAATTATTTCTTGGTGCTTAATATTAATAGAAATTTTGGGATATTTAGTTATAAATTTCGATACTGCATTAGTAACTTTTTGTCTATTTGTAAGGATAAGCAGTTTCAATTCACCAAATGGAGTTTGTAATAAATCATAAATTTCAGTTTTTGCTTTATTAAACAATTCTTCGGATTTATCAATAGCATTTAATAAGATTTTTCCGTATTCATTAAGGCTTATTTTGTTGGCAGTTCTGTCAAATAGTCGCACGCCAAGTTCCTTTTCAAGTTTTTTTATACTGGTTGAAATACCAGAAGTGGGAACCATAAAACGCTGTGCGGTACGTGAAAAGTTTTCGGTTTTAGCAGCATGACTAAAATATTTTAATTGCAATAATTCCATATTATAATTCCTTTTTCTGTTGTTATTTAATATATACTACAAATATTATACCATATGTTTGAAGATATAGCAAGTATGTTTAATTATATAATTTGAAAATTTTGTGTATGAACTAAAAGCAAACTAAATCTATTATGAACGCAAAAGCCAAAACAAAAAGGACATCAAACGATGTCCTTTTTGTTTTGCTTTTTATATTGAGCCTTGAACCATACGCCCACAGCGGTTAACGCATTGGCGAAGGCAAGCTGTTGCCGCAAGGGGAAAGTATGCGACTGCTGCCTGCGGCAGATGAAAGGAGCAGACTTTCGTGCCGGCACAGGAGAGCTGTGCAAAAAGCACAGAGCGACTAAGGTGCCAAACCGAATGGTTCGCATCACAACTTGGGGAGCTAAAGAAGAACCGTAACTTTGTATCAAAATTACGGTTCTTTTTCTATGCCTAAAAACGCTGTATTATGGGACTTTCTCGAAAAAGAAAAGTTCCATTGTTGTTTTTTAGTTGTTTTATTTATTGTTCAGGAAATTTATAAGCTGGGTCTTTATTTCTGTCATTCCTTGCTTATTAGGATGGTCGCTACGCTTGGATATATCATCAAGCTTCAACAACGGAATATCGTAATACTCACAGATTATTTCCACTGATTCTATAATTTCAGGTGTAAGTCCGTTGTTAAGCATAAACACAACGTCAGAATTGAGATAATTTTTCTTCATATAGTCAAATACATATGCCAGAGCGGGACGGAATGTAGTTAAATCTTCTTCTGTCCAGTTGCTATACTTATATTCACCGATTTTTGCTCCTGCCCAACAGTCGTTTGTTGCACCTTCAACAATTATAAGTTCTGCAGGCTCGATATTCTCAACACGCTTTACATAACTAAATGCAACTGAATCAGTTTCACCGCTACCGTAACCATCGTAGCAGATAGGTGAACCAGAGTAGGAGTTATTCATTATAAGCTCGGCACCGTACTCCTGTTCAAACAATTTCATCCAGGTATCATTAACATCCTTAACATCGTTGGGAGTGTTGTCATTACTCGGATACCACACTGCGTTTGTAGCAGGCATAACAAACTCCTTATATGTTGAATATGAATCACCTAAAATTGAGAAGGTTTTATATTTCTTAACCTCTTTTACCTCGCCGGACTCGGTATTAATCAGGATATTATTATCCTTGAAATCAACTTCAAAGCCGACCTTTTTGCCTATATCACGGAGCTTGAAGTATGTATAGCCGCCGATATTATAACCTTCAATATCAACCTCTTGGTTATCAACCTTTACCTTGAATCTGTTAGCTGTTGCTTCGTAAATCTCGCTTGCCAGAACAGGTATTGCAACAACCATTGCCGCAGCTACAATGATAGCTATAAGTATGTTTTTGTTTGTTTTCATAAACTTTTCTCCTTTTCCTTTTTTTCTGCTTTAATTTATAAGCACTTGTATTCTAACATAAAATTCAGTTTTTTGCAATAGTATTAACTAATTATTGTCAGGGGAATTCATAACACTCTTTCCTTTTAAGCAACGAACGGGAAAGACAAGAAAGGCAATATAACCGTCCCCTTGTCTCCGGGTGTAGTTCATTGGTATAACACCAGCCTTCCAAGCTGGATGGGTGGATTCGATTCCCATCACCCGCTTCACTGTTCCTCCTTTTTCGCAAAAAGTCACACTCGGCTTATCTGTTCGGTTGTAAACGCCCTCTCTAACGACTCGCTATCGTTACCACCTTTTTACGAGAGAGTGCCTTCGGCACAATCTGCATCTATATTATTCGGCTCTTCCAGTACAATAATAAATATTTTATAGAAACAGGTTGTCATTTTTGTTTTAATGTGGTATAATCGACATATATGTAAGTATTTTTGTTTGTGGTAGAATATAATAATATTTGAGTGTTTAAATTGTTCGATGATTTTAACGCAAAAGATGTTAATAGTGTCGAAAGGAGAAATAATATAATGTATGTTGCAAATTCAAAACGATATGAATCCATGGAGTACAGAAAATGTGGTGAAAGTGGGCTGAAACTCCCAGCGGTATCGCTTGGATTATGGCACAATTTTGGAGATAATGCCGACTACAAAAATATGTGTGAAATGTGTTTTACTGCCTTTGACAATGGAATAACCCATTTCGATCTTGCTAATAATTATGGACCCGAGCCCGGTAGTGCAGAAATGAATTTTGGAAAGATACTTCGAGACAATTTTAAAAATTACCGCGACGAAATTGTAATCAGTACAAAAGCAGGTTATTATATGTGGCCCGGCCCGTATGGTGATTATGGCAGTAAAAAATATTTAACAGCAAGTCTTGACCAAAGTCTTAGAAGAATGAATATTGATTATGTTGATATTTTCTATCATCACAGAATGGACCCTGATACACCGCTTTATGAAACAATGTGGGCACTTGATAGTATTGTAAAAAGCGGAAAGGCACTTTATGTCGGCTTATCAAATTATGATGGCGAAACTATGGAAAAAGCAGCAAGTATATTAGATGAACTGCATTGTCCGTTTATAATTAACCAAAACAGATACTCTATTTTCGACAGAACTATTGAGGAAAACGGATTACTTAAGAGTTCAATTTCAAACAAAAAAGGGTTGATTATTTTCAGCCCTCTTGCACAGGGGCTTCTTACGGGACGTTACTTAAACGGAATCCCCAAAGGTAGTCGGATAAAAACAGATGGTAGATTTTTGAATGAAAATTCATTGTCTGACGAAATATTGGAAAAAATTAAGAAATTAAACAAGATTGCACAAGAGAGGGGACAAACTCTTGCACAGATGGCACTTTCTTGGGTGTATAGTCGTGAAGGTATTACCAGCGTGTTAATTGGTGCATCAAAACACGAGCAAATAACAGAAAATGTTAAAATGGCTGAAAATCTAGATTTTACAAAAGAAGAACTTGACGAAATTGACGCAATTGTATTTTAAGTATAATTAAATAATATATCGTCAATTTTCAGTCCTAACTTTACACGAGGCAT